>CANCOY010000044.1 GCA_947379865.1 Acetobacteraceae bacterium
TCCTCGGCGTTCCAGTTGATCTGCGGCTCTTCGTTACGCATGGAAACCGTCAGGTAACGACCGGACTGCAGGTCGTAGTACATCTCGGCTGCGTTGTAGCAGAACGGGATTTCGTACCAGTTGACGATCGGGCCTTCCTGGGCGCGCCAGAAATCGCCACGCGTGTCGTAGAGGTCGATATAGGCAAAACGCCAGGTGTCCTCGTCCTGATAGAACGTGCGACGTGAGTAGATGTGGCGGAAGCCTTCGCGCAGCTTGGCTTCGGTCACACGCACGCGGTGCAGTTCGTAACGCAGGACGTCGGGGTTCACATGGCCCGGCTTCACCAGGTCGGCATATTTGTGGGCCGACGACTGGAACTCATAGGCGTTATAGGCGATGTACTTTTCGGCCTTGCCCATGGACTCCCAGCTGTAGCGGTCCGGCGCGCCGTTCATCATGTCGAACTGGTCGGTTGAACCGAGACCGTCGCCGTTGAAGATCGGGTTGTCGTAGGCGACCTGCGGAGCGCGAAGAACGCGACGCGTGCCGGGGTTGTACTGCCAGGCCTGACGGGCGCCATCGAGCTGATCGATGGTCTCGTACACGAGCAGCACGGAACCGGCCAGACGGGCGGGCTCGGTCGTGACGTTCAGGTAGGTCACCCAGATGTTGTTCAGCTGCTCCATCTGCGTCACGTCGCCGATGGCGCGAAGCCCCGGGCCGGACCAGTGAAGGATGCCCTCGTCCTGGCTGCGGATGACGAAGTAATCGCCATTGCGCTGCACGGAGGCATTGGCCTGGGCGCGGCGGAACTTGAAGTTACGCGGCGTCAGACGATGGTTCCAGTAGTTCTGAACACCGGCGACCTTGGGGTCCTTGTCGGTGATCGGGAACGGAACCGACAGGATGGCGCCGGAGATGCCGTTGCCGTCATGGATCAGTTCGGAGTTCAGGCCGTTGACCTTGGTGGCGTTGGCCATCTTCTCGGTGATGTTGCACGACCGGCGGGACTGATAGACGTCCATGCGGTAGGTCGAATAGGCCTTGAGGACCTGCTTCTGACCTTCCGTCAGCTTGTCGGCGTACTGGGCCATGTTCCCGGCGTTGATCGAGAACAGGACCTTGTCGTCCTTGAACGGATTGATGTGGCTCATGCCCGGGGTGTAACCCGCGGGCGGGGCCTTCAGACCACCGTCATAGGCCGGGATCGAGCCGTCCTTGTTGCCAGCAACCTCACCCCCCAGCGGGGTCAGGTCCTTGCCAAGCCGGTCGACTTCGGCCTGCGACACCTTGGCCTGAGCGGCCAGGGGCAGACCTGCGAGGAATGCCGCAGCGGCGACCCCAAGCGAAAGCCGACCCCATCCAGACTGTCTACGTAACATCAAATCCCCTCCTGTTTGTCTTTCAGGACACATGGCCGCAGGCCCTTGGGGCACGCGGTCCGTTTCTCCCAAATACAACGAAACGTACTTGATGAGTTTGGGGTTTTCCACCAGCTTTTTGCAGGCCTGCGGTCGCATGATCCCACCACAGGCTGCCGAATGCGGCTCTGTCCCAAGGCGGTTGCCGGCTGTGTCACCGCAGGGTATCGTTGTGCCATGATCGAGCCCCGCGCCTGCGTACTGCTTCGACTTACCCGCCCGGTCCAGTAGGACCGGCGAAGCCCGCCGCGTTGGCGGCGGCGGATCCCCCAAAGCCCTGCTTTCCGGCCCAACTTTCCTTTCTGGGCCGACCGACATCCGGAGCGCTCCATGCGCAAGCTGCCGATTCAGAAGTATCGCCCTTTCCCGCCCATTGATCTGCCAGATCGCCAATGGCCCAGCCGCGTCATTGCCAAGGCGCCGATCTGGTGCAGCGTCGACCTGCGCGACGGCAACCAGGCCCTGGTCGAGCCCATGGGCCGCGAGCGCAAGCTGCGCTTCTTCCACCATCTGCTTGAACTTGGCTTTACCGAGATCGAGGTGGGCTTTCCTGCGGCCTCGGATACAGACTTCGACTTCTGCCGCCACATCATCGACAAGGGCCTGATCCCTGATGGCGTCGCCATCCAGGTCCTGACCCAGGCCCGTCCGGAATTGATCGAGCGGACGTTCGAGGCGATTGCCGGTGCCCGCAAGGCCATCGTCCACCTCTATAACTCAACCTCCACGCTGCAGCGCCGGGTGGTTTTCAACCTCGACCGCGAGGGTGTTCGCAAGATTGCGGTGGATGGCGCCGTCCTTGTCCATCAGCTTGCCGCCAAGGCGCGCGCCGCAGGTACCGACGTGCGCTATGAGTATTCGCCGGAAAGCTTCACCGGGACCGAGCTCGACTATGCGCTCGATGTCTGTCACGCGGTGATGGATGTCTGGCAGCCAACGGTCGAACGGCCGGTGATCTTCAATCTGCCGGCAACGGTGGAGATGGCGTCGCCCAATGTCTATGCCGATCAGATCGAATGGATGGACCGCCACTTCAAGCAGCGCGACCGTATTGTCCTGAGCCTGCATCCCCACAACGACCGGGGAACGGGTGTTGGTGCCGCCGAGCTTGGCCTGCTGGCGGGTGCAGACCGGATCGAGGGCACCCTGTTCGGCAATGGCGAGCGCACGGGCAATGTTGATATCGTCACCCTGGCCCTGAACATGTTCAGCCAGGGCGTGGACCCGATGCTTGGTTTCACCGACATCAACAAGACGATGGAAATCGCCGAATACTGCAACCGCCTGCCGGTGCACCCCCGCCATCCCTATGCGGGCGAACTGGTTTTCACGGCCTTTTCAGGGTCGCATCAGGACGCCATCAAGAAGGGCATGGCGGCCCGCGAACAGCGCAATGACCCGGTCTGGGAAGTGCCCTATCTGCCCATCGATCCGCAGGACGTTGGCCGGTCTTATGAGGCGATCATCCGGGTCAACAGCCAGTCGGGCAAGGGCGGCGTCGCCTATATCATGGAAGCCGATCACGGCCTGAAGCTGCCCCGCGGCCTGCAGGTCGAGTTCAGCCAGTCCGTGCAGGAAATCGCCGACAAGACGGAAGCGGAAGTCACCGCCGACCGCATCTGGGAGCGCTTCCAGATCGAGTATCTCGAACGCAAGGGGCCGCTGAACCTCGACAGCTATCGTCTGCTCTATGCCGAAACCCTGAACGACAGCCTGACCTGCCGGGCGGAGGTTACCTGGAAGGGCGTGAAGCACACGCTGGAAGGCCGGGGTACGGGCCCCATCGACGCCTTCGTGCATGCCCTCACCGATGGCCTGGGTCTTGGCTTCACGTTCCTTGATTACAGCGAACATGCCATCGGCCACGGCTCCGAGGCCAAGGCGGTCTGCTTCATTGAAATGGCGGGCGATGCCGGGCGTAACACCTTCGGTGTCGGCATCGATACGAACACCACCACGGCAGCGCTTGAAGCGGTGGTCAGTGCTGTAAACCGTCTGGCCATCTAGGCCGGATCAAACCCCGCCGGGATGCAGCAGTGCTGCATCCCGGTTGGATCCTGATTTCTGCAAGGCCGGTTCAGACTTCGGCGGCAACCATGTCCAGCAGATCGCCATATTTCTCCAGTGCCTGCTCGCGCTGACGGGGCAGGTGATAGCTGGGGAACAGGTCGGTGGTCGGGCGATAGTCGCCCAGAACCTGCTTGGCGACCGTGATCTTGTGAACCTCGGTCGGGCCATCGGCCAGGCCCATCACGAAGGCTGAGGTGATCTGCCCCATGAAGGGCATTTCAGCCGACACGCCGAGCGAGCCGTGAATGTGCAGCGCGCGCGAAGCGATGTCGTTCAGCACCTTGGGCATCGCAGCCTTCACCGCCGCAATGTCCTTGCGGACCCGGCGATAGTCCTTGTACTCGTCGATCAGCCAGGCGGTGCGCAGCACCAGCAGTCGGAACTGCTCAAGTTCGATCCAGCTGTCGGCGATCTTTTCCTGCACCATCTGCTTGTCGGCCAGACGCTGGCCCTGGGTGAAGCGCGAGAGCGCGCGCTCGCACATCATGTCAAAGGCCTTGCGGGATTCGCCAATGGTGCGCATGGCATGGTGGATGCGCCCGCCGCCAAGACGGGTCTGGGCCACCACAAAGGCATCGCCCTGGCCGCCCAGCATGTGGTCGAGGGGCACCTTTACATTGGTGTAGCGGATATAGGCGTGGCTGGCCTCGCGCTCCCCGCCAAACCCCACGTCGCGCAGGATCTCGATCCCCGGCGTGGAGGACGGCACGATGAACATGGACATGCGGCGATAGGGCGTGGCGTCGGGATCGGTGATCGCCATGACGATCAGAAAATCGGCCCAGCGTGCGTTGGACGAGAACCATTTCTCGCCGTTGATCACCCATTCATTTCCCTGCTGCACCGCCGTGGTGGTGAAGATCAGCGGATCGGCGCCGCCCTGCGGCTCGGTCATGGAGAAGCACGAGACGATCTCGTTCTCGAGCAGCGGCTTCAGGAAGCGCTCTTTCTGGGCCGGCGTGCCATAATGGGCCAGGATCTCGCCATTGCCCGTGTCCGGGGCCTGGCAGCCAAAGACCACCGAGGCAAAGCGGGACCGACCCAGGATCTCGTTCATCAGGGCCAGCTTCACCTGCCCATAGCCCTGGCCGCCCAGTTCCGGGCCAAGGTGGCAGGCCCACAGGCCCTCTGCCTTCACCCGTGCCTGCAACGGGCGCACCAGCTTGATGTTGCGCGGATTGCGCACGTCATAGGGGCTGCCCAGCACATGGTCGAGCGGCTCAACCTCGGTGCGCACGAACTGGTCGATCCAGTCGAGCTTTTGCTGGAATGCGGGTTCGGTCTTGAAGTCCCAGGCCATGATGTTCCTCCGGTAAGTGTGCTTGTTTTACGGGGTTCTGCTTTCGGGCCAATAGGGTGCCCGCAATTCACGTTTCAGAATCTTGCCGATGGTGCTGCGTGGCAGGTCGGGGCGCAGCTCAACCGCGCTGATGCGCTGTGTCTTGCCAAGGCGCCCGTTGGCCCACAGCCGCAGGTCGGCCGGATCGGGGGCGGTGCCGGGTTTTGCCACCACCAGGGCGAGCGGCGTCTCTCCCCATTCGGCTGAGGGCACGCCAATGACGGCCACGTCGAGGACGTCGGGATGGCTGGCCATGACGACCTCAAGGTCGGCAGCGTAGATGTTGAAGCCGCCGGAGATGATCATGTCCTTCTTGCGGTCGAGCAGGGTCAGGAAGCCATCTTCGTCAAAGCGCCCCATGTCGCCCGAGCGGAAGAAGACACGGCCGCCCTCATCATACCAGAGCATGGCGTCGGTGGCGTCGTCGCGGCGATGGTAGCCCGACATCATGGCCAGACTGCGCCCGACCACTTCGCCAATCTCGCCGACTGGCAGGACCCGGCCATCCTCGGACAGGATGCGGATCTCAACCCCCAGGCCCGGCTTGCCCACGGTGTGCAACTTGTCGGGATGCTCATGGGCAAACAGGCGGGTGGAGCCACCGCCTTCCGTCAGCCCGTAGTTCTCGACGAGGCCGCCTGGCCAGCGCTTGAGAATCTGCTGCTTCACCTGGGCGTGCAGGGGTGCGCTGGTGGACAGCTTCATCTCGAAGTCGGAAAGGTCGGTCTGGTCAAAATCCGGATGGGCCAACAGGCGCTCGTACTGCACGGGCACCAGCATGGTGATATTGGCCCGGGTGCTGGCGGCCAGCGCCAGATAACCACCTGCATCAAACTTGGGCATGATCACCGTCAGGCCACCGGTGGCGAGACTGGGCAGCAGGGCCACAAGGGTGGTGTTCGAATAGAGCGGGGTTGCCAGCAGGGTAACGGCGCCGGCCCGGAACCCGAATGTCTTGAAGCCCTCGATCCGCAGATGGCGGAAGCCATGGCTGTGGACAATGCCCTTGGGCACGCCCGTCGTGCCGCTGGAATAGATGATGTTGAAATCGTCGCCTGGGCTGATGGTCACGGGGTTGGGCTGTGCCGGCGCCGCTGCCAGCCAATCCTCGTAGTTCCGCCAGGATGGATCTGTGAAATCAAGCCCTAGCCAGTTGGCGGCGGGAACACCTGTAAGCCCGGCCCGCAAAGGCGCCAACAGCTCGTGTTGGCCGTGGTCTGCCAGCACAACCCGTGCCCCGCTGTCGTCGATCATGCGCGACAGCGTCTCGCCCGACGCCATGTTGGACAGCGGCACCGCGCAGGCACCGGCCCGCAAGGTTCCCAGAAAGGCTTCCACATACGCGATGGAGGGGCGAGCCAGCATGGCAACCTTGTCGCCACGCCCGATGCCCAGCCCCTGCAGGGCCGCCGCCACGCGATCAACCCGTTTATCGAGCATACGCCAGTTCTGCACTTCCTCGCCGCAACGCAGCGCCGCTGCATCGGGCCGTGTCTGTGCGTGGTCGGCAAGCAGGGACGGCAGGTCGCGGAAGGTTTCTGCGGCCGCTTCTTCGGAAACAGTGATCCTTGTCATGCTGCAGGCTCCGGAGCGGGGGAGGGTCGTTTATCGGCCAAAGGCCGGGGGCATACAAGCTGCGGCCCATGGATCGTGTGCATACCACTTGGCGCGCACTGAAATTTGCGCTCATGATAATGGGCCTTAAGCGTCCGTAAGTGACGCAAACCAAGGCGGGAGAGAAACCATCGGGAGGACTGCAGATGAAGTTTACCTGGTTCCACCTCATGCCCTGGCCAAATCTGGCCGAGGATTTCCGTCACGAGCACAGGTCGGTCTGGGTCGATTTGCCCAATTCGGTCTTTGATCCGGCCCGCGGGCACGAGGTCTATAACGAATACCTCGACCAGCTCGAATATGCCGAGCAGCTGGGCTTTGATGGTATTGGCTGCAACGAGCATCATTCGAATGGCTATGGCCTGATGCCGTCGCCCAACCTTATTGCCGCCACGCTGACCCGCCGCACCTCAAAGGCCGCCATCGTCGTTCTTGGCAATTCGATTGCCCTCTACAACCCGCCGATCCGCGTTGCGGAAGAATTCGCCATGCTGGACTGCATGTCTGGTGGGCGCCTTGTGGCCGGGTTCCCGGTGGGCACCTCCATGGACACCAACTATGCCTATGGCACCGTGCCGGCGCTGACTCGCGAGAAATATGCCGAGGCCCATGAGCTGATCATCAAGGCCTGGACCGAGCGCGAGCCCTTTGCCTTCAACGGCCGCTATACCAAGCTGCGCTACGTCAACTGCTGGCCCCGTCCGGTGCAGAGCCCGAGGCCGCCGGTGTTCATTCCCGGCGGTGGCTCGGTCGAGACCTACGATTTCTGTCTCGAGAATGACTATAACTATTCCTATCTCAGCTACACCGGCTACCTCCGGGCCAAGCTGCTGATGGACGGCTACTGGGAGCGCGTTTCCGAACGCAACAAGGACGACAGCCCCTACCGGGCTGGCTTTGCCCAGGTGATCTGCGTGGGCGAGACCGATGAAGAGGCCGAACGCCTCTATGCAGAGCATGTCAGCTATTTCTACAACCGCTGCCTGCATATCTATCCGGGTTTTGCTGATGCGCCTGGCTATCGCACGGTCAAGACGATCAAGGCCGGCGCCCTCTCGCAGATGACCCGCACCGCCAGCGAAGCCATTGGCTATATGAGCTGGAAGGAACTGGTTGACGACCGCTACATAATCGCCGGCAGCCCCGAGACGGTGCGCCAGCAGATGGAAGAGCTGATCAAGACCCTGCGCGTGGGTCATATCTTCTGCCTCATGCAGATCGGCAACATGCCGGCCGAGAAGGTGAAGCATTCCAGCCGTCTCTTTGCCGAGAAGGTCATGCCGCACCTCAAGAACATCTGGGGCGAGGACTCCCATGATGACCGCTTCTGGATCCACCCGCTTGAAGAGCGTGCGGTGCCAGCTCCCATTCCGGTTGCCGCCACGGCCGCACGCCCAGCCATGGTGGCCGAGTGATGGAAAGCCGGATGATCGATGTCTCGAACGGGCGGGCGCAGATCCGGGTGTTCGAGGCGGGCAAGGGCCAGGACCTTGTCTTTTTTCATGGCGCCGGCGGCCTGATGCCGGATGATCCGTTCGTCGCCAGACTGGCACAGCATTACCGCGTCCACGCGCCCCTGCTGCCCGGCTATGGCGACAGTGAAGGGGCGGAGAACTTCCGTGACATGCTGGATATCACCCTGCTTGCGGGCGATATCCTGGACGCCCTTGCGGTGACCAATCCCATCGTGGTTGGCCATTCCATGGGCGGCATGATCGCGGCAGAACTGGCGGCAGTGGCGCCCCAGGCGATTGCCAAACTGGTTCTGATCTGCCCGGCTGGTATCTGGCTGGACGAGCATCCCATTCCGGATCTCTTCTCGCTCATGCCGCATGAGTATCCGGAGCTGCTGTTCCACGATGTGGAGCTTGGTACCCGCCTGATTACGGCGGGACTCGATCTCGAAAATCTGGAATTCCTGGCTGAGTTTCTCATCACCGCCGGGCGGCAGCTGGGCATGGCGGGCAAGATCCTTTTCCCCATCCCTGATCGCGGCCTGAAGGACCGGCTCTATCGGATCCGGGCCAAGACCGTGATCGTCTGGGGCGACGAGGACAAGCTGATTCGCCCGGTCTATGCCCGGGAGTTCAGTGGGCGCATCCCGCGTGCCGAGTTGGTTAATGTTGCGGCGGCAGGGCACATGGTAACCATCGAGCAGACCGAGAAGGTTGTTGCTGCGATAGCCCTTGTCGCCTGAGACCCAGTTTCGGCTGGAACCACTCCCTCCCTCCGGGGGGAGTGGTTCCATGTCGCGCCGAGAACCCTAGGAAGCAGCTTCAGGCCTGATAGGATGCCGGTGTTTTTCACCTGCTGGGAGATCTCCCTTGGACGGCATTCTGGTACTGGTCGCGGATCCCGCGGCCTGGGTGGCCCTGGTCACGCTCATCGCGATGGAGGTTGTCCTCGGGATAGACAATCTCATCTTCATCTCGATCCTCACCAACAAGCTGCCTGAAGCCATGCGGGCACGTGCCCGGCGCATCGGCATCAGCCTGGCGCTGCTCATGCGGCTTGGCCTGCTGGGCACGCTGGCAGTCATCGTCCACCTGACAGATCCCGTGTTCGAGGTCTTCGGCAAGGGCTTCTCCTGGCGGGACCTGATCCTGATCGTGGGCGGTCTCTTCCTGGTCTGGAAGTCGACCAAGGAAATCCATCACAGCGTCGATCCGGTCGAGAACCCCGACATGTTCGACAGTCGGGCGGCCAGCATTGGCTTCAGTGCGGCCATTACCCAGATTCTGATCCTCGATCTGGTCTTCTCCATCGACAGCATTATCACGGCCGTCGGCATGACCGACCATTTGCCGATCATGGTGGTGGCGGTCATCGTGGCCGTTGGCGTGATGATGCTGGCTGCGGCGCCGCTGTCGACGTTCATCCATAAAAATCCGACCATCGTGATGCTGGCCCTGGGCTTCCTGCTCATGATCGGCATGACCCTGATTGCCGAGGGCTTTGGCGCCCATGTGCCCAAGGGCTATGTCTATGCCGCCATGGGCTTCTCGGCGCTGGTGGAGGGGCTCAACATGCTTTCCCGCCGCGCCCGCAAGCCGAAGAATCAGGGGCCCGGGAAATGATTTTCCCGGCATGATCGGCAGTCCTGGCAGAGGAGCAGGGGGCGCATGACGGCGGCTGATGGTCTGCCGGTGCCCCGCCGCTACTGGGCTGCCATTGCCATGGGCCTTGGGATCACCTTGGCGGTGCTGGACGCAAGCATCGCCAATGTGGCCCTGCCCACCATTGCCCGCGATCTGTCGGCCTCGCCGGCAGACGCCATCTGGGTGGTCAACGCCTATCAACTGGTGGTCATGGTCCTGCTGCTGCCGCTGGCGGCGGCGGGAGAACTTGTCAGCTACCGAAGGGTCTTCATCCTGGGGCTTGTTCTCTTCACGCTTGCTTCTGTCCTGTGTGCCTTTGCCCCGACGCTGGAGATGCTGGTACTCGCCCGCGTGGTGCAGGGGATTGGTGCCGCCGGCATCATGAGTGTGAATTCGGCCGTCGTCCGCTTTACCTATCCCCGCCATCTGCTGGGGCGCGGGATCGGCATCACGGCCCTGGTGGTGGCTGTGTCCTCGGCGGCGGGGCCAACGGTTGCCTCGGCTATTCTCTCTGTGGCGTCCTGGCCGTGGTTGTTTCTCGTCAACCTGCCGGTTGGCATTGCTGCCCTGGCGGCCTGCCGCTTTCTGCCTGAAAGCCCGCGTGGCAAGCATGCCTTTGATTTCACCAGCGCCCTGCTCAGTGCACTGACATTCGGTCTACTGATTCTTGCGATTGATGGCCTTGGCCATGGCGGGGCTGCGTGGTGGGTGGTGGCAGAGGTCACCGTGGCGCTGACGGCCGGGGTTTTCCTCGTGCTGCGCCAGCTGACCCGCACGCATCCGCTGCTGCCCGTCGACCTGTTGCGGCGTCCGATCTTTGCCCTGTCGCTTGGCACCTCGGTCTGCGCCTTCATGGCCCAGGTACTTGCCTATGTTGCGCTGCCCTTTCATCTCCAGAACGCCATGGGGCACGACCCTGTCAGCACCGGCCTTCTGATGACGCCCTGGCCCCTGGCGACGGCCTTGGCGGCGCCAATCGCCGGTCGGCTGGCCGATCGTTATCCGGCGGGCATTCTGGGTGGTATCGGCCTTCTGGTTTTCTCTGGCGGCCTTGCGCTGCTGGCCACCATGCCGACGGATGCGCCGAACCTCGACATCATCCTGCGCATGGTGATCTGCGGGATCGGCTTTGGCCTTTTCCAGTCGCCGAACAACCGCACGATCATTGGTTCAACGCCGCCAGAGCGCAGTGGTGGTGCCAGCGGCATGCTGGGCACGGCACGTCTGCTGGGCCAGACAACGGGGGCGGCACTTGTCGCCTTTGCCTTCACCGTCTCCCCCACCACTGCGACAATGCACTCCCTGGCTGCGGGCAGTGGGGTGGCCCTGCTGGCGGCAGGCGTTTCGTGCCTGCGCCTGATGGACAGGGAAGGGACCGCCATGGTCTGGGCGCGGACCCGGCGCGACGGCGGCGCGCCGCCATCCTGAGCACCTTGGGTGTCGGCCATCAAAAATGACGCCTGCGCCACGTTGAAGAGAAGGCTTCTCTTGTAAGATGACACCCGGAAAATCCGGTGCTAGGGTTAAAGCCTCGTTGCAGGGTTTGTCCCCTGGACAGATTTTGCAGCGGATCTGTGCTGTTCCTCCGCTTATGACTCAATGGCCCCGTCGGTTTCCACTGGCGGGGCTTTTTTTGCCCCTGTCCCGCCTGCATTTCCCCTTGCCGGGTTCCGCCATGGCGCATAAGTAATCGATTGGGCCAAAGGGGCGCAGCAAGCGGCGGGTTGGACTGGCTTATGGAAGAGTTCATCCTTGAGACGCGCGGACTGACGCGGGAGTTCGCAGGCTTTACTGCGGTACGCGGGGTCAACCTCAGGGTGCGGCGTGGCAGCATCCATGCCCTCATCGGCCCCAATGGCGCCGGCAAGACCACCTGTTTCAATCTGATCACGAAGTTCCTGCAGCCGACCGCCGGGACCATCACCTTTGCCGGCCGTGATATCACCCGGCTGGCGCCTGCGGCGGTGGCGCGGATTGGCCTGGTGCGCTCGTTCCAGATCTCGGCCGTGTTTCCCCACCTCAGCGCGCTGGAAAATGTGCGTGTGGCACTCCAGCGTCGTCTGGGCACGTCGTTCCATTTCTGGCGTCCGGTCTCGGGCCTATCGCAACTGGATGGCCAGGCGCGGGACCTGCTGGAATCGGTAGGCCTGGCAGATCAGGCTGGCACGGCAGCGGGTGAACTGCCCTATGGCCGCAAGCGTGCGCTGGAACTGGCAACGACGCTCGCTCTCGACCCTGAGATGATGCTGCTGGACGAGCCCATGGCGGGCCTCGCCCACGAGGATATCGGGCGCATCTCCGACCTGATCCGCACGGCAGCAAAAGGGCGCACCGTGCTGATGGTGGAGCATAATCTGTCGGTCGTGGCCAATCTGTCGGACACGATCACCGTGCTTCAGCGCGGCGAGATTCTGGCTGAAGGCCCCTATGCGGAGGTGTCGCAAGACCCGCGCGTGGTTGAGGCCTATGTGGGTGTCGATCATGACTGAGGGCGTGCCCCTGTTGCAGCTGGCGGGTGTCGAGGCCTGGTATGGCGATTCCCATGTGCTGCACGGGGTGGACCTCAGCCTTGCCAAGGGCGAGGTTGTAACCCTGCTTGGCCGCAATGGTGCTGGAAAGACCACCACCCTGCGCACGATCATGGGCCTGATGCAGCGCAGCACCGGATCAGTCTGCCATCAGGGCGTTGAGGTGCGCGGCCTGCCGCCCGAGCGGGTGGCCCGGCGTGGCATCGGCTATTGTCCGGAAGAACGCGGCATCTTTGCCAGTCTTGATGTGGAGGAAAACCTGCTGCTGCCCCCTGTGGTGCAGCCGGGCGGCCTTTCACTGGGCGAGGTCTATGATCTGTTCCCGGTCCTGCGGGAGCGGCGGCGCAGCCAGGGCACCAAGCTGTCTGGTGGCGAGCAGCAGATGCTGGCGCTTGGCCGCCTGCTGCGCACGGGCTCGGACATCCTGCTGCTTGATGAGCCGACAGAGGGCCTCGCGCCTGTGATCGTGCGCCAGATCGGCAGCATCATCCGTGATCTGAAGAGGCGGGGGTTCACCCTCCTCGTCGTGGCACAGGACTTTCATTTTGCCCTCGGCATCGCCGACCGGCACTGCGTGATGGAAAACGGCCGTATCGTCGACAGCCTGACGGCGGCGGAAATGCAAACCGGCATGGCCCGCGTACAGACCTATCTTGGGGTCTGAGGCAGGCCGGAATAACGCAAACGGGAGAGACGATGATGGGTATCCGCTTCAGCATTCTGGCAGCCGGCCTTGTCATGGCGCTGGCTGGCACCGCACAGGCACAGGTCAGTGGCGATACCGTGAAGATCGGTATCCTGAACGATCAGTCGGGCCTCTATGCCGATATCGCCGGGCAGGGGTCGGTGCTGGCGGCGCGCATGGCCATCGAGGATTTTGGCGGTACGGTGCTGGGCAAGAAGATCGAGCTGGTTACAGCCGATCATCAGAACAAGGCTGATATCGGCTCGTCCATCGCCAACCGCTGGATCGACACCGAAGGCGTTGATGCCATCATGGACGTGCCGAATTCGGGCGTCGCGCTGGCCGTGCAGGAAATCGCCCGCACCAAGAAGCGCGTGTTCGTGGCGGTTGGCCCTGCCACCTCGGACCTTACCGGCAAGGCCTGCTCAGGCACCGGCTTTGCCTGGATGTACGACACCTTCATGCTGGCCAATGGCACGGGTGCCGCCCTTGCCAAGGAAGGCGGCGACAGCTGGTTTTTCGTGACCGCGAACTATGCCTTTGGCCAGGCGCTGGAGCGCGACACCACGGCGGCCCTCAAGGCGGCTGGTGGCAAGGTGGTGGGCTCGGTCAACTTCCCCCTCAACAATGCGGATTTCTCGTCCTTCCTGCTGCAGGCCCAGGGTTCGGGCGCCAAGGTCATCGGGCTGGCGAGTGCTGGTGGTGATACGATCAACGCCATCAAGCAGGGCCACGAGTTCGGCATTGGCGCCAGCAATGACCAGCGCCTTGCGGGCCTGCTTGTGTTCCTGACCGACGTCCATTCCCTTGGCCTCGACATTGCCAAGGGCCTGGTGCTGACCGAGAGTTTCTATTGGGACCTTGATGAAGGCACCCGCACCTGGTCGAAGCGCTTCATGGACAAGTTCAATGGCCGTGCGCCAACCATGATCCATGCTGGCGTCTACAGTGCCGTGGCCCATTATCTGAAGTCGATCGAGGCGGCGGGTACGGATGAGTCGGTGGCCGTGGCGGCAAAGATGCACGCCATCAAGGTCAACGACTTCGCCTCCCACGATGCGGTGGTGCGCGAAGATGGCCGGGTGGTGCGCGATGCCTATCTGTTCCAGGTAAAGACCCCGGCGGAATCCAAGGCGCCCTGGGACTATTACAAGCTGCTGGCGCGCATTCCGGCCGAGAAGGTCACCCGCCCGCTCGCCGAGAGCGAATGCCCGCTCGTCAAGAAGTGAACGGCTGGCCGGGGCAGGGAGCCTGAATGATGGATATCTTTGGCATCGCCGCCCCGGCCTTGTTCGGCCAGCTCCTGCTGGGGCTGATCAATGGCGCCTTCTATGCCCTGCTCAGCCTTGGGCTGGCCGTGATCTTTGGCATGCTCAACGTCATCAACTTTGCCCATGGGGCGCAGTACATGATGGGGGCGTTCGGCGCCTGGATGCTGCTGAACTGGCTTGGCGTGGGCTTCTGGCCGGCGCTGGTCATTGTGCCAGTGCTGGTGGGCCTTGTGGGCATGGCAGTGGAGAGGTTCGTGCTGCGGCGCCTGGCGCAGCTTGATCATATCTATGGCCTGCTTGTAACCCTTGGCCTTGCCATGGTGGTGGAGGGCCTTTATCGCAAGGGTTTCGGGGTCTCGGGCCAGCCCTATCCCAATCCCTTGCCGGGCGGCGTCAATCTGGGGTTCATGTTTCTGCCCTGGTACCGGGGCTTTGTAGTGGTCGCCGCCCTTCTGGTCTGCTTTGGCGTCTGGTATGCGATCGAGCGGACCCGCCTTGGCATGCGCCTGCGTGCCGCAACAGAGAATCCCAATCTGGTGCGGGCCTTTGGCATTGATGTGCCGCGCCTTGTCATGCTGACCTATGGGGCAGGGGTGGCGCTTGCCGCTTTGGCTGGTGTGATGGCCGCGCCCGTGTTCCAGGTAAGCCCCCTCATGGGCTCGCACCTGATCATCGTGGTCTTTGCGGTGGTGGTGATTGGCGGCATGGGTTCCATTCTCGGCGCCATCATTACCGGCTTTGGACTTGGCCTTATTGAGGGCCTGACCAAGGTGTTTTACCCCGAAGCCTCGACCACGGCGGTCTTTGTGATCATGGCGATCGTGCTGATGATCCGGCCTTCTGGCCTCTTTGGCACGCGCAGTTGAGGACGCCCATGCACGCCTTCCTCGACAGCCCGCGTCTTCGTCAGATCGTCCTTGGCCTCATCGTGTTGGCCGCCCTGGCTGCGCCGCACGTGATTTACCCCATCTTCCTGATGAAGGTGCTGTGCTTTGCCCTGTTTGCCTGTGCCTTCAATCTGCTGCTGGGCTTTGGCGGCCTGCTGTCGTTTGGGCACGCGGCCTTTTTTGGTTTTGCCGGCTATGTAGCCGCCCACATGATCAAGGTCTGGGCCTGGCCCACAGAGCTTGGTGTTCTGGCAGCGGCGCTGGTGGCGGCTGCGATGGGCCTGGTCTTTGGTCTTCTCGCCATCCGGCGGCAGGGCATCTATTTCGCCATGGTGACACTCGCCCTGTCGCAAATGGTCTATTTCTTCTGCGTGCAGGCGCCGTTTACCGGCGGTGAGGATGGTATCCAGGCGGTGCCGCGCCGGCCGGTGTTTGGCTTCATCGATATCACCAGTGACCTGACGCTTTACTACGTCGTGCTGGCGGTGTTTACCCTGGGGTTCCTTGTCATCTGGCGGGCCGTCCATTCGCCCTTTGGCCAGGTGTTGACGGCAATCCGCGAGAACGAGGCGCGCGCCATCTCTCTTGGCTATCAGGTGGAGCGCTACAAGTTGCTGGCCTTTGTCCTGTCAGCCGGTCTGTCCGGCCTTGCCGGTGGCATGAAGGCAGTGGTGTTCCAACTGGCAACGCTGAGCGATGTCGAGTGGCAGGCCTCGGGCGAGATTGTGCTTATGACCATCGCAGGCGGCATCGGCACGCTGACGGGGCCAGTTGTGGGGGCCGTCCTGATCGTCGGTATGCAGAACTATATGGCCAGCCTCGATGAATGGGTGCTGATCGCCCAGGGTGTCGTGCTGGTTCTGGTGGTGTTGCTGTTCCAGAAGGGCGTTGTGGGCACCCTGGCGGCCTGGCTGGGCCGTGGCCGCTGAGCCCTATCTGGACGGTGGTGCCGGGCTGCGCCTGAGCGCAAAGACGGCCGGCAGGCTCATGATCAGGCCAGCGCCAATGATGATGAAACAGTCACCATAGGCCATGATATAGGCCTCGCGGCGCACCAGACCGGCAAGCTGGCCCAGCGCCTTCATCTCTGCCACCCCCTGCATGATGCCGGTGGACGCGATATAGCGGGCAACATCGCCAAGCCAGCTGGTGATGCCTGGATCATTGCGCGTTACGCTCTCGCTGATGATCGAGAAGTGATAGGTCTCGCGCCGGGCCAGCACCGTTGAAAGACCGGCAATTCCCATCGAGCCGCCAATATTGCGCATGATGTTGAACAGCGCCGAACCACTGCCCGCCTGGGAGGGCTCCACATCGATCAGGGCCAGGCTCGAGAGCGGCGCCAGGATGAAAGGCTGGCCAAGGGCGCGCACGAGCTGTGCCCATTTCAGCTGGTCGATGGCGGTATCGTGGCTCATGAAGCCATTCATGAAACAGCTGATGCCAAACAGGACCATGCCAAAGGCGATCATGGCGCGCGGATCAACATGGCGCATGATACGCGGCACAAATGGCAGAATGAGGAGCTGTGGCAGGCCGACATACATCACCACCTCGCCGATCTGCAACGAGCTGTAACCCTGGATCTGGGCCAGATAGAGCGGCAGGATATAGACGGTGCCATAGAGCCCGAGGCCCGAAAGCAGATTCACCCCGCAGGCGGCGACGAAACTGCGCCGCTTGAACAGGCGCAGGTTGATGAGCGGTTTGGGCCGTGTCAGTTCCACCCAGACAAAGATGCACAGCGAGATGGCGCCCAGCCAGAAAAGCCGCTGGATCATGTCATCGCCAAACCAGTCCTTGCGCTGACCTTCCTCCATCACATAGGTCAGGCTGCCAAGACCCGCGGCCATGGTCAGGATGCCCGGCATGTCTGCGTCCTTGAGGCGGTCGAGCGCCATCGGCTCGCGCTCAAGCCCCCACCAGGTGGCCCAGATCAGGGCAATGCCCGGAATAACATTCACAAAAAAGATCGATGGCCAGCCATAAAGATCTGTCAGCCAGCCCCCCAATGACGGCCCCATGGCAGGCGCAAAGGTTGAGGTGAGCGACAGGAGCGCTGCGCCCAGGGCGCGGCGATGGGGCGGCAGGCGTGTCATCGCAATGGTAAAGCCAAGCGGGATCAACGCGCCCCCGGCGGCTCCCTGCAGGAAGCGGAAGACCACCATTTCCGTCAGGTTCGTGGCAAAGCCGCAGAGCACCGAGAAAAAGATGAAGATGGCGGCGTTGGCCACCAGATAGCGGCGGATCGAAAAAATGCCCGACAGCCAACCCGTCATGGGAATGACGATAATCTCGGCAATCAGGTAACCGGTCGAAATCCAGCTGCCTTCCTCGAGCGAGGCGCCAAGGGAGCCCTGGATGTTCTTGAGCGAAGAATTCGTGATGTGAACATCCAGCACCGCCATGAAGGCGCCAAGCAGGGCGCCCACCACCGCAATCCAGGTGCGGCGGGATGGTTCTGCCGCCGCCTCGCTCACGGGGCGGACGCAGGCGCTGCAGGGTCGCTACGCCGGGTATCAATGGTGGCATAGACGGACAGGCCATTGCGCAGCAGGGCAATATCCGGATTGCCAGGATCAAGGGTGATGCGGATCGGTACCCGCTGCACGATCTTGGTGAAGTTGCCCGTGGCGTTCTCTGGTGGCAGCAGCGCGAAGCGCGAGCCGGTGGCGGGCGCGATGCTTTCCACCCGGCCGGCGATCTCGGCGCCGCCAAGCCCATCCACTGCCAGGCGTGCTGCCATGCCGGGGCGGATATCGGTCAGCTGGGTTTCCTTGAAATTGGCGGTGACATAAAGCGCGCTGCCCGTGGGTACCAGCGATAACAGGCGCATGCCGGGCTGCACATATTGCCCGACGCGTACCGTCCGGTTGCCGACAGCGCCCGAGACCGGTGCCATCAGGCTGGTATGGCTCAGGTCCAGTTCAGCGGCGGCCAGCGCCGCCTGGGCGCGGGCAAGGTCGGCGGAGGCGCGGTCGCGGCTGGCGTTGAGCACGGCCAGTTGGCGCTGGCTTACTTCCACCGCCGCCGTGCCGCGCGCCAGCATGGCCTCTTTCGACAGGCGCTCGGCACCGGCCTGCTGGGAGCGCTGGGTGCTGCCATAGCCCGAATGGGTCAGGCTTTGGTAGCGCTCGCTCTCCTGGCGGGCAAAGCCAAGCTGGGCGGCCGCACCGGTCCGTTCCGCCTCGGCCTGGGTAATGGTGGCTTGCTGCAGGGCAATCTGCGCCTCGGCATTGGCGAGGCCAGCTTCAGCTTCCGCCACACCGGCCCGCGCCCGGTCTCGCGCAATTTCAAAGTCACGGGCATCAATGCGCGCCAGCACTGTTCCGGCGGTGACAACCTGATTGTCCGCCACCGCGACCTCAACCACATAACCTGAAATCTTGGGGCTGATGTCCGTCATGTCGGCCTCGACATAGGCATCATTCGTGGTCTCGAGATGCCGGCCAACCAGAATCCAGTAGCCGCCATACCAGAGCACTGCCGCAAGGCCAGCGACGGCAAGAAGGGGGCGAAGGCCACGCAGGCTGGTTAGGTACGAAAGCAGGGGGCTGAGGCGGTTCATTATGTTTCTTGCACTCTCTGCAGGCCTGGCATGGGGCTGGCTGGCGGCGTTCTTGCCCCTGGTCGACGATGATGGCTCTAAACTAGACCGTTGTGGCGTCTGATGAAATCGCCAAGCGCCAGATTGAAGGCCTCCGGCGCCTCGAGATTGATTGAATGGCCGCCTTCCAGATCGATGATCTCAAGCGCTGGTGCGCGCTCGGCCGCGAGGGCGCGCAGGGGCTGGAAGGCCTTTTCCCAGGTGCCGTTCACCAACAGGCCGGGAACGGCAACGTCGGCCAGCCGGTCGAGCATGGAAAGCTGGGGCAGGGTGTGGCGCATGCTGTTGGCCAGACCCCGTGGTGAAAGCAGCGCGGCGTCGCGCACCATCTCGTCCCTCGCCTCCGCAGGTGCGCGTTTGGCATTGCGCGGGTGAAGGGGCAGGGCGTCGATCACGCTGGCGCCACCCGTCTCGATCCGGTCCGCCTCGGCCGCACGGGTAGCCTCGTCGCCAAGCCGGCCCCCGGGGGCGAGGGCCGAGCGGGAGTTTGTGAAGATGTGGCCCTGCACCCTGCCTGGGTGGGCCAGGGCATAAGCGATGGTCAGGCCCGCCCCAAAGGATTGGCCGCAGAGAAAGAGCTGCGGTGCCCCGATGGCACGGCGAATATCTTCAAAGGCGTCGACATAGCTGGCCACCTCATAGGCGCTGGCCTCTTCCGGTGCCGGTGACCGGCCATGGCCCAGAAGTTCCACCACCACCAGGCGTGCGATCTGGCCAAGGCCCGCCATATTTGGCCGCCACTGCGCCCGGCTGGACATGAAACCATGCAGCAACAGCAGAGATGGGCCATCTGCCCGGCCAGAGATTTCATAATGAAGGATTGTCATGGTCTGGCTGCGCCTCTGCATCGCCTGGTCTGGCGGTTATGTTTGGCAGGCTGTGCTGTAATAAATATGCCATCATGGGAATGATAGAGATGCTCCGTCGAATGTTCTTTGGTGGTTAACTTTTCTTTTGCCAAGCTGCCTCAACCTGATACGATTCGTCTTGTCCAGTGATTTGATCGCCGCAAAGGCGCGCAGATGACAAACGTGAATAGCTTTTCCAAGATCCCCTTGCGCCTCCTGTGGATAGGCGTTGCGCTGGCGTTCGCCCTGCCGACGGGTGCCCAGGCTGGCACGCGTGACCGCGTAACACCTGACATCATGACTGATCTTGGGCCCACCATCTTCATTTCAGGCGATCCGCCAACACAAGCGGCCCCAGCCACAGTCCCCCGCTCCGGGACAGCCAGGAAAAAGCCTGTTGCCAGCAGTTCGGCCAAGGCGCCTTCCGTCGCAAGTGCGCCGCCGGCGCCGGTTGTGCACGCTCATTCCGGGCCGATTGATATTACGGGCCTTATGCCGCGTGCCGCCATCCGCCGCTCGGCCGTTATGGCATCTGCCGACCTGCCACAGGCGACAAGCCGCATCTCTGTACGGCCACGGCTGTTGTTTGATGCACGGCGCAATGCGCTGCCGGCCAATCTGTTGCAGGTGGACCCCAACAATCAGGTTCCGCTCATGCGCCAGACCGTGGGCGTGGATTCGGAATATGTGCACCGGCTTATTGGTGTTGAAGTCGGTTATAGTGCCAGCGGGTCTGACGAGAAATCGCGGTTCCTTTTTGATGTGCGCACCAACAGCCTGGACCAGGAAACGGTCAGGGCAGCCGTCGGCATTCCCATCAACTAGGGGCCTCGGCACGCCTCTTGCGCTTTGTCGCAGATCGGGCGATGGCTTGCGCCGGGCGTATCCTGAGCGCCAGGGCAGTCACTCTTGCGCATCCTCCTCATCGACAATCACGACAGTTTTACCTTCAACCTGGCGCACCTGATCCATCGGGTGACGGGCAGCCTCCCCATTGTCATCCCCAACGATGCCATGGGTTGGGATGCGGCGGCGGCGCTGGGCGCGCAGGCGGTGGTCCTTTCGCCTGGTCCTGGGCGGCCCGAAGTTCCCGGCGATATCGGCCTGTGTGCTGATGCCATTGCTCAGGCAAATGTGCCCATTCTTGGCGTCTGCCTGGGTCATCAGGCCCTGGCTCATGCGGCTGGCGCCCGCATTGTCCATGCGCCCGAACCAAGGCATGGGCGCATCAGCGCCATAAGGCATGAGGGGAGCGACCTGTTTGCCGGCCTGCCCGATGGCTTTGCGGCCGTGCGCTATCACTCGCTCGCGGCGGTCGATCTGCCGCCGTCGCTGGAGGCACTTGCCTGGAGCGAGGAGGGCGTGGTCATGGCCCTGCGCCATCGCACGCTGCCCTGGCGCGGCGTGCAGTTTCATCCGGAGTCGATTTCCTCAGAGCACGGCGCGTTGATCTTTGCCAACTTTCTTGATGCAACCCTGGGGCCCGACTGGCGGCACGGCAGAAACGCCCGGGTAACCGTTGACGTGCCGTCCCCAAGTTCGGTCACGGCGGCTGCGGCCCCCGTCAGCCATCGGCTGGTTCATCGCCGGCTCGACCTCGATCTGGTGGCAGAGGACGTGTTCGCGGCCCTGCATGCCGCTTCACCAGAGGCTTTCTGGCTGGATTCAAGCGGTGCGACGCCGGGCCATGCCCGCTTCTCGTTCATGGGGGATGCCTCGGGGCCGCGGGCCATGGCCGGGACCTATGACCTCGGCACACGGCAGCTCAGCTTGCGGACGGCCGCAGGCCCTGTCACCCATGAGGGAGATTGCCTCGATATCCTGCGCATGTTCCGGGATCGCCACCGGATTGAGCCGGTGGATCTTCCCTTTGCCTTTGGTCTGGGCTGGGTGGGGTGCCTTGGCTATGAGTTGAAGGCCCAGACGGGCGGGACAGCGGCGCATCAGGCCGACACGCCAGACGCCGCCCTGATCTTTGCAGACCGGGCGATTGCCTTTGACCACGAGCAGGGGGCTGTCTGGCTGCTGGCCCTGGCGCCCCTGGCACCAGACCATGCGGGGCTACCCGCCGATGTGGCTGCCTGGTTCACCCAGACGGAGGCGCGCCTGCGTGCCTGCCCCCCGGCACTCCCCGTCACGCCGCCGTCGCTCGCCGAAATGGGGACGCCAAACGACCCGGCCGTCTCCTATCGGCTTGACCGCACGCGGTATCTTGAGGCGATTGCCGCCTGCCGCAGGGCGCTGGTGGATGGCGAATCCTATGAACTGTGTCTGACCAATCGGATCAGCCGCGCGGGTGCCATTGACCCCTTTGCGACCTACCGCCTGCTGCGACGCCTCAGCCCGGCACCCTATGGTGCGTTTCTGCGATTGCCTGGCCTTGCCGTGCTCAGCGCCTCGCCCGAGCGGTTTCTGGCCATCGATGCAAAGGGCAACGTCGAGACACGCCCCATCAAGGGCACACGAGGTCGGGGAGGCGACCCCGCAACCGATGCCGCCCTCGCCCGCGACCTTGCCACAAGCGAGAAGGACCGGGCCGAGAACCTGATGATCGTGGATCTTCTGCGCAATGACCTTTCCCGCGTTGCCATTCCCGGAAGCGTAGAGGTGCATGGCCTCTTTGCGGTGGAAAGCTTCGCCCAGGTGCACCAATTGGTCAGCACGGTGCGGGCACGCCTGGCGCCTGGCCGGGATGCCATAGACTGTGTGCAGGCCTGTTTTCCCGGCGGGTCCATGACGGGCGCCCCCAAGGAGCGCTCCATGTGCATCCTCGATGGGCTTGAGCCCGGCCCACGGGGCCTTTATTCGGGCGCCCTTGGCTATCTGTCCCTGGATGGCGCGGCGGACCTTGCCATCGTCATCCGTACCATCGTCGCCACGGCGGCGTTGGCCCACTATGGCATCGGTGGCGCCATTGTCGCCTTGTCCGATGCCGCAGACGAATGGACCGAGACCCTGATCAAGGGCCGTGCCTTGGCCGCCGTTTTGAAGGCGGCACCAGTAATAACGAAATAGGGGGGTGGGAACGCCGCTGTTCTGCTGGCGTTGGTGAGGCAGCGAACTGGCATGGAAAGCGGTCGGATACCTTATGCAAGCCTCTCCCACTCTTCTCTCGGTCATCGTCAAGACTTTCAACGAAGAGGCAAACATCGCCCGCACCCTTGAGGCTGCCCTCAAGGAGATTGCGGGTTGGCCGGCGGAAATCATCGTGGCCGACAGTGCCTCGTCTGACCGCACCGTGGAGATCGCGCTTGGCTTTCCGGTCAGGATTATGGTGCTGGAGCGTCCGGGCGAGCGGTCCTGCGGGGTCGGCGCCCAACTTGGCTATCAGGTGGCGCGCGGGACCTATCTGTACGTCATCGACGGCGACATGGAGATGCTGCCCGGCTTTCTTGAGCAGGCCATGGTCAGGCTGGATGCCGACCCCAGCCTGGCGGGGGTCGGTGGTCTGATCAGCGAGGCCCATATTCCCAATGCCGATTGCGCGCGGCGTGATGCCAGTGTCCGGCGTGCGTCCGCTCAGCCGGTTGAGGTTTCCGCCCTCCATGGCGGTGGGCTCTACCGCCGGGCGGCCGTTGAAACCGTAGGCTATCTCACCAATCCGAACCTGCATTCCAATGAGGAACTGGAACTGGGCCTGCGTCTGCACCAGGCTGGCTGGCGTCTGGAAAAGCTTGGCGTGTCCTCTGTTCTCCATTATGGGCACAAGCTGTCGGATTTTGCGCTTCATCGCCTGCGCTGGCGCAGCCGTTATTGCTGGGGTCTGGGTGAATTGATGCGCTCAGCCATCGGACAGTCTTATTTCCTGCCGTTATTCATGATGAAGAATACGCTTGTCTATGCAGCGGTCGCCGGGTTCTGGGTGGCGCTTTTTGTTATCATCGCATTCGGGGCGAGCCCCGCCGTGCTGGTGCTGGCCCCGGTCGCCCTCGTTGCTGGCATGGCGGTCAGAAAGAAGAACTTTGCCCATGGCCTGCATGGGGTGATCAACTGGCATCTCTGGGCGCTTGGAACGCTGGCCGGCCTGCTGCAGCGCCAGCGCGATCCGCGTGCGCCCATTGCAGCCAGAGTGGCGGCGGGGTGCCGTGCGGTGCGCCCGGACTATTCGACTTTGCAATAGGCCCACGATCAGGCGTAGACTATTTTAGTATCCGTGTGCCAATTGGAGGCCCGGCTGCCACCGGGAGCTCGCGTCATGGAATTCGAGGAGCTTAGACGTCGTCTTCGCGCTGAAATGGGCGAGGCGGGGTCAGTTGAGGAAACCGCTACGTCGACATCATCCAGCGCGCTGGTGGCCATGTCGTCACGTCCGGCGGGTTCCCGACCTGAAGCTGCGCCGGCGGGGCCAAAGCGCACCTCGGTTCGACGCCCGGCGACACGGGGCAGTGGCTCTTTCCTTGCCGTGGCAACGCTCGCCGTTCTGGCGCTTGCGGGCATCGCCTTCGTGTTTGCGGCCGGATCCTATTATGTAATGCCCCAGGCATTTCCCTTCGTTCCCGCGGAAGCGCAGATGGCGATGCTGGAACGCCGCACGCTGGCGGCGCTTGGGCTTCTTGGTCTGGTCAGCCTTGTTCTCGTGCTTTATGCGCTTGTGGTCTTTGGGGCGATGCGTTCGATCCTCAGGGATTCTGGCGCGGCAGAGGCCTCCCTGCGGGCGGTAGAGCGTGGGCTGTCGGCCCGCATTGACGCGCTGCTCGGCACGCTTTCCACCCGCGCCATCAGCCTGAGCGGCGGAGCCGATGATCTTCGTCAGATTTCCCGGGAGATCGAAAAGTCTCTTCGCGAGGCCAATGGCCGTGATGACGATCGCTGGCGGCAGGTTGCCGGCACGCTTGGGCTTCTTGCCGGAACGCTTGAGCGCAAGGAGACGCCGGCACAGGGCGATGCCCTGGAGCCACTGTTCGGCCGGCTCGACGGCCTCGACGACCGGATTGCCGCCATGACGGACCGGCTTGAGGCCGCTGTCATGCTGCCAAGGCCCTCGGGTGATCTGGTGGTCCACTCATCCCAGCTTCCCGTACCCGTGCCAGTGGACATGCAACCCGTATTTGATCGTCTTGAGAGCCTGCGGGATCATGTTGAGGCGCTGGCCATCAGGACGCCTTCCGATGTTGGTTTCAGGGACCATTCGGAAGACCGCTCGATTTCGGTTCTGGGGCCACGGGTGACCGCCCTTGCCGCAACGATTGATGGCCTTGCCGAGCGGCTTGGCCCGACACTCGACCGGATTCAGGCGGCCATGGAGATTCTGGCCTCCCGTCCTGGTGTCGACATGTCCCGTGTCCACGACGATCTGGCGGTCCTGAAACGCGACATGGGCAGTCTGCGTCTTGAAACGGCGACCTCTCTTGCCAGCATGAACGGCCCGCTTGAGCCCGCTATCGACGAAATCCGTCGCGGCATGGACCGCGTTCTCGACCGTCTGGCCCGGTCGGAAGACACCGGCATTGCAACCCGCAGCGCCATCAACGAGGCGCTGGCGACCTTGCAGGTGCGCCTCACCACCTTTGATGAGGCCTTCGGGCCGGCTGCAGCCCTGGCGCGACTGGACGAGATCGGCTCGCGTGTCAGCAACGAAAACCGCATGACCCGGCTGGCGACCGACGCCATTGCGCCGCAGCTGCGCAGCCACGAAGCCTCGATCGATATCGTCCGCAATCAGGGCGAGCGTCTGATGGCCGCCATCGAGGCCCTGTCTGGTGAAGTCGCCGGGTTCTCACGCCCGGTCAGTGGCGGCAATGCCCAGGGCGAGGGGCCGGAAAGCAGTCCGCAAGATCGCGCGTCGCTGGCCCAGATTGAAACCATGCTGGCGGGCCTTGGCGCCAGTGTTGATGCGCGTCTTGCTGCGCTTGAGGCCACGGTGCAGACGGCAGTGTCGGCTGGCGGGTCAACCGGCTCGGTCACGGCGCTGCGGCGCGACAGGCCAACGGTAATCTGAAAGCAGTGGGGGCAACGGGTTGTCTCACTGCTTGACGATAAAATGCAATGTTATAACATATCGGCTTGGCTCATCTGGAAACTGCCATGCCATCACCGCTCTCTGCTGGTCTGATTGAGCGCCTCGCGCTGGTGGCGATCCTGTCTGCCGGGCTGTGGCTTACGGTGTTTTGGGCGCGCGGATGAGCATGGCGAAAATCATCATGCCGGCGGCTGCCATGACGGCCGCTGTCCAGATCGACAATCTCACCATTGCCTATGACCGCCATCCCGCTGTCCACCATGTCAGTGGCAGCTTTGCGGCGGGCAGCCTGACCGCAATCGTCGGGCCGAATGGTGCCGGCAAGTCTAGCCTGCTCAAGGCCCTTGCCGGGCTTATCCAGCCGGCAGAAGGCCAGGTCCGGCACGCCGCGCCGGGGCGCCTTGCTTATTTGCCCCAGGCGGCTGAAATCGATCGCGACTTTCCCATCTCGGTCATCGATCTTGTGCGCATGGGCCATTGGCGGCGGGTTGGGGTCTTTGGCCGCATCGACCGCGCCATGCGTGACGCGGCAGACGCTGCCCTTCATGCTGTCGGGCTTGATGGCTTTGGACCGCGCCCCATTGGTACGCTTTCTGTCGGGCAGTTCCAGCGTGCGCTCTTCGCCCGCCTGATGCTGCAGGACGCCCAGGTGATCCTGCTGGACGAGCCCTTTGCGGCTGTGGACGAGCGCACCACGGCGGATCTTCTGGGCCTTGTGGCACGCTGGCATCAGGAAGGGCGCACGGTCATTGCGGTTCTTCATGACATCGAGCAGGTCCGCCGCCACTTCCCTGAGACTGTCCTGATGGCACGCCACGTCTTGGCATGGGGGCCATCGGCTGAGGCGCTGCGCCCTGAGTTGCTGCAGCAGGCGGGTGCCCTTGCCGGGGCCTGGCATGCCCATGCGCCTGTCTGTGCCGTGCCGCTGGGGACATGATGGATCTCTACGCCCTGGTCCTTGCCCCCTTTGCCGACTTCGCCTTCATGCGGCGGGCGCTGATTGCCTGTCTGGCGCTCAGTCTTGGCTGTGGTCCGGTAGGCGTTCTGCTTGTGCTGCGGCGGATGAGCCTGATGGGCGATGCCATGGCCCATTCGGTCTTGCCGGGGGCGGCCGTGGGCTTTCTGGTTGCCGGCCTCTCCATCTGGGCCATGAGCCTGGGCGGCCTCATCGCGGGCCTGGCGGTGGCGCTTCTCTCTGGCTTTGTCAGCCGCACCACGTCCCTGCGCGAGGATGCAAGCTTTGCTGGTTTCTATCTGATCTCGCTCAGCCTTGGTGTGCTGATCGTCTCCACCCGGGGGTCGAATGTGGATCTGCTGCACGTGCTCTTCGGGTCGATCCTGGCAGTTGATGACGCGTCTTTGATGCTGGTGGCGGGGATTGCCTCGGCCAGCCTCGCTGCCCTGGCCGTGATATGGCGCCCGCTGATCATCGAATGTGTGGATCCTGGATTCATGCGGGCAGTTGGTGGGGTGGGTGGGGCCGTCCATGCCACTTTCCTCATGCTTGTCGTTCTCAATCTTGTCGCTGGCTTCCAGGCCCTTGGCACGCTGATGGCCGTGGGGCTGATGATGCTGCCCGCTGCCGCCGTGCGGTTCTGGGCGCGCGAGCTTGGCGGCATGATCGCCCTTGCCATTGCCATGGCCTTCGGGTCTGGCCTGCTGGGACTGCTGCTGTCATTCCATTTCGATCTGCCATCGGGGCCGGCCATCGTGCTTACGGCGGGCGGATTTTATCTGCTCTCGATCATCTTCGGGCGTCATGGCGGGCTGATCCGCCACGTCTTTCCCGCCCGTCATCTCGAAGCCTGATCACGGACGGGTTACATGAAGCGTTTGCTGCATCTTCTGCCAGGCCTGGTTCTTTGGGGCCTGGCCGTCGCTGTTCTGTGGACAACGCCGCTGGCTGCGCGTGAGCGGCCGCTGAGGGTCGTCGCCAGCTTTTCTATCCTGGGCGACATGGTGGGCCGCATCGGCGACCCCGCCGTGACCGTGCGCACCCTGGTTGGGCCAGGCGGCGACGCCCATGTCTTCGAGCCGTCCCCGTCCGACGCCCGCGCCATGGCCGAGGCGGATCTTGTCATCATCAACGGCCTTGGTTTCGAGGGCTGGATCGAGCGCCTTGTTAAGGCTTCGGGCTATGCCGGGCCGGTCGCGGTGGCGGCCACCGAAGCACATCCGCGTGGGCTGGCCACCGCTGACGCGGAGCACGCCGTCGATCCCCATGCCTGGCAGGATATTGCCAACGGGCGCCTCTATGTGAAGGCCATCGCCCAGGCGCTGGCCCTGGCCGATCCTGAGAACAGTGCGCTATTCGAGGCCAATGCCAGGGCCTATGACGCGGAACTTGCCAGCCTCGATGCCTGGGTGCGCGAGAGCATTGCCGCCATTCCCGCCGAGAAACGCAGGGTGATCACCAGTCACGATGCCTTTGGCTATCTGGCCGATGCCTATGGGATCGAATTCCTGGCGCCGGTTGGCCTGTCGAGTGATGCCGAGGCCTCGGCCGGCTCGCTGGCTGCCCTGATCCGGCAGATGCGGCAAGCGGGGATCAAGGCGCTTTTCATCGAGACCATCATGGACCCGCGCCTCATCACCATGCTGTCCCACGAGGCGGGCGTTGCACCGGGGGAACCCCTGTTCTCGGACTCCCTGTCTGCCCCTGGTGCCGGGGCGGATACCTATGTCGCCATGTTTCGCCATAACATCACCGCGCTGGTCGCGGGCATGCAGCGAAACTAGCGAGGGGAGGGACAGAATGGGGCACCGGGTCTGGGGCGAGATGACAACGACAGACTTTGCCGGTCTGGCCGACGGTGCCGTCGCTGTCCTGCCGATTGGCGCCCTGGAACAACACGGGCCGCATCTGCCTCTTGATACGGACACGACCATTGTCGAGGGCGTGGTGGCGGCAGCACTTGCCCGGCTGGATCCGGCGGTTGTGGCCCTGCTGCTGCCGACCCAGACCCTTGGCGCCTCGATTGAGCATGAAGCTTTCCCGGGAACGCTCAGCCTGTCCCCCGATCTGTTGATGCGGATCTGGGTGCAGATCGGCATGGCCGTGGCTGCGGCCGGTGTGCGCCGTCTGGTGATCGTCAATGGCCATGGCGGCCAGCCTGAGGTGATGGCGCTTGCGGCGCGCGAACTCAGGGTGCGGGCTGGCCTGCTGGTGGTGTCGGCAAACTGGTTCGATTTTGGTGAGCCGCCCGGCCTTATCCCGCCGGCTGAACGGCGGTTCGGTATTCATGGCGGGCTGATCGAAACCTCGGTCATGCTGCACCTCGCCCCCCACAAGGTGCGCACGGCGGCCTTTGCCGATTTCCCCTCGGCGGTGCAGGACTGGGCGCTACGCTTTCCGGCACTGGCCGGCACCCGCACACGCCTCGCCTGGGCCAGCCAGGACCTGCATCCCTCAGGCGCTGTGGGGGATCCCCGTGCGGCCAATGCTTCCCTTGGCGCGGCGCTGGTCGAGCATGCCGCAGAGGGCCTGAGCCGCCTGATCGGTGAGGCAGCACTGTTCCCGCTTGCCGCCCTCAGGCCTGGTCGGCCCGGCTGATCACCCCGGGGCCGGCATAGCGGACCTGCACATCGATGGAGCGGCTGCCGCAACGCGAGCAGAGCAGGCGCGCGCGCAGGGACGGCACGCTGCAGTCATAGCCCAGCCGCTTGGCAAGGGTTGCCGGATCCAGCGCCACATGGCGGCTACAGGCCTCGCACGCGATGGCGAGGCCCGCCCGATCGCGTACCAGATCGCCCAGCACCGCCGGCCGCCCCTTGGCTTCATCATCTGTCATGAGAACAAATAAAGAACATTGGGGCGGTGGGCGTCAAGGCCATTAAACATCGGTTTGCGTGTTGCCGCGTCCGCTGCTAGGGGTTGGGACATGCATACCGGATCTCTCCTGACCCATCGCGGCTACGTCAACACTTGGGAGTGTGACGATCGTGGCCATCTCAACGTCCAGTTCTATCCGGACCGCTTTGCGGATGCGGGCGCCCATGCGCTTCACGCCCTGGGCCTTGGGCCACGGGCGGCAGCGGTGGCGGGCCTCGGCTTCAGGCTGGTGCACGAGCATGTCACCTTCCAGCGCGAGCT
>CANCOY010000045.1 GCA_947379865.1 Acetobacteraceae bacterium
AGGACGTTGTCCGAAGCCATAGATAGACCATGGCCGCCTGTTTTCGGGCGCAACATCCCCCACCCCTAAGCCCCCAATGGAATTATGGCTGAAATACACTTCAGTCGCGTATATCATGGCGTACCCGCGCAAACAGGCCGGGATGGCTGGGATTAGACGGCAATGATTCAGGGCAAGCGCATACTCCTGATCGTCGGGGGCGGGATTGCCGCCTACAAGGCGTTGGAGCTGATCCGCCTTGTGCGGGGGGCAGGGGCGTCTGTGCGCTGCATCCAGACCCAGGCAGCCGAGGCGTTTGTTACGCCCCTGTCGCTGTCCAGCCTCTCGGGCGACAAGGTCTATCGCGCCCTGTTCGACCTCACGGACGAGGCGGAGATGGGCCATATCCAGCTCTCCCGCGCCGCCGACCTGGTGGTGGTGGCGCCCGCCACGGCGGATCTGATGGCGCGCATGGTGGCGGGCCTTGCCAATGATCTGGCCACCACGGCCCTGCTTGCCACCGACAAGCCGGTGCTGCTGGCGCCTGCCATGAATGTGCGCATGTGGCAGCACCCCGCCACCTGCCGGAATGTGGCCCGGCTGGTGGAGGATGGGGTGCATCTGGTGGGTCCCAATGCGGGCGAGATGGCCTGTGGTGAATTCGGCCCCGGCCGCATGGCGGAACCGGCGGAGATCCTGGCCGCCATCACCCGCCTGCTGGCCCCCGCCAGCCAGCCGCTGCGGGGCAGGCGGGCCCTTGTCACCAGCGGCCCCACGTGGGAGCCGATTGATCCCGTCCGCTTCATCGCCAACCGGTCTTCCGGCAAGCAGGGCCATGCCATTGCGGCTGCTCTCGCCGCCCTTGGTGCCGAAACCGTGCTGGTCTCTGGCCCTGTGGCCGAGCCTGATCCGGCGGGCGTGCTTGTGGTGCGGGTGGAGACGGCGCGCCAGATGCTGGCTGCCTGCGAGGCCGCCTTGCCCGCTGATATTGCCGTCTGCGCCGCCGCCGTTGCCGACTGGCGGGTTGAGGGTGAGGCGGGGCAGAAAATGAAAAAGACCGGCAGCGGCCCGCCGGGCCTCTCCCTGGTGGAAAACCCGGACATTCTCGCCACCCTCTCGCGCCATGCTGAAAACCGGCCGCGTCTGGTGGTGGGCTTTGCCGCCGAGACCGAGCATGTCATTGCCCATGCCACCGCCAAGCGCCTGAAAAAGGGCTGCGACTGGATCGTGGCCAATGATGTTTCCCCCGGCACGGGCGTCTTTGGTGGCGGCGACAATACGGTTCACCTCATCGGGGGCGCGGCGGCGGAAAGCTGGCCCTCCCTTTCCAAGACAGAGGTCGCGGCCCGCCTCGCGGCCCGCATAGCCGAGGCTTTCATCTGATGTTGCGCCTGTCCCGCAAGATGCTGTTCGCTCTCGAAGCCGTGGTCGACATCGCCTTCAACGCCCGGCCCGAGCCCGTGCAATCCAAGGAAATCACCAAGCGCCAGGGCATTCCCCAGCGCTATCTGGAACAGGTGATGCAGCAGCTGGTGCATGCCGGCATCCTCAAGGGCGTGCGCGGCCCCAAGGGCGGCTATCGTCTGGCCCGCGAGCGGCGGCGCATTTCGGTGGGCGAGATCGTGCGGGTGGTGGGTGCCCTTGAAGGTGCCGAGGATGCCGACAACCTGCTGGACGTGGTGCTGGCCGAAGGTGGGCAATCGGAGCTTGGCCAGAAGGTGGTGCACCCCCTGTGGCGGGAACTGCGCGACGAGATGATGGCCCGTCTTGATACGATCACCATCGAGGACCTCTGCCGCCGCGCCACCGCCATCGGCCTGATGAGCGAAGGGCGCGAGCGCATGGACTTCACCATCTAGGCAACGCAGGATCCATAAAAGGGTCCCGGTCATGACACTGTGGAGGAGGAAATCCCAATGAACACGCCGTCCGCCAAGAAGCCCGCCCGCGCCACCCATGGCCGTGGCCGCGTCTATGACAGCATCCTTGATACCATCGGCGACACGCCTTTGGTGCGCCTGCACCGCATGGCCGAACAGGCCGGTGCCAAGGCCGATGTGCTGGCCAAGCTGGAGTTCTTCAACCCGCTGTCCAGCGTGAAGGACCGTATTGGCGTTGCCATGATCGAGGCGCTGGAGGCCGAGGGCCGCCTTGGCCCCGATACCGTGCTGATCGAGCCAACGTCCGGCAACACCGGCATTGCGCTGGCCTTCGTGGCGGCGGCCAAGGGTGTGAAGCTGATCCTGGTCATGCCCGAGAGCATGTCCATCGAGCGGCGCAAGATGCTGAGCCTCTTGGGCGCCCAGCTGGAGCTGACGCCGGCGTCCGGCGGCATGAAGGCCGCCATTGCCCGGGCCGAGGAACTGAACCGCGAAATCCCCGGCTCCATCATTCCCCAGCAGTTCCAGAACCCCGCCAATCCCGAGATCCACCGCCACACCACGGCCGAGGAAATCTGGAACGACACCGCCGGCAAGGTGGACGTGATCATCTCTGGCGTGGGCACGGGCGGTACCATCACCGGCATCGGCTCGGTGCTGAAGGCGCGCAAGCCCGGCCTCAAGGTGATCGCGGTGGAGCCGGAGGACAGCCCCATTCTCTCTGGCGGCACGCCTGGCCCGCACAAGATCCAGGGCATTGGCGCCGGCTTTATTCCGGGCATTCTCGACACCAGCCTGATCGACGAGGTGGTGACCATCGGCAACGAGACCGCTTTCGAGACGGCGCGCAAGGCTGCCCGCATCGAGGGCATTCCCTGCGGCATTTCCTCAGGTGCTGCCATTGCGGCGGCCCTTGAGGTGGCGGCCCGGCCCGACATGGCGGGCAAGACCGTGGTGGTGATCATCCCCTCCTTTGCCGAGCGTTATCTCTCCACCGCGCTGTTTGACGGCCTGTGAGCCTGCGGCCAGCCATGGGCCAGCCCCTCAGCGATGATCAGGTGGAACGCTATGCACGCCACCTGATCCTGCGCGAGATCGGCGGCGCCGGGCAGCAGGCCCTGCTGGCGGCCCGCGTGCTGGTGGTCGGTGCCGGTGGCCTGGGCGCGCCGCTGGTTACCTATCTGGCGGCAGCCGGGGTGGGTACCATCGGCCTGGTGGACGACGACCGGGTGTCGCTGTCGAACCTGCAGCGCCAGATCATCCACCGCACCGCCGATGTGGGCCGCCTGAAGGTGGACAGTGCCGCCGACATGGTGGCAGCCCTCAACCCCGATGTGCAGGTGGTGCGCCATGCCGTGCGGCTGGATGCCAGCAATGCACTCGACCTGGTGGGTGCCTATGACGTGATTGCCGATGGCTCGGACAATTTCGCCACGCGTTTCTTGTTGAACGATGCCTGTTACTTTGCCCAGCGCCCTCTGGTTTCGGCGGCGATTGGTGAGTTCGAGGGGCAATTGGCCACCTGGAAGGCCCACAGCGGCACCTGCCCCTGCTATCGCTGCCTGTTCCCCGCCCCGCCGCCCGCCGGCACCGTGCCCAATTGCACCGAGGCCGGCGTGCTCGGCGCCTTGGCCGGCGTCATGGGATCCATGCAGGCGGTGGAAGTGGTGAAGGAGATCCTGGGCCTTGGCACCGGCCTCGCCGGCCGCCTCATGATCTACGACGCCCTCGACGCCCGCACCCGCACCCTGAAAATCCCCCGCGACCCCGCCTGCGCCCTGTGCGGTGAGGCGCCGACGATTACATCGCTCGGGGGGTGAGGGGGGCTCTTCTTTTTGCTTGAAAGGGGGCGGCTTTCATAGCTCAAATCACGTATCCGTGTGTGCTACGTGGGTGCCGACATGGGCAGGATCCAGTCCTTCATGCTTGGCGCCTTTAGCGCGGAGAACGCAGGCCGCCTCACCGGCCTGTCGGCGGCACGGCTCAGGCGCTGGCGCCAAGAGGGACTGGTCTACCCGGAATACAGTCTGGTTGACGCAGCGGGAAGGCCAACCCGTCACATCTATTCCTTCAGGGATCTGCTGAAGCTGCGCGTGCTCAGCCGCCTGCGGACGGTACATGGCGTGCCCATGCCCGAGCTTTGCCGCGTGGCGCACGAACTGGCCGGTCTCAGCGACGAGGACTGGAAAACCCGAAACCTGTGGGTCGGTCGGGGGACGGTTGGTCTGGACGGGCCTGAGGGTGGTGAGGTGGCGATGATCGCCCTTGAGGCGGTGATGCGCGCGGTGCGCCAGGATATTGAAAGCATGAACCGCCGTGACGCCAGTCAGATTGGCGTCATCATCAAGAAGAGCCTGATTCAGTCGGGGCGACCGGTGTTTTCCGGCACGCGCATCCCGGTGGCGGGCATACTGGGATACATCACTGCCGGTTACGCAGATGATGAAATCCTGTCGGGTTTCCCCGACCTTGTGGCGGCGGATCTTGATGCAGCACGCGCATGGGGCACGGCAGCAGACTGAGGCGCACTGCCCCGATGTTTTTCCGTCACCTACAGGCGGCCATGCATCGCATGACCGCCCGTAGAGAGTGACCTCAGCCAACCCTTATGCGAAGTCGCGGCTCAGGGCCTGGCGGACGTCGGGGTGGAGAATGGTCATGTGGGCGTAGTCGGGGTGGGAGAAGCCCAGTACCACGGGCACGGCGGGGTCGCTGAAGTGGGCCACGTCGGCATCGGTGAAGGGGAAGTGCACGAAGTGGACGGACGAGGTCTTGCCGTCGCGGGTGCGCTCCACCTCGGTCTCCGAGACGGCGTGGATTTCGCGGTCGCCAACCTTGAGGGTGAGGGTGTCCTCGATGCCGCCGAGCTGGCCCAGCACGCGGGCGCGGCGCACGGGATCATCGATCTCGAACATCACGGTGGCCACCAGTTCGCGGCCCTGGGGGATCAGCGGGTTATAGGCGTGCAGTTCTTCGCCGATCTGCTCCTCGCCGCCCTTTTCGATGAACAGCATTTCGTGGATCTGCATCCACATGGTCTCGTAGTTCTCGAAATAGAACATGGCATAGGGGCCAACGGCGACGCGGCGGTGCTTCTTCAGGGCCACCACCTGGGCGCGGCGGTCCTTGCGGATTTCGCCATAGGCGTCGCGGCTCAGCACGTCGGCGCGGGTGATGGTCCGCTTCTGGGCATCGGCGAGGGACATGGGGGATCTCCGTTCGAAGGTTTGCAGGATGCGGATCAGACGAGGCCGTAGGCGGCGGCCAGGATCTGGATGGGGTGATGGGTCTGGCCCGGCGGCGTGGCGCCCAGCTCTTCCATGCCCTCGCGGATGTGCTTGGCCGCCAGCGGGCATTCGGACGCCAGATAGGCCTTGGCGTTCTTCACCGCCTGGCGGGCCACGGGCTTGCCCACCTTCAGGGCCGTATCGTGGTTTTCCTTCAGCACGCCCCAGGAACCGCCATGGCCCGAGCAGCGCTCGATCACGGCAACTTCAGTGCCCGGAATAAGCTTCAGCATCTCGGCCGCCTTCGGCCCCATGTTCTGGGCGCGGGCATGGCAGGCAATGTGTACGGTTACACCACCTTCCAGTGGCTGCAGGCCGGCAACCAGGCCCTCCTTCTTGGCGATGTCGACGACATATTCGTCGATCTCGAAGGCGGCCTTGGCCAGGCGCTGCACATTGGCATCGTCGGGCAGGATCAGTGGCCATTCCTGCTTCACCATCAGGGCGCAGGAGGCGATGGGGATGACAATATCAAAGCCCTGATCGATCCACTTCACCAGTTCGGTGGAGACCTTGCGGGCGTTCTCGGCCACGGCGGCGATATTGCCCTGCTCCAGCTGGGGCATGCCACAGCAGGCGGGATAGACGACGTCCGTCTCAACACCATTGTGGGCCAGCACGGCGCGGGCGGCCATGCCGATATCGGGGTCGTTATAGTTCACAAAGCAGGTGGCATAGATCGCCGCCTTGCGGCCAAAGGCGGGCGCCGCGCGGTTTACCTCCAGCGGGGTGCCGCGCGCCTTCAGGCTGAAGGTGCGGGTGTGGAACTTGGGCAGTGACGCGCGCGCGTCGATGCCGGCCACGGCCTCAAGGATGGGGCGGGTCAGGCCGTTGTCCTTGTCGCTGGCCCAGTTGGCAAGCGGCGAGACAAGGGCGCCCAGCTTGCCATTGCGGTCGGTGCGCGAAAGCTGGGTCTGCACGAAATTGCTCTCGCCCGCCGCCCGCTCGGCCGCGCGGTAGCGCAGCATCAGATGCGGGAAGTCGAGGTCGAATTCGTGGGGCGGCACATAGGGGCACTTCGTGAGGAAGCACATGTCGCACAGGGTGCAGGCGTCCACCACGGGCTTGAAATCGGCGGAGTTCACGCTGTCGAGCTCGCCCGTGCTGGCCTCGTCGATCAGGTCGAACAGGCGCGGGAAGCTGTCGCACAGGTTGAAGCAGCGGCGGCAACCATGGCAGATGTCGAAGACGCGGCGTAGTTCCTCGTCGATCTTTGCCATGTCGGTGAAGGCGGGATCGTTCCACGCGATGGGGTGCCTGATGGGCGCCTCGGTGCTGCCTTCCTTCATCTCTGGTCCGCCTTGTGCTGCTGGTACTGATTATTCGGGTACTGAAAGGCTGGATTGGCTGGCGACCCGAAGGTCGCCAGCCGTGGGGCTCAGGTGCGAGCCCCGGGCAATCAAGCCATGGTGTCGAGGGCCTTCTGGAAACGACCAGCGTGGCTCTTCTCGGCCTTCGCCAGGGTCTCGAACCAGTCGGCGATCTCGTCGAAGCCTTCTTCGCGGGCCGTGCGGGCCATGCCCGGGTACATGTCGGTGTACTCGTGCGTCTCGCCGGCGATGGAGGCCTTGAGGTTCAGCTCGGTGTTGCCGATGGGCTCGCCGGTTGCCGGGTCGCCAACTTCCTCGAGGAACTCGAGGTGGCCATGGGCGTGGCCCGTCTCGCCTTCGGCGGTCGAACGGAACACGGCGGCCACGTCGTTGTAGCCCTCAACGTCGGCCTTCTGTGCGAAATACAGGTAACGGCGGTTGGCCTGGCTTTCACCAGCGAACGCGTCCTTCAGATTCTGAACGGTCTTCGACCCTGCGAGCGACGTCATGCGATCCTCCTTGCCATGCCCCGGCGGGGCACGATCTCAACGATGGGGGCAACGCGGCGCAGGCTGGCCTGCTGCCAGTGCGTCGGGTCGCCGAACGGGCCGGACACAGCCATTCGGCGCGTCCGGACCCATGGGAGAGATATGCCCCCGCCCTCGCCAGAGTCAATATTGGAATTGATATAAACTTAGCCGCAACCCGCTATGTCGTCGGCCCGATGCGGGTTCAGACCTGGGGCGTCCGGGGAGCGAAGGCGGCGAGGAAGGTGCGCACGGCGCCATCGGCAGCCGCCTCTGCCGACTGGGTGCCGGCGCCGCCCTCGATGCGCAGGATCATGCGCATATAAAGGTCGCTGCGGATCATGCCATAGAACTGCTCGGCAGCGAGGCGCGGCTCGGGCACCGAGAGCTTGCCGGCGGCATTGGCGGCCATCAGATAGTCGGTGACGGCGCCGATGATCAGGGCGGGGCCAGCCTCGTAATAGGCGCGGCCAAGCTCGGGAAAGCGCACGGCCTCGGCCATCACCACCCGGTTCACCGCGAGGCTGCTGGGCGTCATCAGGACGGCGGCGAAATCCCGCGCGATCTGGGTCAGGCCGCGCGACACATCGTCATGATCGAGGTCGTCGGCGAAAAGCCGGGCGAAATTGGTGCGGCAGGCGCGCTCGATCATGGCGCCAAACAGCTCTGCCTTGGAGGTAAAATAGGCATAAAGGGTCGCCTTGGAGACCCCGGCCCGGCGCGCAATGGCATCCACGCTGGAGGCGCCGAAGCCCTGTTCCAGGATCACGTCCCGCGCCGCGTCCATGATGGCCTGATATTTGGGCTTCTCGGCATCGCGTCGGCTGCCAGCGGCAACGGGCGCGCCCTCTGGCTGCCCCGCATCTGGCTGTCCTGCGGCTTTGGGTTGTGCGTCCGCCATGCCTTGGCCAATCACCCGCTGTGAGAATTGCAAACTGGACTGAACGGTTCGGTTTTCCCTTGAAGTCCAGAAGCAACTAGGGTTTATATGTAGACTGAACCGTACAGTTCAGTCAAGTTTGTCCTTGTCGGTCTGGTTCCTTAACAGTCATTCGGTCTCCTCATGCGCAAGCTCAACCTCAGCAAGCCGGCCCTTGTCGGCCTCGTCGCCTTCGGGGTGTTTGTCGTTGGGGCCACCTTCTGGTGGCTCGACTACCGGATGTACGTGACCACGGACGATGCCTATCTGCACAGCGACATTGCCCCCATTGCGCCCAAGGTGGCGGGCTATGTCGACCGGATCGAGGTGCTCGACCACCAGTTTGTCCACAAGGGCGATGTTCTGGTCCGTCTTGTCGATAATGAATATGCCGCACAGGTGCGCCAGGCCGAGGCCGCCGTTGCCGCCCGCTCGGCCGCCCTCGAGAATGTCGCCCGCCGCACCGAGCTGCAGAAGGCGCTGGTTGACGAGGCTGTGGCCGAGGCTGATGCCAGCGGCGCCGAACTGAAGCGCACCCGGCTCGACAGTGCCCGCGTCGCCTCCCTCGTCAAGAACGCATATATGAGCCGCCAGCGCTCCGAGACGGCGGATGCCGATCTGGGCAAGGCGCGGGCCGGCGCCCAGAGTGCGGCCGCCCGCATCGAGGCGGAAAAGGCCCAGCTGGCCGTGCTTGATACCGAACGGGCCGAGGACGAAGCGGCGGTTGCCGAGGCAAAGGCCCTGCTGGACCTTGCCAACATGCAGCTGCGCCGCACCATCATCCGCGCGCCGTCTGACGGCATTGTGGGCAACCGCGCGGTTGTCCCTGGCCAGTATCTGCGGATTGGCGCGGTCATCATGTCCATCGTCCCCATGGACAATGTCTGGGTCGAGGCGAATTTCAAGGAAACCCAGCTGACGCGCATGCAGGTGGGCCAGCCCGCCACGGTGCGGCTGGACGCCTATCCCGGCGTCGAGGTGACGGGCCGGGTAGAGAGCATGGCGCCGGCCAGTGGCGCCCTGTTCAGCCTGCTGCCGCCCGAGAATGCCAGTGGCAATTTCACCAAGGTGGTGCAGCGCGTGCCGGTAAAGATCGTGCTGCCGGCTGACAATGCGCTCGCCGGACGCCTGCGCCCGGGCCTGTCGGCCGTGGTATCGGTCAACACCCATCCCGGTGCCGAGAAGATCGCCGTGGCCGGCCTGCCGCCTTTGGCGGCCAGCGGTGTCATGGGTGGGGCGCCAGCCCAGCCCGCGACGGCTGCGGCCAACGCAGCCGACGCCACCTCGCCTACAAACTGAGGCCGTCTTGTCGGCCCTCCTTGATGAAGACCGCAGCGCGGCCCCGGCCGGGCCTGCGCCGCGGGTGTTGCCGGTAAAGGATGCCGGCGGCTTCATTGCCGCCCGGGATGATGCCCACCGCCGCCGCCACATGATCGGCTTCTTCTTCATGGTGGTCGGCATGTTCATGTCGATCCTCGACATCCAGATCGTGGCCAGCAGCCTGAACGAGATCCGCGCCGGCCTCTCTGCCGCCCCTGATGAAATCAGCTGGGTGCAAAGCTCCTATCTGATTGCCGAGGTGGTGGTGATCCCGCTGTCGGGCTGGCTCAGCCAGGTGTTTTCCACCCGCTGGCTGTTCGTGACGTCGTGCATCGGCTTCACCATTGCCAGCGCCGCCTGCGCCTTTGCCTATGACATCGATTCCATGATCGTGTTCCGGGTGCTGCAGGGCTTCTTTGGCGGCATCATCATGCCGACGGTCTTTGCCACCTCTTATGTGCTGCTGGGGGGCAACCGCTCCACCAAGGCCAGCATGCTGATGGGCCTGATCGCAACCTCAGGCTCCACTCTGGGGCCGACGCTTGGCGGCTGGATCACCGCCACCTTCTCGTGGCACTGGCTGTTCCTGATCAATCTGGCGCCGGGCATTGCGGTGACCATTGCGGTGGCAAGCCTGATCGACATTGATGAGCCCAACTGGGGCCTGCTCAAGGGATTTGACCTGCCGGGCATCGTCTCGGTGGCGCTGTTCCTCGGCTCTCTCCAGTACATCCTGGAAGAGGGCACCAAGAAGGACTGGCTGCAATCCGACACCATCCTCGGCTTTGGCATCGTCGCCACCCTGGCTGGCATCTTCTTTTTCTGGCGTGAACTCACCTGCGCCCGGCCCGTGATCTCACTCAGGGTCTTTCGCTATCGGAATTTTTCGATTGGCTGTTTTGTTGCCTTCTGCATTGGCGTTGGCATGTATGGCTCGGTCTATCTGCTGCCGGTCTTCCTGTCCCAGGTCAGCCGCTACAACGCCATGCAGATCGGCACCGTGATGACGGTAATGGGTATTTTCCAGATGGCGGGCGCCCCCCTGTCCGGTCTGATCGCCAGCCGGCTGGGCCTGCGGGTGACCCTGGCGCTTGGCATCGTGCTGTTTGCCGGTGGCGTCTATCTGAACGGCTTCTTCAGCTTTGAGTCCGATTTTGGCGACATGGCCTTGCCACAGGCCATGCGTGGGGTGGGGGTGATGCTGTGCATGATCACCACCAATGCCTTTGCCCTGGGGGTGATCCCGATCCAGGAAATCAAGCTGGCGTCGGGCGTGTTCAGCCTGATGCGCAATCTGGGCGGCGCCTTTGGCCTGGCGGTGATCAACACCATGCTCACGGCACGGATGGACTTTCACACCTCGCGCCTGGCAGATGGCATCAACCCGGCGCGGCCGGCCGCCCGCGACATGCTCGACGGCATGGCGGAGTATCTCGGCGACCTCCATGGCGGCATCCTCGATACCCAGGCTGGCGCCATGCAGATGATCTATGGCCTGGTCCATCGCGAGGCGCTGGTGCTCAGCTTCGGCGACATCACGCTGTTGATGTCGGCCATGTTCATCCTTGTTTTTGCCCTGGTGCCCTTCATCCGACCGCTGCCACCCTTGCCGACGCCCATGGCGAAACCCGCCCTGGCCAAGGACGCTTCCTGAGACAACCGGCAGATTATTCCGGCTTGACCGTCATCCCGCCAAAGTGACAGACTGTCATTTAAGAAGGCACGCGCTGGCGTTGCCCGGAACGGGAGGATCCGATGTCGAGCCATATCACCAAGGACGAGGCCTATAATACCGTCGCCCCCGACGATTTCGCCTCCATGCTGCAGGTGGAGCGCTATGGCGTGCGCACCACGGCTTTCGACAAGATCATCACCGCGACCCATGATCATTTCTGGGATCCGCTGGACCCCGCCTATATCGATTTCTCCGCGCCCTTCGACATGGCGAACGACCCGATCATGCCGGCCGAGCTGGTGGTTGAACTGCAGTCCGCGGTGGCCGACAAGCTGGACGAGCGCCAGAAGATCCAGCTGATCAATGCCAATGCCCATTGGGCCCTGTCGTCGATCCTGCATGGTGAGCAGGGGGCGCTGAACCTGTCGTCCAGCCTGTGCCACATCCTGCTGGACCCGGGCGCCCAGGAATATGCCGCCAACCAGGCCCGTGAAGAGGCCCGCCACGTCACCGCCTTTTCCATGTACATCAAGGCCCGCTGGGGCAAGCCCCTGCCGGTTGGCCCGACGCTGGGCGGCCTGCTCGAGGAACTGGTGGGCGCGCACGAGGTCTACAAGAAGCTCGTGGGCATGCAGATGCTGGTCGAGGGCCTGGCCATGGGCGCTTTTGCGACCTTCTACACCAAGTCGCACGATCCCCTGCTGCGCCGCCTGACCCAGCTGGTGATGACGGACGAGGCCTTCCACCACAAGTTTGGCAAGATCTGGGCCGACCGCACGGTGCCAAAGCTTAGCCCCGAAGAGCATGAGCGGGTCGAGGATTGGGCCGCCCAGTGCTTCCAGACCCTGTTGTTCAACCTGGTTGCACCCAGCCAGAAGGGCGTGATCTATGCCCAGTTCGGCCTTGATCCCGATTGGGTTCAGGCCGCCGTTGCCGAGGCGATCACCGACGAGTACCGCCGCGAGCGCATGGCGGAGAGCACCGATATCTTCCGCGTGCTGATCAAGACGCTGCTGTCGGCCGGCATCATCACGGCCCGCACCGCGCCCTTCTATGCCCAGTATGTGGACATGGAAGAGCTGCGCCTGGAGGGTGACTATATGGTGGGGGATGCCATCGCCGAGGAAGGCATTGCCTATCTCAAGGGCATCAATTCCGGCCGCAAGGGCATCTTCCAGATCCGCGCCGCCGAGTAATAATGGCACCTTGCCCCCCGGGGCTGGCGTAGCTGCACATGCAAAGGCGGCGTCGGACAGGATCCGGCGCCGCCTTTTCACTTTGAGGGGCCGGTCATTGACCGATCAGCCACAGGATCCCACAGCCCCAACCGCCCCCGGCGCAACCACGCCGGTTGCAACGGACGTGGTGCGGGGGGCCGCGCGCCTGCTGGCGGACATGGGTTATGCCGTGATCCCGGAATTCGTCCTTGCCTCGGGCAGGCGGGCGGATATCGCCGGGGTCGACGGGCGCGGCCGCGTGGTGCTGGTTGAGGTCAAGATCAGCCTGGGCGATTTCCGGGGTGACGCCAAATGGCCTGACTATCTGGAGTTCTGCGACCGGTTCTTCTTTGCCGTGCCGCCCGACTTTCCCCGTGATGCGGTTGAGGGGCCGCTGGCCTGGCCAGAGCGCACGGGGCTGATCGTGGCGGACCGCTTTGGTGGCGCCATCATCCGGCCGGCGCCCGAGGTCCTTATGCACGCCAACCGGCGCCGGGCAGAAACACTGCGCTTTGCCCTGGCGGCAGCCGGGAGGTTACACCGGCTCAGTGATCCCGAGCGGGGTTTGTGACCGGCATCGCGGGCAAGGACGGCTTCAGTTCGCGGCAGACTGCGTGGCCTGTGGGTTGGGGCCGGGGCTGCACCAGGCGCAGGGCTCGCCGCCCTGGGTGCGGGCGTCTGCCGAGGTTTCAGCCTGTGCCCTGAGGCGGCCATGGCCAAGACCAGAGCCCATCGCATAAAGAAGCACGCCGACAAGGGCGATTGCCCATGGGAGGCGGCGTCGGGGCCGCCGGTTGAATAGTCTGCGTCGCGCCATGGTGTCGCCAACAAAAACCAAATGCGATTATTCGACGCGTTGTACACTGTTCTGCAACTTTTGTCATGTGTTGTATCGTCGCAGAATTATTTTACACCATCGCGTATTAAAGCGTATTGCAGCAGTGTGACAATGTTAACCACCATTCAGGTTAACGATAGGGGTTTTCCTGCGACAGGAAAGTCCGCACATAGTCGCCAACCCCGTCTTCAAGGCTGAGGAAGGGGGCATTGAAGCCGGCCTGGCGCAGGCGCTGCATGCGCGCCTCGGTGAAATACTGGTAGCGGGCCCGCAGCGACTCGGGCATGTCGATATAGTCGATCTGTTCCGGCAGGCCGGCGCCGGCAAAGATGGCGCGGGCAAGGTCGGCAAAGCTGCGCGCCTGGCCGGTGCCCACGTTGAACAGGCCCGAGACAGCGGGATTGTCGAGCAGGAACAGCATCACGGCGACACAGTCGGCGACATGGATGAAGTCGCGCAGCTGGCCGCCATCGGCGATGCCCGCGCGGTGCGACTTGAACAGGCGAATCGCGCCGCCTGCCTCCACCGCCGGCCAGTTGGTGGCGGCCAGGCTGCGCATGCCGCCCTTGTGGTATTCGTTCGGGCCATAGACGTTGAAGAATTTCAGCCCGGCCCATTGGGCAGGCTGGGGCCGTGCTTCCGCCACTTCCCGGGCGATGAAGCGGTCCACCATGTGCTTTGACCAGCCATAGAGGTTCAGTGGCTGCAGGCGCGCCAGATGCGCCGGGTCCATGGCATCATCAAAGCCATGCTCGCCCCCGCCATAGGTGGCCGCCGACGAGGCATAGATCAGCCGCTTGCCCTCGGCCGCACACCAGTGCCAGAGGTCGAGGCTGGGGCGCACATTGCTGGCCACGATCGCGTCGCCGTCGGTCGCCATGGTGGAAGAATTGGCGCCCATGTGAAACACCGCCTCCACCGCGTCACGGTGGCGGGCAAGAAAGGCCATCAGGGCGCCTGGATGGATCAGGTCGTCGATCACATGGCGGGCCAGATTGCGCCAGCGTTCGTCTGTACCCAGAACATCGCAGACAACCACATGGGCATCGCGCTCGGCCAGCGCCGCCACCAGATTGGAGCCGATAAAGCCGGCGCCGCCGGTGACCACGATCATCCGATCATCCTCGGTAAAAGGCTCAGCTGCCGGCCATGCGGCCGATGGTGGCGGTGGTGGAATGGCCGGCCGAAAGCTCCGCCAGCACCACGCGGCCGCCATAGGACTGGACAAACTCTGCCCCGACGACGGTGGCAACCGTATAATCGGCACCCTTGACCAGCACATCGGGCTTCAGGGTCTGGATCAGGTCCATGGGCGTGTCCTCGTCAAAGACCACCACCATATCCACAGGCGAAAGGGCGGCCAGCACGGTCGCGCGCGAGGTTTCGTCCTGCACCGGCCGGGTTGGCCCCTTCAGGCGCCGCACCGAGGCATCGGAATTGACCCCCACGATCAGCCGGTCGCAGGCAGCCCGGGCCTGGGCCAGCAGCGAGACATGGCCGGGGTGAATCAGGTCGAAACAGCCATTGGTAAAACCAACCCGCAGGCCAAGGCTGCGCCAGGTCTCCACCGCACAGGCGGCATCTCCGGCGCTCAGCACCTTCTGGCCGCTGCCGGCCGGGCCACCGGCCAAAGCGGCGGCCAGTTCCGCCAGGCGGATTGGCGCCGTCCCGGTCTTGCCCACCACGATCCCGGCGCCAAGGTTGGCCAGATGAGAGGCCGCCAGCGGCGTGGCGCCAGCAGCAAAGGCAGCGGCAAGGGTTGCCAGCACCGTGTCGCCAGCACCCGACACGTCATAGACCTCGCGGGCGCGGGTGGGCAGATGGGCCAGTGTGTCGTCTGGCCCCACCAGGGTCATGCCCCGCTCGCCACGGGTTACCAGCACATGGGGGATCCCGGTATCGGCCTGGACAATGCGCGCCGCCGTTTCGATCTCGTCATCATGCAGAGCGGGCAGGCGGGTGGCGGCAATCAGTTCCTTGCGGTTCGGCTTGATCAGGGTAACGCCGGCATAGCGGGTGAAGTCCACATTCTTGGGGTCGGCAATCACCGGCACGCCACGGGCCACAGCCCGGGAAATCAGGGCGGGCAGCGCCTCGTCCGAGAGCAGGCCCTTGGCATAGTCCGACAGGACCACGACGTCGTGTTCCTCGAGGGCCGCTTCAAAGGCGCCAAGCAGGCGCGACAGGCCAAGGGCGCCCACGGGCCGCACGGTCTCGCGGTCGGCCCGCAACAGTTGATGGCCGCCCGAGACATAGCGTGTCTTCACCGTGGTGGCCCGGCCTGGTTCCACCACCAGATCGGCGTCGAGCGCCGTTTCCGCGGCGATCATGGCCTGAACTTCATGGCCTGCCGAATCGTCGCCCACCAGCGACAGCAGGGTCGCCCGCGCCCCCAGCCCGACGACATTGCGGGCCACATTGCCGGCACCGCCCAGCATCACAGTCTCGCGCTCCACCCGCAGCACCGGCACCGGGGCTTCGGGGGAAATGCGCTCGACCGTGCCATAGATGAAGCGGTCCAGCATCACGTCGCCGACGACAAGGATGCGGGCGCGCGAAAAGCCAGCCAGTACTTCGGCGGGGCCGTCGATCCTGTCCATGGCGGGGTCCAGCCTCAGCCCAGTGGGAAGCCGACGATGGCCTCAAGCTCGGCCAGCGCGACGGTCGGGTCGATCACCTTGATGGTCTGCATGCCCAGCGCCCTGGCCGGCTTCAGATTGATGCCAAGGTCATCCAGATAGACGGACCGCGCCGGGTCAACGCCCAGTTGTTCGCAGGCAAGCTGGTAGATGCGCGGGTCGGGCTTGCGCAGCCCCACCTTGCTGGACTCGATGACGAGATGAAAAATGTCCATCACCGCCGCCACGGCCGCCTTGGCCTCGGGCGGGCGGCGGCTTTCGGTGGCGACATTGTTGGTGATGCAGGCCACCTTGAAGCGGGCCTTGCAGCGCTGCAGCGCCTCCACCATGGCGGGGCGCAGTTCCCCCTCCAGCAGGGCCACGATCTCGGCCCCGCGCACGGCATGGCCAAGGCGGGTTGATTCCTCAAGGAACGCCTGGTCAAAGCCGTTGAGGTCGATCTCATTGCGCTCATAGCGCGCCCAGGCATTGGTATCCGGGTTGACGGAATTCACGCCGCGCACGAAATCGCGCGGCAGGCCACGCTCGGCCTCGAAGATGTTGAAGGCCTCGAACGGGCTCGACAGGATGACACCACCAAAGTCCCAGATCACCGCGTCAATCGTCACCCTCAATCCTCCTCGAACTTGTTGTCGACCAGTGCCGCGATGGCGTCGAGCGCCGCTGCGGCATCGGGGCCTTCTGCGCTGACGTCTATGGTCGAACCAATCCCGGCCGCCAGCATCATGAGACCCATGATCGACTGGCCAGAGACCGCCATGCCGTCCTTTTCCACCGTCAGCTGGGCGTCGTAAAGGGCGGCGGTCTTGACGAATTTTGCGGCGGCACGCGCGTGCAGACCCCGCCGGTTGGCAATGGCAAGGGTGCGGGCGATGGGCCGCGCGGGGGCGGGCGTGCTCAGGCCTGGCCTCCTGCAAGCAGGCGCGAGGCCACATTGATGTATTTGCGCCCGGCCTCCTGGGCGGCGGAAACCGCTTCGCCCAGTCCCTGTTTCTGGCGCACGCTGGCCAGCTTGATCAGCATGGGCAGGTTGATGCCGGCGATCACCTCGACATTGGCCTTTTCCATGATGGAAATCGCCAGATTTGAGGGGGTGCCGCCGAACATGTCGGTGAGGAGGACAACACCAAGTCCCGAATCGACGGCGGCGACGGCATCAAGGATATCCTTGCGCCGCTGCTCCATGTCGTCTTCCGGGCCGATGCAGATGGCCGCGACCTGCTTTTGCGGGCCGACCACATGCTCCATGGCCGCGATAAACTCGTCAGCCAGACGCCCGTGCGTCACCAGAACCAGTCCGATTGTACCCGTGGCCATGACGCCTGCCTTTATCCGCCTGCCCGGTCGGTATCGCGATGCAGCACCGTGACCCGATGGCCGCTGCACCGCAAGAGCCCGCCCAATTCTTCCGCCACGAAAACCGACCGGTGCCGCCCGCCGGTGCAGCCAATGGCAATGGTAAGATAGCTTTTGCCCTCGCGCCCATAGTTGGGGATAAGGCTCAGCAACAGGCCCCCCAACTGGTCGCGGAAAGGCGCAAAGGTGGGGTCGGCGGCGATATGGGCGCCCACGGCCGCATCCCGCCCGGTCAGCGGGCGCAGGGCCTCCACATAATGGGGATTGGCCAGAAAGCGTACGTCAAATACCAGATCCGCCTCGCGCGGCAGGCCGCGGCGATAGGAGAAGGAGGTGATGGCAATGGTCAGCCCCGCCTCGCGCGCTGGCGAGAAATGCGCCGCCAGCAGGCGCTTCAACTCGTGGCCGGAGAGAGACGTCGTGTCCACCACCTGGTCCGCGCGGTCGCGGGCCGGGCCAAGCACCCGGCGCTCCAGCGCGATGCCGTCGCTGACGGGCCGGTCGGCGGCAAGGGGATGGCGGCGGCGGGTTTCCGTATAGCGCCGCACCAGCACATCATCGTCGCAATCAAGAAAGATCACCTTGGCCGCCAGATCCTCGCGGCCAAACAGGGCCTCGGCGGTTTCCCACAGGCGGGCGACGGTGAAATCCCTGGTGCGGCTGTCGATGCCCACGGCAATGGGGCGCGGCTCGGCCGCTGCCTTGGTGCCGCGCACCAGTTCGGGCAGCAGGGACAGGGGCAGGTTGTCGATCGCCTCATAGCCAAAGTCTTCCAGCGCATTCAGCGCCGACGACTTGCCCGCCCCCGACAGGCCGGTGACGATCAGCAGGGGCGTGGCGGCGGCCGGGGTATTGGGCGCCTCAGCGGCGTCAGCGCTCATGTCGCGGCCCTCAGCCGGGGGGGTGCTTCGGCCAGCGCCGCCCGCAGGGCCAGACGCACCTTGGCCGGGGCCGAGGCCTCGAAGGGATAGAGGGCAATCGCCGAAAGGCTGATGCCAGCCAGATCCACCCGGCTGGCGTCGGGCAGGCGGGGCACAGCATCCCGCGTCACCAGATCCACCACCAGAGACAGGGGGGCGCTTTCCACCCGGGGCAGGCTGACAATGCCAATGCCCCGCACCTCGATCAGCCCGGCAATGGTTGCGGGCGCCGAGGCGATGAGGTGGCCACCCTGCACCTCCAGCGCCACCTGGTCGTCAGCCACCAGGGCGGCGCCATCCTCGATCAGGCGGAGCGCCAGATCGGATTTGCCACTGCCCGACGGCCCCCGGATCAGGACGCCCACAGGGCCAAGGGCGACACAGGTTCCATGCACCAACATGGACCCAAGGGTGCGCCCAAAGCCCGGCACCGTCAACGCGATGGCGCCTGTCCATCCGGTCATGTTGGCAGGTCCACGGTGAAGCGGGCACCGGCCACATTGCCATCGGGGCCAAGGTAGTTTTCGCCAGAAATGTGGCCGCCATGGGCCTCCACGATCTGGCGGGCGATGGACAGGCCAAGGCCGGAATGGGTGCCAAAGGCCTCGCCTTCGGGACGTTCGGAATAGAAGCGGTTGAAGACATTGGCGGCGGCACCCTCGGGCAGGCCCGGCCCTTCATCGGCGACGCTGGCGATCACCCGGTTGCCCTCGCGGCGGGCGGCAAGGCGCACGCTGGCGCCGGCCGGGCTGAACGACAGGGCATTGTCGATGAGGTTGCGAAACACCTGGCCCAGCCGCCCCTCGAAGCCCGGCACCACCAGCAGGGCATCGGCCGGCAGTTCCACCTTGATGGCGTGCTCGCCGATCTGGCGGGTGGCGCCATAGACATCGGCCAGGCTGGTCAGCAGACGGCCTATGTCCACGGGCGCCGCCTCGGCCCGGGCCAGTTCGGCGTCGAGGCGGGAGGCCTCGGAAATATCCGTGATCAGACGGTCCAGCCTTCGCACATCGTCATTGGCAATGGCCATCAGGCGGGCGCGCAGGGCCGGATCCTCCACGCGCTCCAGGGTCTCAAGTGCGCTGCGGATGGAGGAAAGGGGGTTTTTCAGCTCGTGCGCCACATCGGCGGCAAAGCTTTCAATGGCATTGATGCGGTCGTAAAGGGCCTCGGTCATGCCGGCCAGCGAGGCGGCAAGGTCGCCGATTTCATCGGCACGGCGGCTGAAGTCGGGCAGGGCCACCCGCCGTCCGCGCCCCTGGCGGACCCGCTCGGCGGCGAGCGCCAGGCGCCGGATCGGCCGGGCGATGGTGCCGGCCAGATAGAGCGAGAGCAGGATGGTGGCCGCCAGCGCCACGGCAAAGACCTGCACAATGCCAAGTCGGGCGCTGCGCACGATCTCTTCCACGTCCCGCGCCTCGACCGAGAGCATGAGGACGCCCAGCACCTTGCGCAGGCGCTGCACCGGGATGGCGGCGGTCAGCACCGGGGTGCCATCGGGCGCCACCCGCTCTGCCGCCGTGGGCAGGCCATGCAGGGCACGTTGGGCCTCGGGATAGTTGCTGGCCACCTCGATGCGCGGATCAATGGCGCTGGGCTTGGGGTCGAAGCGGGGCAGGCGGGGGACGATTGTATCGTAGAGGGTTTCCAGCAGGGCCTGGAAGGTGGTCTGGGCCTCGGGCGGTGGCAGGTCGAAGGCCATGACCGGCCCCCCGGTTGCGGCCTGGCGGGTGTCCACCAGCAGGCGGCCATCCTCGCCAAACAGGCGCGCCCGGGTGCCCGTGGGGGCCACGAGACGGCGCAGGATCTGCTGGGCAATCCCCACGTCGAGGTCGATGGAGAATTCGCCCGTGGTGGCCGACTGGCCGATGGCGGCGCCAATGATCTCGCCCTGGGTCATCAGGGCATCCATACGGGCGGCGATCACGCTGGTGCGGAACTGGTCGAGGTACAGCACCCCACCCACCAGAAAGGCCAAAGCCAGCATGTTTACCGCCAGGATGCGGCGCGTCAGGGGCGAAAAGCGGCGGCGGCGGCGCAGCCTTCGGCCAGCCCTGTCGCTGGCGCCATCCGGTGCTGTGGCGGGGCTGGTGATGGCGGCGCCCTCAGGCTTCGCCGTATCTGTATCCAACGCCATAAAGGGTCTCGATGGCGCCGAAATCGGCGTCCACCAGTTTGAATTTCTTGCGCAGGCGCTTGATGTGGCTGTCGATGGTGCGGTCGTCCACATAGACCTGGTCGTCATAGGCCGCGTCCATCAGCTGGTCGCGGTTCTTGACGTGGCCGGGGCGCTGGGCGAGTGCCTTCAGGATCAGGAATTCGGTGACGGTCAGCACCACTTCGTGGCTCTTCCAGGTGCACATGTGGCGCACGGGGTCGAGGATCAGGTCGCCGCGCACCATCACGGGCTCACGCGGGTTGCTGCCGTCGTCGTCGCCCCGGGCCTCGGCCCGGCGCAGCACGGCACGGATACGCTCGATCAGCAGCCGCTGGCTGAAGGGCTTGCGGATGTAATCATCAGCGCCCAGCTTCAGCCCCAGCATCTCGTCCACCTCGTCATCGCGCGAGGTGAGGAAGATGACCGGCAGGGCGCTTTCCTGCCGCAGGCGGCGCAGCACTTCCATGCCGTCCATGCGGGGCATCTTGATGTCGAGCACGGCCAGATCGGGTGGCTCGCGCATCAGCCCGGCCAGGCCGGCGGCGCCGTCGGAATAGGTGCGCACCTTGAAGCCCTCGGCCTCAAGCGCGATCTGGACCGAGGCCAGGATGTTGCGGTCATCATCGACCAGGGCAATCGTGGCAGTCACAGGCATTTCCCTCGCGGAAGGCTTTTAAAATAGGGCGCTGCGCCAGCGTGTACAACGGCCGCCCCCAGCGGGCCCCTCAGGCCAGGGCCCCTCAGGCCAGAACAAGGGCCCCTCAGGCCGGGGCAATCGCCCGGCGAGAGACGAGGGCAAAGCGGGCCGCCAGCAGCACGGTGGCCGCCACCACCCCCACGGTCAGCCCGGCAAACAGGCCCAGCGCCCCATAATCGGCCCGGAAGGCCAGCAGGCCGCCGATGGGAATGGCGAGAGCCCAGAAGGCGACCAGTTGCAGGGCGGTGGGAATCCAGACATCGCCGCAGCCCCGCAGCGCCCCCATGCACACGCCCTGAAGCCCGTCAAAGACCACGAACCAGCCCGCCAGCCCGATGGCCGGAATGGCCACGGCCCGCACGGCGGGATCATTGGTATAGATGGCGGCAATGCCTTCGGCGAGGCTGCCAAAGCTGAGGCCGATGGCCCCGGTCAGCACCACCACCAGCAGCATGGCGGCCCAGCCGGCCCGGGCCATGTTCACCCGGTCGTGCCGCCCCACCGCCTGGCCCACCCGCACGGCACTGGCGGTGGACAGGCCCACGCCGATCATGAAGACCGTGGCAATGAGGTTCATGGTGATCTGATAGCCACCCAGCGCTGCCGGCCCCAGATAGCCCGCCATCAGCACCAGGCCGGAAAAGCTGCCCGCCTCCAGCCCCTGCGCCAACGCCAGGGGATAGCCGAGGCGGCGCAGGCGACGGCCGAGCGCCGGCATGTCATGCCGCAGCGTATGGGACAGGGTGCCGCGCACGCCCAGCTCAACACGGTCCCGCAGCCGCCAGACATAGAGGGCGAGCGTGGCCCCCATCAAAAAGCGCGTCAGGGTCATGGCGAGCGCTGCACCCGGGGCGCCATGCTCGCCCACCCACAGCCAGGCCAGGCCGGCGCTGATGAGATTGCCGCCGATCATCACCACCAGGCCGGCGCGCGGGCGCCCCAGCCCCTCCAGAAAGAAGGTGCAGGCGTTGAACACCAGCACACCCGGCATGCCCCAGCCAAGGATCGCCGCCACCAGGCCGGCCCGCTCTGCCAGGTCGGGCGCGTGGCCCATGCTGGCAAAGACCGGCCCCGCCCCCTGCAGCAACAGGCCGATGACCACCCCAAAGCCCAGCGCCTGCAGCACGCCCACCCGCAGCACGGCGCCACAGCGGCCCTGTTCCCCCGCGCCATGGGCCTGGGCCACCAGCACCAGCACGCCTTGTGACAGGCCGATGCCCACCAGCATCAGCACCAGCTGCGGCGCCATGGCAAGGCTAAGCGCCCCCAGCTCCATTCCGCTCCCTTGGCCGCTCCCCTGGCCGCCCCCCTGGCTGCCCGCATGCCCCACCAGGATCGTGATGACGATCAGCATGGACAACACCGCCGCCCGCGCCAGCGCCACCGGCAGGCCCAGCCGCAGGGTCTCCAGCAGATGCCGGGCAAAGGACAAGGGCAGCGGCACGCTCAACTGGCTCATGATCTCGCCCGGCAACAGAAACGGCCGCGAGCATAGACGGGACTGGGGCCGGCTGCATCCGGGGGGAGGGCTTGCCCTTAGCCTGTTAGGCATTTTTTCATGATCATCTGAAAGCCTTTGCGGAGCACCTGATCCCGCTGCGCAAAGGCGGCCACACGGCATGATCGAACGGGCAACCGTCCTTAGTGTTCATCGTTTGGCAAGGCAGGGCCGCACCCGCCCGCTGGTTGCCAACTGTGCGTTGAGGGATGGGACCCAGGTTGATGTGATCTGCAAGCTGTCAGCCGGGTGTGAGGAAGGTGTCATTCATCTTGCCAAGGAGGCGTTGGCGGCCTGCCTTGCCATTGACCTTGGGCTGCCTGCCCCGAAACCCTATCTCGTCGAAATCCCGCGCGGTCTTGAGGCGGCCATGCAGGATGGCGACGTGGCCAAGCGGATCGGTCACAGTTCGGCCCTCGCCTTTGGCTCAACGCGGGCGCCTGAACAGTTTGCGACATGGCTGCCAGGAAGCCGCATTTCAGAGGTGATGCTGCCGGTGGCGGCGGCGATATTCCTCTTCGATGCGATCATCCAGAACCCCGACCGGCGCGACACCAATCCGAACTGCCTTACAAGTGGCCAGGAAATCCGCATCATTGATCATGAGCTTGCCTTTCCCCATCTCTGGATTGCCGGCTGGAAGCCACCATGGCAGACCGGTGGCATGGATCTGCTGGCGCGGCCGGGGCAGCACATTTTCTTTGCCCAACTCAGGCACAGAAACATCGACTTCACACCACTGCGTGCTGCATGGGCAGGCTTGTCCCGGGCGCAGTTGGAAGCGTACAAAATGGCCATGCCGGTCGAATGGGCCGCGGGCCAGACGGCGATCGACAAGGCGCGTGGCCTGATCGCCGACGCACGTGACAGGATTGATGACTGCCTCAGCGAACTCGGGAGGATACTGGCATGACAGCGTTATCCGAGGCCTATAGCTACATCGTCCTGCGCTATGTCCACGATGTGGTTTCCGGCGAATGCGTCAACGTGGGCCTGGTGCTGGTTGCGCCTGGTCAGGCCAGGCTGCTGGCGCGAACCCGGACAACCTTTGGCCGCATCCGTCAGATGTTTCCCGACCTGCATGTGCCGGCCTTCAAGGAGGCGATGGCAGCCATTGGCCGGGGCGCCGACAGCGTCAGACTGCGGCTTGAGGCCGGCGACCTCGGCACCGGATCGCCCAATGCCCTGCTATGTGGGCGGATGATCCTGCCTGATGATGACAGTTCCCTGCAGTGGTCCGAGATGGGTGCCGGTCTCTCCGGTGACATCGACCAGACCTTCGCCGACCTCTACAGGCGGTTCGTCACCCGGCATGACCGCGCCGCGCCCCGCCGCAAGCAGGATGAGGACATCTGGCGCCCGCTTCGCCTTGGTCTGCAGCAACGCGGTGTGGATATCCCGTTCGAAAGAAAGATCGTCACCGGCAAGACCGACTCCATCGCCTTCGAGCATGCCTGGAAGAACGGGCGTTGGCATGTCTATGAGCCGGTTTCACTTGATCTGGCAGATGCCGAGGGCATCAGGGAAAAGGCCCGCCGCTGGCGCGGTCACCTGTCGGCGGTGGAGGATGGTCTGCGTGAGGAGGTAAATCTCCTGCTGCTTCTGGGGCGGCCAGGCGATGAGTCCCTTCTGGAGGCCTATAGAAATGGTGTCGATATTCTCCGGGGCTCTTCCTGCGCACCGAGGATCGTTGAAGAGAACGAGCTTGGCCATCTGCTGGCAGAGATCGAGGATGATGTGCGCCTGCACCAGTCGGCCTCCAACGCGGTTCGACCAACCGCCCTCGACCTTCCGTGATTGAAGCCCCTTTCCCACCAAGCCCCACCCCCCCAGCCCCCGCCGATCAGGCCCGCGCGCTGGCGCGTTCGCTCGACACGGCGACGCTTGCCACGGGGCTGGGGGAGGCGCGCTGGCCTTATGCGTCGCTGGTGCTGCTGGCGGTTGATCATGACGCCAGCCCCCTGCTGCTGGTCTCGCGGCTGGCGGAGCATACGCGCAACATGTTGGCGGACGGGCGGGTGTCCTTGCTGCTGGATGGCACGGCCGGGCTGGAAAGCCGATTGACGGGGCCGCGCGTCACCCTGCTGGGGGAGGCGTCCCTCAGCGACGAGCCCCGCCACCGGGCGCGCTTTCTGGCGCGGCATCCCGAGGCGGCGCTCTATGCAGATTTTGCCGATTTCGCGATCTGGCGGGTAGAGCCGCTGCGCGCCCATCTGGTAGGCGGCTTTGGCAAGATCCATTGGGTGGAGGGCGCGGCCTTTGTCGGCCCCGCTCCCCCGGCCCTGATGGCGGCCGAGGCGGAGATCGTGGCGCACATGAACGCCGACCATGCCGAGGCCGTGGGCCTCTATGCCCGGGTGCTGGCCGGGCGTGAGGGTGAGGGCTGGCAGATGACCGGCTGTGATGCCGAGGGCTGTGATCTCAGGCTGGGGGGCGCGGTGGCGCGCATTCCCTTCGCACATGCAGCAAAAGATGCTGCAGCGGCCAGAAAAGAGCTGGTTTCCCTCGTCCGGACGGCCCGCAGCACTGAAAGTTGACGGATCTCAGATCCACTTTATGAACTTTTCGTCGCAGAGGGGTCGGATTCGCATTGCACTCCGGCGCGCCCGCGCTTATTTCGTGGCAGCACTCTTACAAGTGGTCGAGCGCGCCTTCCCGTGAAGCAGCGGGAAAACGGGCTAGGACACCCGAAAGCGCCCGTACCCAGATCCCACCTTCGGCGGAGGAAGCCTTGCAGCAGTCCGGTCCCTATATCTCCAGTCATGGCCTTGATATTCACGGCATCCACAATGTCGTGCACGCCTACTGGAACCTCGACACGCCTCAGCTCATTGAGGAATCCGTCCGTCGGCACGAGGGTGTGATCGCGCAGGGTGGCCCGCTGGTGGTGCGCACCGGCCAGCACACCGGTCGCTCGGCCAATGACAAGTACATCGTGAAGGAGCCCGGCTCCGACGCACATATCTGGTGGGGCAAGTCCAATACCCCCATCGCCCAGGAGAAGTTTGCCGGCCTGCGCGCCCGCATGCTGGCCTATCTTCAGGGCCGCGAGCTGTTCGTGCAGGACCTGTGGGGCGGTGCTGATCCCAGCTATCGCCTGGGCGTGCGCGTCGTCACCGAGAGCGCCTGGCACAGCCTGTTCATCCGCAACCTGCTGATCGAGCCCAAGGCCGAAGAGCTGCCGGGCTTCCTGCCCCAGTTCACCATCATCCATGCGCCGCATTTCCACGCGGTGCCCGAGATTGATGGCACGCGCTCGGAAGTGGCCATCGTGGTCGATTTCGCCAGCCGCACCGTCCTGATCGGCGGCACGTCTTATGCCGGCGAGATCAAGAAGTCGGTCTTCACCATCCTCAACTACCTCCTGCCCGAGCGCGGCGTGATGCCGATGCACTGCTCGGTCAATGTGGGCGAGCGCGGTGATTCGGCGATCTTCTTTGGCCTGTCGGGCACCGGCAAGACGACCCTGTCGGCCGATCCGCACCGCACCCTCGTCGGCGATGACGAGCACGGCTGGTCGGATGATGGCGTGTTCAACTTCGAGGGCGGCTGCTACGCCAAGATGATCCGTCTGTCGCCCACGGCCGAGCCGGAAATCTATGCCGCCACCCGCCGCTTCGGCACCGTGCTGGAAAACGTGGTGATGAACCCGGAGACCCGCGAAGTCGATCTCGACGACGCGAGCTATGCCGAGAACACCCGCGGCGCCTATCCCCTGTCGTTCATCCCGAACGCCAGCCGCACGGGCGTGGCCGGCCACCCTGAGAACATCATCATGCTGACGGCTGATGCCTTTGGCGTGCTGCCCCCGATCTCGCGGCTGTCAGCCGACCAGGCCATGTACCACTTCCTGTCGGGCTACACCGCCAAGGTTGCCGGCACGGAAAAGGGTCTCGGCAACGAGCCGCAGGCGACGTTCTCCACCTGCTTTGGTGCGCCCTTCATGCCGCGCCACCCGTCGGTCTATGGCAATCTCCTGAAGGAGAAGATCGCCCGGGGCGACGTGAAGTGCTGGCTGGTGAATACCGGCTGGACCGGTGGCGAGTTTGGCGTTGGTCATCGCATGCCCATCGCCCATACCCGCGCCCTGCTGAAGGCAGCCCTTGATGGCAGCCTGGCCACGGTCTCCACCCGCACCGACCCGAACTTCGGGTTCCAGGTGCCGGAAAGCTGCCCGGGCGTGCCGTCCGAGGTGCTGGACCCGCGCCAGACCTGGGCCGACAAGGCGGCGTACGACGCCAAGGCCCGCGATCTCGTCGGCCGTTTCATCAAGAACTTCGAGCAGTTCGAAGCCCATGTTGATGAAGGCGTGCGCAAGGCCAGCCCCAAGGCAGCCTGAGCCATCTGATCCGGCACCGCGCGCACGCCGCGTGGTGCCCAAACGCAAAACCCCCTCCCGGTCGCCCGGGAGGGGGTTTCTTTTTGGGTTCTGAGCTGTCGCCGGTCAGGCGGCGAAGTTCAGCCGCAGGCCCGGGCGCGGCCAGCGCATCTTGTAGAGCGTGCCGGTGCCGGAACACGTCACCCAGGCGTCCTGCATGTCGGCGCCACCAAAGCAGATGTTGGTGGTCAGCACGTCGGGCAGGGGATAATGCTCGAACTTGCCAAGGGCGCTGAAGGTCTCCTCGCCGGCCGGATCAAAGGCGGTGATGCCGCCGTTGACGATGGTCGCAACGCACACCTTGCCGCCAGCCTCCACCGCCAGGCTGTCGAGCAGCTGGTAGTTGGGCAGGGTGGCGACGACGCGGCCGGGGAACAGGATATTGCCTTCGGCAATCTTGCCCGGCGCCTCGATCCCGAAGGCCCACAGGCGCCCGGTCATGGTATCGGCCATATAGACCGTCTTTTCGTCGGGTGAGAGGCCGACGCCATTGGGCGAGGTCATGCGGTCGCGCACGCAGGTGATGGAGGAGCCATCGGCCTTGGCATAGAACAGGCCGCCATAGGTGGCGGTGGTGGCGCTGGAGGTGCCGTGGTCGGTGAACCAGAAGCCGCCGCTCTTGTCGAACACGAGGTCGTTCGGGCCGTTCAGGCGGCGCTCGCCGGCATGGGTATAGATCGTCTTGCAGGCGCCGGTCTTGATATCGACCCGCTGGATGTAGCCGCCCGTGTGCTCCGGCGGCGTGGGGCCGGGCAGGTTCAGGCCATCGACCTTGTGAAACTGGAAGCTGCTGCCGTTATTGGCAACATAGATGGCGCCATCGGGGCCAAGGGCCGCACCATTGGGGCCGCCACCGGTCTTGGCGACGGTTTCCTTGCGCCCGTCCGGGAACACGCGGGTGAGTTCGCCCGCCTCGATTTCGGTCAGGATGACCGAGCCGTCATTCATGGCAATCGGCCCTTCCGGGAACCGCAAACCGTCTGTTACCAACTGGATATCCATCACGCGCTCTCCCTGCACGGCCACCTCACCACGGGCAGCCTGTGCCCCAAGCTTATCCAAGGATGGTTGGGGCAACCAGCCTTTCTTGGGATTGGTGTGAGGGGGTGGGATTTGTGATTGTGCGAGCCGTTCCGCTCTTGGCGTATTTCTGCCACATGATTTTCTGGCAGTGAGGCGTTCATGGAAAAAGCACAGGCTCTCCCCACCGCCGGGGCGCCGCCGGTGGTGGCCGGAACCAGTGAGCTCCAGACGGCAGCTTCTGAGGCGCCGCGCCGAGGGGGTCTCAAGGAACTGCTGGCGTCCGCACCCCTTGAGGATGTGGATCTTGAGCGGCCGGGGACTTGGGCCGCAAAACGGCTCTCTGAGCCCTTCTACCCCTGCCTCGGCATGCCCGGGGGCAGCATCTTCACTCGCTCTCACTTTCTGGGCGAAACTGACTAATCGTTGCAAGGGGTCGGATTCCCCGCGCGCGCTGCTGCGCACGGGTTTGAATTCTCGGGTCGCGCAGCTGTTCCAGCCCTGTGATGGAAGGCGTCCAGGTCATGGGCATGCGCCAGGATGTGCCGCGTTCGGCCATCTTCATGTGCTCCACCAAAGTCGGCCACCATCTCATGATGAAAGCCGCCCGGCCGGCGGCCTTCATCCTTGACCAGGCGGGAGATGGGAAATAGGCGATCAGGCCACTTTCCGTGTAGGCGACCAGATCGACCCAATGTTGCAGGATGTTCGCGTCACCTGAAACGACGGCGTGGCCGCCTGCGTTGGCAAATCCCGTTATCCATGTTGGATCGGATGTCCCCGGCGGATGGACGTCACGCACATAGCTGATTTCGAGGCCCGACGTGTCGGACAGAAAGGCCTGGAGGGTCCTCGCTACCCTCCAGGAAACATTCTCATCCAGGCGAACCTTCAATGAAGCTCGCGCTCGCGGAGCGCACGTTCAAAGGTGATGGCCTCATTCACCTGTGCAAGCGACAGCCGGAAGTCGTCTGCCACCGCGGCAATGTCACCGTCCTCTGCGACATAGGCCGAATACAGTGTCTCTGTCGGAAC
>CANCOY010000046.1 GCA_947379865.1 Acetobacteraceae bacterium
CATCCATGCCGGGTTTCAGCACGCGCCCAAGGTCGGCAACGCCGACCTTGACCACGAAATCTGGATTCCCCAGCACGGTCATGCGCGCACGCACATGGTCACCAAGATAGATCAGCTCTTCCACCCGGGCGGGGAAACGGTTGTCGTAGTCCGCCCCTTGCGGGTCGATGCGCACCCGCTCTGGCCGCACCGACAACAGGGTGCCCGAACCAATGCCGCCGACATTCACGGCCAGCGCCCGCACCTGTTCGCCGGTCGGCACCAGCACCTCAGCCAGGCCGTCGGCAAGGGTTGTTATGGTGCCGCTGATCTTGTTGTTCTCGCCGATGAACTGGGCGACGAAGCTGTTGGCGGGCTGCTCATAAAGCTCGCGCGGGACAGCCAGTTGCTGGATGCGGCCATCGTTGAAGACGGCGATCCGGTCGGACATGGTCATGGCTTCGGCCTGGTCGTGGGTGACATAGACGACCGTGATGCCAAGGCGTTCGTGCAGGTGCTTGATCTCCAGCTGCATCTGCTCGCGCAGTTGCTTGTCCAGCGCGCCCAGCGGCTCGTCCATCAGCACCAGCTTGGGCTCGAAAACGAGGGCGCGGGCCAGTGCCACGCGCTGCTGCTGCCCGCCTGAAAGCTGGCCGGGGCGGCGCTTGCCAAGGGCGCCCAACTGCACCATGTCGAGCGCCCGGGCCACCCGGGTGGCAATCTCAGCCTTCTCCAGCCGCCGGACCGACAGGGGGAAGGCGATGTTTTCTTCCACCGTCATGTGGGGGAACAGGGCATAGCTCTGAAACACCATGCCGATGTTCCGCTTGTGCGGCGGCAGGCGCTCGATCGGCTGGCCGTCGAGGTAGATGTGCCCGTCAGTCGGCACTTCAAAACCTGCCAGCATCATCAGGGTGGTCGTCTTGCCGGAGCCCGATGGTCCCAGCAGCGTCAGGAACTCACCCCGCCTGATCGACAGGTTGAGGTCCTTGACCACCAGTGTTTCGCCGTCATAGCTCTTTTGCAGGGCCTCAAAGCGAACCAGCGCCTCGACGCCGTCAGGTCCTGAGTTTGGCTGGGCCGAATGGTCTATGGCGATAGAGGTCAAGGCGACGGTCCATTCCCTGAATTGGTTCCATCCCGACCTGCGCAATCGGGACTCCTGAAGCAACCTTAAGGCTGCCGGACGTCCCAATACATCTCCCCCCGCAGGTACCCCAACAAATGTCCGCCGCCCGGGCGTCTTCGTTGATCGTACCGTCTCTTCAGGGAGCAAGTATGATCCGCATGATCGGCGCGTCAAGACAACTTGTTGCATTGCGGTGACCGTTGCCCGTCCAATGCATGACGAAGTGTTGATGACACAGGGTCACTATATCCAGCTGCTGCGGCCAACAGAATTTGTTCGCCTGATCCATCCATGATCAGCGCATATGATGGTCCGGCGGATCCCATTTGAAGAGGCGGCAAAAGGCATGCGCGTGCGCAATATTGACACGGATCTCCTGCGCACCTTTGTGACCCTGGTGGATCTTGGCGGTTTCACCCGGGCGGGGGAGGCTCTGGGCCGCTCCCAGCCAGCGATCAGCCTGCAGATGAAGCGGCTGGAGGAACTGGTGGCCGTGCCCTTGCTGCGCCGGGATGCCCGCGAGGTGGGCCTGACCCCTGAGGGCGAGGCCCTGATGGTCTATGCGCGCCGTATCCTGTGCCTCAATGACGAGGCTCTGGCGGCCATGGGCCCTGTCCGCGGCGGGCAGGGCGTGCGCCTTGGCATCCCCAATGATTTTGCGGCCCTGCTCCTGCCCACGGTACTGGGCCGGTTTGCTGGCGATACCGGCGGGGTGAAGCTTTTGGTCGAATGCGAGCTCAGCCATATCCTGCTGCAGCGGCTGGAAGATGGCATGCTCGATGTGGTGGTGGCCATGCACCGCGACCCTGTGGCGCCACCTGCGGCCATGCTGCGGGCCTGGACGGAGCGGCTGGTTTGGGTGGGGTCGGGGGCGAGTGCGATTGCCAGCCAGTCGCCCATCCCCCTGGTGGCCTATCCCGAGGGATGTGCCTACCGGCGTGCCATGCTGCGCGCCCTTGATCTGGCGGGCCGGCCTTGGCAGATCGTGTTCGAGAGCCCTGGCTTCGGGGCCATCCAGGCGGCGATCCAGGCCGGACTTGGGGTTACGGTGATGGCCGAGCGGACAGTGCCGCCGGGTCTGAGGCCGATGCTACCGGCCTGTGGGTTGCCCGGTCTGGCCGACATGACCGTCGGCCTGCATTTCGATCCCGACAACATCTCGGCTGCCGGGCGCCGTCTGGTTACGGCACTTGTGGACCATGCCAGCGTGGAACTCTCCACGCCACCTGCAGCTTGACCTCGTCCTTCAGGGCGGAGGCAAGTGCGGGCCCGATCAGTGACCGGGCCCGCAGAGGCTCAGAGCGAGGCCTTGAGCTTGGTGCCGGGCTTGAAGCGAACGCCCTTTGAGGCGGCGATCTTGATCTTGTCGCCGGTCTGGGGGTTCACGCCCGTGCGGGCCTTGCGCTTGGTTGCGGTAAACGTGCCGAAGCCCACGATCTGGAACTTCCCGTTCTTCTTGATGCTCTTGGAAATCGCCTCGACGATTGCAGCGACAGTGGCCTTGGCGGCCGTGCCGGTGCTACCCGTGGTCGACTGGACGATGGCCACCAGCGTGTCCTTGTCGGACACCTCGGGCTTTCCAGCTTTTGCGGTCTTCGCAGTCTTCGCAGCTGGCTTTGCGGCGGCGGCCTTCTTGGCCGGCGGCGCCGTGACAGTCTTTTCCTTTGCCATACCCATGGCCTCCTCGAAAGTGCGCGGGGCAATCGATGCGCCCGTCAGCTATATCGGCGAAACCGCATCAATTCTAGCGTGGTATTAAATTGGCATAGGGACTTGCTGCAATGTCAGGCCCCAAGCGGCTGAAAGAAAAGGGTTTCCTGACTTTCAAGGCGGCAGGCGGGCTGGCGGCAAATGCCCCCGGCCAATCTGTTCGCTGGCATGCGAATCATCCCGGGCGCTCCGAATCACTCAGGGCACGATGCGCCAGGACCCGTCCGACTGACGGCAGGCGGTGCCAAATGCGTTCTCGGTGCGGCCACCAACAATGATGGTCTGCTGAAATTCCCGGCAGGTCTGGCCCGACGCGCCAAGGTATGTGCGTGTCGGCGTGACCTGCCCGCTGTGCCCCGTATCGGGATTGTGCCAGCCGCTTGCACGCCCTGTAGGCGCGGTCTCCAGCGTGCTCTGGGTCGTGCTCGTCATATATTGCTGGTCGGCCTGGTCGAGGGACTTGCCCGTTTCACTGCCCAGAAACCCGCCTGCAAGGGCACCAATGGCCACGGCCGCCAACTGCCCGCTGCCGCCACCGAACTGGGACCCGATCAGGGCGCCGGTGCCGGCACCCAGCAGTGTCCCCACACCCTGCTTGGTTCCCACCTGCTCCGCGCATCCGGCCGCGATCAGCGCCAAACCAAGAACCATGGCGGCTTTGCATCCCCGGCACAGGCGGGTGTGGGTGTTCGATTTACTCTGCGATCCCATGGATCCTCTCCTTCAATGCCAGCATCCGCATCTCGGTAAAACGGCTTCTGCGCGTTCCCGTTCCACCATGCGAAAAGGGCTTGCGCCGGGGCTTGCCCATGCCCACCTTCTGCCAAGCTATGAATGCATGCCGGCCCGCCGCCCCAAGGCGTCGTCAAAGGCCGCATGGGGGAGGAATTGCCATGTCACTGGGTCACGCCGTTCGCCGTGCCGTGCAGATCAACCGCCATGGCGCCGCTCTGCGCCTTGAGGGCGGGGACGTCTCATGGGGCCAGTTCGAGGAGCGGGTGGCGCGCCTCGCCGGTGCCATGCAGGGCCTTGGCATCAGGGCTGGCGACAGGGTGGCGATCCTTGCCCTCAACTCTCACCGCTATCTTGAATTCTTCTTTGGGGCAGCCTGGCTTGGTGCCGTCTTTGTGCCCATCAACATCCGTCTGGCGGATGAGGAGATCGAGCACTGGCTGGGAGATTCCGGCTCCAGCCTGTTGTTTGTGGATGCGGCCTTTGCGGATCGCATCCCGCCCCTGCGCCCCAGGCTGCCGGCGCTGGCCCACATCGTCTATCTCGATGATGGCGCGGTGCCCCACGGCTTCACCGCCTATGAACCCTGGCTGGCAGCGGCCTCAGGCACTGCCGATGTCGGGCGCACGGGGGACGATCTTGCGGCGCTCTTCTATACGGGTGGCACCACCGGGCGTTCCAAGGGCGTCATGCTGACCCAGCGCAACTTGGCCGCGAACGCCTATAACGTCATCCCGGAACTTGGCTTTGACCGTGCCACCCATTGGCTGCATGCCGGGCCCATGTTCCACATTGCGGATGGCGTTGCAACCTTTGCAATTACCATGGTCGGGGGCACCCACAGCTTTGTGCCGCGCTTTGATCCGGTGGCGGTGATGAAGGCCGTGCAGGAACAGGGGGTGACACACACCCTGATGGTGCCGACCATGATCAACCTGCTGGTCAATCATCCTGATCTGGGCAGCTATCGCCTTGGTGGCCTCAGAAGCGTGCTTTATGGCGCCTCGCCCATGCCGGCGGCGGTGATTACCAAGGCACTGGAACTGCTGCCGGCCTGCCGCTTTACCCAGGCCTATGGCCAGACCGAGGCGTCTCCTGTGCTGACCCTGCTGCACCATGAGGATCATCAGGTCGCCGGCCCTCTGGCTCACCGTCTGGCGGCGGCCGGCCAGTCTGTACTGGGCGTCGAGATCGCCATTCTTGACCCCGAGGACCAGCCGGTGGCCCTGGGCGAGGTGGGGGAGATCTGCGCCCGTGGCGAGAATGTGATGCCCGGCTACTGGAACCAGCCGGAACAGACGGCGGCTGCCCTGCGCAGCGGCTGGCTGCACACCGGCGACGGTGGCCGGATGGATGCAGATGGTTACGTCTATGTGGTTGACCGGGTCAAGGACATGATCGTGACCGGTGGCGAGAATGTCTATTCGGCCGAGGTCGAGAATGCTCTCTATCGCCATCCGGCCGTGGCCGAATGTGCAGTGGTCGGCATCCCCCATGACACCTGGGGGGAGGCGGTGCATGCCATTGTCCGCTTGAAGCCAGGGCAGCGGGCCAGCAGTGAGGACCTGCTTGCCCATTGCAAACCCCTGCTGGCCAATTTCAAGCAGCCGCGTTCCATCGACCTGCGGGAAGATCCGCTGCCCGTCAGCGGGGCTGGCAAGATCCTGAAGACAGAACTGCGCAAGCCGTTCTGGGCCGGCCGCAGCCGCGCGGTGAACTGATCCGGGGCGCCATGGTGGGTGTTCCGGCGGTAGCCTTCTACGCCGCCTTCCTCTAGGCTCCGGCGCCGAAAAGCAGCCGGGCTGAAGGGACGGGACGTGATGAGCGAAGTCGAGGCGACCACAGTGGCCGAGCCACTTACCGATGCCGTGATCATGGCCAAGCTTTCCCGCAACTTTCCCCCCTGCATCGTGATGCTGGGGGGCGAGATGATCGAGGTGGATCAGGCCAACCGCCGCGTCGTCATGGGCTTTGTCGCAACCCCGCAGTTCTGCCATTCCGAAGTGATCGTGCAGGGTGGCTTCCTCACCGCCATGCTGGATGCCGCCATGAGCCATGCGGTGATGGCGGGCTCTGGCCTTACCCTCAGCCCGCCCACGCTGGAGCTGAAGATCAGCTTCCTTGCCCCCGGCAACCCCGGCCGTCTCCGCGCCGAGGGCGTGGCGCTGAAGCTGGGCAAGTCGGTCGGCTTTCTTGAAGGCTGGCTCTATAACGAGGCGGGTGAGCTGATCGCGCGCGCCACCTCCACCTGCCGCCTTGTGCCCATTGCCAAGCGGGGCCGCGCCATCGCCTGACGCGGCCCGGTGGTTACCTTCTCAATCGATCCGGCCGGGAACGACCGGGTGCGAACTGGAGAGACCGCCGTCCACCACGATGGCCTGGCCGTTCACATAGGATGAGTCGTCGCTGGCAAGGAAAAGGGCGGCCCCGGCAATCTCCGTCGGCACGCCATAACGCCTCAGCGGGTTGAGCTGGCCAAGCTTGGCTTCCTTGCCCCGGGCGCGGGCGCCATCAAACACCGGCTTGGTCATGCCAGTCTCGATCAGGCCGGGGCAAATCGCGTTGACGCGGATGCCGGTTCCCGCCAGCTGGTTCGCCGTCGTCTGGACCAGATTGATCACCCCCGCCTTTGAGGCGCTATAGGGCGTCGGCCCGGCGCCAGAGCGGATGCCGGCGACCGAAGCCGTGCAGATGATCGAGCCGGGCCTGGACGCCGCCAGGAATGCCTTGGCGCTGTACTTGATGGCCAGGAACGGGCCAACCAGATTGATCCGCAGCACGTCCTGCCAGTCGGCGCCCGAAAGCTCAAGAAAGGGCACATGGGGCCCCACGATGCCGGCATTGGCATAAGTGATGTCGAGCCCGCCAAATTCCTTAATGGCCCGCTCCACCAGGCTGGCGACGGCGGCCTCGTCGCCGGCGTCGGCCTCAACCGCCACCACGCGGCCACCGGCGGCACGAATCGTTTCTGCCGTTGCGCCCACGTCCGACGAGCGGTCGGCGATCACGACAGATGCCCCTTCCTGCGCAAACAGAATGGCGCTTGCCCGCCCGATGCCGCTAGCGGCACCTGTCACGATTGCGACCTTGCCCTGAAGCCTTGCCATGCCCTGATCCCCCTGATGACCCATTGGTCCTGATTGCCCACTGGTCTGATTGCCCACGGGTCTGATTGAACGGCCCACAGACTGGCGCGGCCGCACCCATAAAAAAAGCCCCACCGAAGCGGGGCTTTTCGTATCCGATATGCCGGACGTCACGAGCCCCACGGGCTCAATGCATGGTCTTGTCCAGCTGGGCGATGGCCTGGTCGATCAGGGCAGCGCCCTTGTTCGTGTCCATGGCGTCGCGGATCAGCCGCTCGGCTGCTGCAGTGGCGACGCGCACGGCTTCTGCGCGCACCTCGTCGATGGCCTTGGCCTCGGCCTGGGCGATCTTGGCCTTGGCAGCCTCGGTGCGCCGTACGATCGATGCCTCAAGGGCTGCTTCGGCCTCGCGGGCGATGTTCTTTGCCTCGGCTTCCGCCTGGGCAATGATCGCCGCCGCCTCAGCCTTGGCCTCATTCGCCTTGCGGGAATAGATGGCCACGGCCTGTTCAGCCTCTGCCTTGAGGCGTGATGCCTGTTCAAGCTCGGCAGCGATCAGCACGCCGCGCTTGTCGAGAGCCTCACCCAGCATCTTGTGCACGCGAACATAAGCGAGCAGGCCGACGAAAAGGACAAAGGCAATGGCAACCCAGGTTTCCGGATCAGCAAAGAGGCTGGTCTCGTGTTCCATGCTGCTCTCCTCAGGCCTGGTCGAGGGTGCGGGCGACTGCGTTGGCGGCAGCCTCCGTACCGATGTCAGAGCCGGTCAGCCGTGATGCCATGGTGCGTGCAACATCGGCTGCAACGATCCGCAGATCCGACATGGCGGCATCACGGATGGCCCGGATGCGCGCTTCCGCCGTTGCTGCCTGGGCAGAGAGGCTGGCCTCCATGTCCTGCTTGCGGCGGTCCTGTTCGGCGGTGATGCGGGCATTGGTGCCGGCAATTTCCGCCTGGGCCGCCGCACGGGCGCTGGCCAGGGACTGTTCATAGGCAGCCACGGCTGCATCAGCCTCGGCCTTCAGCTTGCGGGCTTCCTTGAGGTCGCCCTCAATCCGGCCAGCCCGCATCTCCAGGATCGCCGCCATGCGGGGCAAGGCGACCCGCGACATGAGGACATAGAGAACAGCAAAGCTGACCGCGAGCCAGAAGATCTGCGGCACGAAGGTCGATATGTCGAGCTGCGGCATGATTCGCAGACCCTTTCCTGGTGGTCCGGACCGAAAAGACTTAGACGGGCACGAACAGGATGATGAACGCAATGACGAGTGCGAACAGGGCAACCGATTCCGTGAGCGCGAAGCCGAGCATCATGTTCGGGAAGATGCGCTGGGCGGCTGACGGGTTGCGCAGGGCGCCGGCGAGGAAGCTGCTGAACAGCATGCCGAGGCCGATACCAACGCCGGCGAGCGCCATGGTGGCAAGGCCTGCGCCGATGAGCTTGGCGGATGCGACGTCCATAATGTGTCCCTTTCTGTCTCAGGTTCGTTGCCCAGCCTGGCTGGTTCTGGGTTTGGCAGAAGCGGTTCCGCTATCGGAGCCCGCTCAGTGGTGAAGGTGAATAGCGTCGTTGAGGTAGATGCAGGTCAGGATCGTGAAGACATAGGCCTGCAGGACCGCAACCAGAAGCTCAAGACCGGTAAGGCCGACGATGAAGGCAAGCGGCGCCCAGCCGGCCAGAAGGCCAAGGCTGACGACGAACATGGCAAACACCTTCAGCATGATGTGCCCGGCCATCATGTTGGCGAACAGTCGGACCGAGAGGCTGATGGGGCGCGTCATGTACGAGATCAGTTCGATCACGAACAGCAGCGGCATGATCCACAGCGGCACGCCCGAGGGCAGGAACATGGTGATGAACTTCGCGCCATGCCGGAAGATGCCGATCAGCGTGACGCCGATGAACACCGTGAAGGCAATCGCGAAGGTAACCGCGATATGGCTCGTCACCGTGAAGGTGTAGGGCACCAGGCCAATCAGGTTGGCGAACAGGATGAAGATGAAGATCGTGAAGATGATGGGGAAATACTGCATCCCCGCCGTGCCCACATTGTCTTTCACGACACCGGCGATCAGCTCATAGGCCATCTCGCCAGCCGACTGCAGGCGGCCCGGGACCAGCGCACGCGGCGAGGCCGCCAGCATGATGAAAGCCGTTGCCAGAAGCACGGCCAGCCCCATGAAGAGCGTCGAGTTGGTGATCGAGAGGTCGTATCCGCCGATATCAATCGGGATCAGACGTTCGATCTTGAATTGGTCGAGTGGGCTATGGCCTTCAGCCATGATCGCAATCCCGCCTGCTACATTGAGAAGCCCATCGCCCGACCAGGTGTCGGACACGGGCACCAATTTGTTCTGCCACGCGCGACTGGCGCAGCTCCTATTCTTTGTTCGCCGCCGGAGGATCCTTGTCCGATCCTTCGCGCGCGTTCATGGCGCTGGCCATTCGCATCACGTTCCGCATCCCGGCCGCTATGCCAAGAAGGAAGAACAGCAGCATCAGCCAGGGCCTTGTCCCCAACAGATAGTCGAAACCCCAGCCGACCATCCCGCCGACCACAAGGCCGACCACAAGCTCCACGCCCATCCGGGCGGCCATGCCCACAGCAGTTCCCGGCGGCTCATCCGGCGCGCGCGGCGGGCGATGTGTCGCCTCTGCCTCGTGCAGCCGCTTGCCGAGATCGTCGAGGGTGGCGCGATCATCCTTGTCGACCATCACCCAACTCCTCACCCACGCCGGCGCCAGCCGTGAGCGGGCGCACCATATGCGGCGCCTGCAAGGCGTGTCAAGCCCGGGCGCCTGCGGTCAAGCGGTTGATTTCATTTCCTTTCGGCCGATCGCGTCATTCCGCCGCCTTTAATTGCGGCGTCCGGGCAAGATCAACCGAGACAAGCTGGCTGATACCCGCCTCAGCCATGGTGACGCCGAACAGGCGATCCATGCGCGACATGGTAACGGCATGGTGGGTAACCACAAGGAAACGGGTCTCGCCACGCCGCGACATTGTGTCCAGCAGGTCGCAGAAACGGTTGATGTTGGCGTCGTCCAGCGGCGCATCCACCTCGTCCAGCACGCAGATCGGCGAGGGGTTCGTCAGGAACACCGCAAAGATCAGGGCAATGGCCGTGAGCGCCTGCTCGCCGCCCGACAGCAGGCTCAGGCTCTGCAGCTTCTTGCCCGGCGGGCTCGCCAGGATTTCGAGGCCGGCTTCCAGGGGGTCGTCTGATTCGACCAGGGTCAGATGGGCCTGGCCCCCGCCGAACAGGCGCTCGAACAGCACCGCAAAGTGGGTATTGGTCTCAGCCAGGGCCGCCAGCAGGCGTTCACGGCCCTCACGGTTCAGGGTGCCAATGGCGACGCGCAGCTTGGCGATGGCGGCCACAAGGTCGGCCCGCTCGCTGGTGAGGGTGGTCAGTTCGGCTTCCTTCTCGGTCGCCTCGACCTCGGCCCGCAGGTTCACGGGGCCCATGTTCTCGCGCTCGCGCTTCAGCCGCTCCAGCCGGGTCTCAAGGGTGGCGCCATCGGGCATTGCCTCGTCGGGCTCAAGTTCAGCGAGCGGCAGCACGTCGGCCGCTTCCACGTCGAGCACTTCGGCGATGCGCTGGGCCACGTCGCGGCGCCGCTCGGCCCCCTGTTCCACTTGGGCTTCGGCGCGCACCCGCTCTTCGCGTCCCTGGGCGAGGGCAGCCTCGGCAGCACGCGAGGCGGTGCGGGCGGCGGCCAGCGCCGTCTCACCCTCTGCCAGGCGGTCGGCGGCGGCACGGCGGGCGGTAGCGCCGGCTTCGATGGCGTCGCCCAGCCGCTCGCGCTGCGCGGCAAGGCGCGCCGGCAGATCGGCCAGTTCAGCCTTCTCACCCTCGGCCAGGCGGCGCCGTTCGGCCAGATCGGCGATGCGGCGGTCGGCATTTTCGGACCGGCTGGTCCAGGCCCGCGCCTCGGCGGCAATTGATTCGAGACGCTGGGTTCGCGCCAGGGCTTCCCGGCGCAGGCCGTCACGGGCGGCCCGGGTCTGGGCCAGATGGCCACGGGCCTGCTCGACCTCACGGCCAAAGTGCACCCGTTCGGCTTCCAGCTCGGCACGCGGCGGCAGGGCGGCAATGGCGGCCTCGGCGGTGGCCAGCGCTGCTTCGGCGTCGCGCCGTTCCTGGGCGACGCGCGCTTCGGTATCAGCAAGCGCTGCCAGCCGCGCCTCACGCGCGGCAGCCTCGCGGGCGGCGCGTGCCTCGGCCTCACGCGCCCGGGTCAGATGTTCCTCGATGCGGCTGCGGGCAAGGCGGCGCTCGGTCTCCAGGTCGGCTGCCAGCTTGGCATTCTGGCGAGCACCCTCAAGGGCAGCGCGGGCAGCTGCCAGCTGATCCACCAAAGCGGCGCGGGCGGCCTCCAGTTCGGCCAGCCGGTTGCGCTGGGCCAGTCGCTGTGCGGCCCGCGTGGGCGCATTGGCGGCGGCGGTAAAGCCATCCCAGCGCCAGACGTCACCCTTGCGGCTGACCAGGCACTGGCCCGGCTGCAGCAGGCCATGCAGGCGCCGCCCCTCGGCGGCATCGGCCACAAGACCAATGCGTTCCAGCCGGCGCGTCAGGGCCGGCGGCGCCTGCACATAGGGTGTCAGCGCCTCAACACCTGCCGGCAGTGGCGCGTCTGTCTCATAAGGGGGCAGGGCGGCCCAGTGGGCGGGCGCTTCCACGGCCGTGGGCAGGTCCAGATCGTCGCCAAAGGCAGCGCCCAGCGCCTGTTCAAGGCCAACGGTGACGCTTAGCTGGTCGATCAGCGGGGGGAATTTGCGGGCGTCACGGCCAAGCAGGGCCGCCAGCCCGTCGGCCTCTGCCTTGAGGCGCGTCGCCTGGGCTTCAAGCTCGGAGGCGGCTTGCCTGGCCTCGACCTCGGCAGCCTGGGTAGCGGGACGGGCGGCAACCGCGTCCTCCAGTGCGGCCCGCGCCGCCGCCAGATCGGCCTCGGCGGTGGCTACGGCTGCCGTGGCCTCAACCAGGGCGCCAGCCCGTGCCTTCTCAGCCTCAAGGCGGCTGCGCTCGGCTGTGGTCTGGGCCGCACTGTCGCCCAGGCGGGCGATGCGGCGGGCGACTTCCTCGCGCTCGCGGGACAGGGCCTGGCGACGGCCATCGATGGCGGCGATCTCGCGGCCGACGCGGTCAAGCTCGGCCTCGATGGCGCGCACAGCGGCGGCCGCTTCGGTCAGCAGGACTTCGGCCTGTGCCTCGGCCTCGCCCTGGCCGGCGCGGGCGGCTTCCAGGCCCGTTCCTTCGGTGCCAAGGCGGGCCAGGGCCTCGCGGGCGTCGGTCAGCAGGACGCTTTCCCGTTCGGCATCGCGGATCAGTTCGGCCAGCATGGCCTCAGCCTTGCGTTGAGCTTCGGCCACCCGGCGCTCTTCCGCCATCAGGCCATCGCGCTCTACCTCAAGGCGATGCAGGGCCGCCGCCGCCTCGGCCTCGGCCAGGCGCAGGGCGGGCAGCCGGTCGGCCGCCTCAGCTTCCACGACGCTGCTGGCGGCGGCATCAGAAGTCAGCCGGGTTACGGCCGTTTCTGCGGCACTCAACCGCGCCGTGGCTTCGGCCAGAAGTCGCTCTGCCTCGACCCAGCGCAGATGCAGCACCAGGGCCTCGGTGCGGCGAACCTGGGCGGACAGATTGCGATAGCGAATCGCCTGGCGTGCCTGGCGTTTCAGGGTGGAGACCTGGGTTTCCAGCTGGCCGGTCACGTCGTCCAGCCGTGTCAGATTGGTCTCGGCGGCGCGCAGGCGCAGCTCGGCCTCGTGCCGCCTTGTATAGAGGCCGCCAATTCCGGCTGCTTCTTCAAGAATGGCGCGGCGGTCGGCGGGCTTGGCATTGATGATGGCAGAGACGCGGTTCTGGCTGACCAGCGCGGGGGAGCGGGCACCCGTGCCCTGGTCCGCGAACATCAGCTGCACGTCCTTGGCGCGCACCTCTCGGCCGTTCACGCGATAGGCAGAGCCCGAGGCGCGTTCGATCCGGCGCGAGATCTCGACTTCGAGCTTGTCATTATAGGGGGCGGCCAGGCGGCGGTCGCCATTGTCGATGACGAGGCCAACTTCGGCCAGATTGCGGGCCGGACGGCTCGACGTGCCGGCAAAGATCACGTCGTCCATCTCGGCGCCGCGAATCGACTTGGCCGAGGTCTCCCCCATGACCCAGCGCAGCGCTTCCAGCAGATTCGACTTGCCACAGCCGTTGGGCCCGACGATGCCCGTCAGGCCCGGCTCGATCAGCAGTTCCGTCGGATCGACGAAAGACTTGAAGCCAGAAAGGCGAAGGCGATTGAACTGCACGAGGGTCTGCTTCCCGGGTTGGGGGTCTGGGCGGCCTGCTCAGCCGCCGGGCTTGATTGCCGAGAGGAGCTTGTCGAACTCCTCAAAAGTCATGGCGCCGCCCTTGGCTTTCTCGCCGTTGATGATGAAGGTCGGGGTCGAGTCGATGCCGTACTTCTGCGCACCCTCAAGCCGGGTCTGGACGATGGCCTGGGCCAAAGCCTGATCAGCCATGCAGGCATCGAACTGCTCCTGGCCAATGCCGCCCAGCTTGCCGATCTGGGCAAGGAACGGGCGCGGGTCGGTGCCGGTGGCCCAGGTCCGCTGCTCGCGGAACAGAACCTCGATAAAGCCCTCGGAGCGGGCCGGGCCGCCACAGCGCACCAGCTTGGAGGCGAGCAGCGCCGGCTGGTCGAAAGGGAATTCCCGGAAGAACAGGCGGGCCTTGCCGGTATCAAGCCAGGCTGCCTTCAGCTTCGGCAGGGTCTCCGTCGCGAAATGGGCGCAGTGCGGGCAGGTCATCGAGGCATATTCGATGATCGTGATCGGGGCGTCCGCCTTGCCGATCAGGATGCCGCCATCGGCCAGGCCGTCGGGCGAGGTTGTCTCGGCGCGCACCCCGGGGACGCTGACACATGCAACGGCCACCAGGGCTGCAATGGTGAGGGTGAGGCGCTTGATAGTGTTCATGGGGTTCATCCGACCACAAGATATGGTGATAGACAAGATGGACATGGATCGCTCTTCGCTTTGGTTGGGGATAAGTCCGGTCGCTTGCCTGGCTCAGGGGCGACGGTTGGGGGCAAGCACCTGGCGCCCCAGTGCCTCCAGGGCTGCCCGCAGGCCCTCGTTGCTGGTGCCGGCAAGGGCGGTATCGAGGGTATTGCGGGCGTCTTCGCTCAGGACGCGCTTTGGTTTTGGTACGCTGCGGCGCGTTGGCGGCAGGCGGCCCTGCTTGAGGGCCACATTGGCGATGGCCGGATAGCCGTAAAAGGCATTCACGCGCTCGATCACCTGGGGCTCCACATGCTGCAACTCGGTGGCCATGGGCCCTTCGACCCGGATGTGCAGGGTGCCGCCCACGCTCTTGCCCGTTGGAAAGGTCACCCGCTCGGGCAGGGAGCGGCGGGCCACACGCTCACCCACAATGGCGGCCCAGCGGGTCACCACTTCGGTGGCGGCAAAGCCCTGACGGCGGAAGGCATTGCGCACCAGCGGCGACAGGGCGGCGCCCACCGCACGGGTGCCGCCACGGCGGATATTGCTTTCAGCCGTGCCGGCCTCGCCTGCGGCACTGCCTTTGCGCGGTGTCTTGCCCTCGGCCATCTGATGCCTCATGTCGGGGGGCGGGTGCCGGTCCGCAAGAGGGCGGCAGGCGACCTGAAGGGGGAGTGTGATGGCAGAGCGGTCCCAAGTCGACCCCGACAACCTCGCCGCGCGGCTGCTTGGCTGGTACGACCACCAGCGCCGCACCCTGCCCTGGCGCGCTGCCCCGGGCAAACCGGCCGACCCCTATGCCGTCTGGCTGAGCGAGATCATGTTGCAGCAGACCACGGTGGCAACCGTGGGGCCTTATTTCGAGCATTTTCTGGCCCGCTGGCCCACGGTGGACGATCTGGCTGCGGCCCCGCTGGACGATGTGCTGGTGGCCTGGGCGGGCCTTGGCTATTACGCCCGCGCCCGCAATCTGCATGCGGCGGCCAAGGCCGTGGCCGCGCTTGGTGGCTTCCCCCGCGACGTGGCGGGTCTGCGCGCCCTGCCGGGCATCGGTCCCTATACGGCAGCGGCGATTGCCGCCATCGCCTTTGACGTGCCGGCCAGCGCCATGGACGGCAATGTGGAGCGGGTGATTTCCCGCCTGCGCGATGTGCGCGCGCCGCTGCCTGGATCCAAGAAGACCCTGGCCGTCCTTGCCGAAGCCCTGGTGCCCCGGCGGCGGCCCGGCGACTATGCCCAGGCGATCATGGATCTGGGTGCCACCATCTGCTCGCCACGCCGGCCCGCCTGCGGCCTGTGTCCCTGGTCGGATGCCTGTGCCGCCCGCAAGGCGGGGGTCGCCGAACAACTGCCAGCCAAGGCCCCCAAGCCAGAGCGTCCGCGCCGCCATGGCGTGGCCTTCTGGATCACGCGCCCCGATGGCGCCGTGCTGCTGCGCCGCCGCGCCGAGAAAGGCCTGCTCGGCGCCATGATCGAAGTCCCCTCAAGCGACTGGGGGCCACAGATGCCAACCCCGGCACAGGCCCGGGCCGCAGCCCCGGTTACAGCAGACTGGCAGCCGCTGGCCGGTGGCGTGGAACATGTCTTTACCCACTTTGCGCTTCGCCTTGAGGTCTGGCGGGGCAGTGTTGCCAACCTGGCTTTGCCGGAGGGGGCGCGCTGGGTTCACCCGGGCGATCTGGGCGGCGAGGCGCTGCCCAGTGTGATGCGCAAGATTGTGGTCCATGCCCTTGGCCAGTCGCCAGCACCCGCCGCCCGCCGCGGCCGGCCTGCGAAAGTCAGGACCGGGGGTATCTAGCTCTGCTTGGCTAGCCGTTACGACGGGGCCACATGCGGCGCAGCAGACCGTCGCGAAGAACAAACTGGTGCCAGAGTGCGGCGACTAGGTGCAGCCCGACGGCCGCCAGCATCAGATTACCCATCAGGGCGTGCAGATTGCCAAAAAGATCAGGCCAGGTTCCCGCTGCCACCAGCGGCGGCAGGCTGAGGGTGTGGAACAGGGTTACGGTCCAGCTGAGCGCGGAAGCCCAGGCCCAGCCGGCCAGAGGGATCAGCACCAGCAGTCCATAGAGCGCCAGATGGGTGAGCGAGGCCGCTTTTTCCTGCCAGGCCGGCTGGTTTTCTGGCGGCGCAGGCGCCTTCCAGGTTACCCGCCAGGCAAGGCGGATCACGATTACCAGGCCAATCAGCACGCCCAGCGACATGTGCCAATCCACCAGGCTGCCAGCCGCCGGCGCCGTTCTTGCCCCGCCATCCTCGCCTTCCGGCAGGATCTGGGCGCCGATGTACTGCACCGCCAGCAGTCCCAGAACCAGCCAGTGCAACGCCCGTGCCGGCAGGTTGTAGACCGGGTTTTGCATGCTCATAAGGTGACCTTTCAGAAGCGGTTTCAGGCGTTTGCGCCCAGTTCTGCGCGAATGCGGGTGCGCAGCAGATCGATCGGGGCAAGGCCGCTGCCGGCTTCGAAGTGCCAGAAGGTCCAGCCATTGCAGGCGGGCGCACCTTGCACATGGGCACCCATCCGATGGATCGAACCAGATGCATCCGATGCCGCCAGGGTGCCATCGGCGCGGACCTTGGCGCGGTAGCGGCGTGACTGGTCCATCAGCACGGTGCCGGGCTTCAGCAGGCCGCGTTCCACCACCATGCCAAAGGGAATCCGCACTTCGGCCCGGCGCGAGCGGGTGACTGCGATGACATCATCGGCCAGCGGTTCAACGGCAGCGATGCGCGCCCGCGCAATGCGGATGTAATCATGCTCGCGCTCGATCCCGATCCAGCGCCGGCCCAGCCGCTTGGCAACCGCCCCCGTGGTGCCGGTGCCAAAGAAGGGATCCAGCACCACGTCGCCCACGTTGGTGGAGGCCAGCAGCACGCGGTGCAGCAGCGCTTCCGGCTTCTGCGTGGCATGGGCCTTGGCGCCATCTTCCTTCAGGCGTTCGTGGCCGGTGCAGATCGGAAGTAACCAGTCAGAGCGCATCTGAATGTCCTCGTTGAGGGCCTTCATCGCGTCATAGTTGAAGGTATAGGTCTTTTGCGCCTGGTCCTTGGCGCACCAGATCATGGTCTCGTGAGCGTTGGTAAAGCGGCGCCCACGGAAATTCGGCATGGGGTTGCTTTTGCGCCAGACCACATCGTTCAGCACCCAGAAACCCAGGTCCTGCAGGGCGGCCCCCACCCGGAAGATATTGTGATAGCTGCCAATCACCCACAGGGCGCCGGTATCCTTCAGCACACGGCGGGCCTCGGCCAGCCAGGCGCGGGTGAAGGCGTCATAGGCAGCAAAGGAGTCGAAGCGGTCCCACAGATCGTCGACGCCATCGACCCGCGAGTTATCGGGCCGGTGCAGCACGCCCGAGAGCTGCATGTTGTAGGGCGGGTCGGCAAAGATCAGATCAACCGAGCGGTCGGGCAGGCTGCGCATCGCCTCGATGCAGTCGCCTTCGATCAGGCAGTCGAGGGGAAGCGTGGACGCGCCAAGGCGCGATTTCGGGGGAGTTGAGCTGGCCATGGCGGGCATCCTGAGTCTCTTAAGAAACTCCGTCAACCCCTTCTTTTTCAAAGAGATTCAGAGACTCTGCCTAGCGGTTTGAGGCCTTGCAGTGCGCTATATCTGGTAGGTCTTAGCACCTCTGGTTTCGAGCAGGCGGCGGACGGGTGCGAAATCCGTGCGGTGGTGGGGGCAGGGACCCCGTGCCACCAGGGCGGCCATGTGCGCCTGTGTGCCATAGCCCTGGTTGGTCGCCCAGCCGTAATCGGGATAGCGGATGGCAAGGGCGGCCATGATGCGGTCCCGGGTTACCTTGGCAATGATGGAGGCCGCCGCAATCGACAGCGAAAGCCCGTCGCCCCCCACCACCAGACGTGTGCGGATGCCCTCAGGCCGGGGATCGCGATTGCCGTCCACCAGCACAAGGCCGGGTACGGATGGAAGCCTCGCCACGGCACGGCGCATGGCCAGCAGGGTGGCCCCCAGAATGTTGAGCCGGGCAATCTCGGCTGTGGAGGCCGCCCCCACGCCCACCCGCGCCACCGCCTGCAGCTGTGCCGCCAGCGCCATGCGTTGCTCGTGATCGAGGCGTTTGGAATCGTTGATCCCGTCGGGAATACGAGCAGGGTCAAGGATCACGGCTGCGGCGACTACGGGGCCGGCAAGGGGGCCGCGCCCGGCCTCGTCCACGCCGGCCACCAGGCAGCCCGCCGCTTCTTCAAGGCTGTAATCCGGCCTGTTCGCTGTGCGTGCCACGTTGCCGAGCCTTTCTGCCGCCTCAAGGCGGTTTCAGGATCTTGCCGCGACAGCGGTTTTCGGCGCAACAAAGCAGGCCCCGCCGCCCGTCTTCACCGCCGTGCAGAAGCGGCTGGCGCCAGCATCATCAAAGGGCCCGACCCTGAGGCGTACCCAGTTCCGCTCGCCGACCCGCGCCCTGCTGTACAACTGGTGGGCCCCGCCAAGATGGGGGGCAAGCCTGCCCTGCATGGCATTCCACGCCCGCTCAGCCTCGGCAGGGTTCTCGAAGGCGCCAACCTGTGCCCAGGTACGGTTTGCCTGATCATTGTCCTCTGCCGCTGGTGAGCTTGCCGGTGATGCCGCTCGCGGTGCCGCCGGGGGCTCAAGCGCCTGAGGGGGCGCTGATGGCTTCAGCAGGGCAACCGGCGGCGTGAGAGGGGGGGAGGCAGGGGGCGCCACCGTCTTGACCGGTCTGGGTGGCAGAGCGTCGATTATGGCGAGTGTCGCACTTGCCTGCTCATTGCCGGGGTCGAGCCCCAGGGCCTCGCCGATGGCAGCGCGGGCCTCGTCCTCGCGCCCCACTTCGATCAGGCTTTCTGCCAGCTTTACCCGGGGCTGCGGGTCCTTGGGCGCGGCGACGGCGGCTTCGCGGTAGAGCGCCACCGCCTGGGCCGGGCGGCCGTCGGCCAGCATGCGCTCGCCGCTGTCCATCAGGCGCTGGGGCGCGGGGGTATAGGCTGCCCTGGGGGGCTGTGTCGCACAGCCGGCCGCAAGCAGCAGCACTGCAAGGGCGCCAGGGTACAGGTGTCGCAGGACCGATCGCATCGTGTACGGACGCGTAGCAGAGCGCGTGCCTGCACTCAATCCCAAAACAACGCCTGCTGATATTCAGAACAGACCCAGTTGATCCCCTGCACGCGGCGGCGGGGCGAACAGGTCGGTCCGCAGGACAACGCGCGGCCGATCAAGCCCAAGGCGGCGGGCGGCCAGCCGGAAGCGTCTGCCAAGCAGGCCTGCAATTGGCCCCGTTCCCTTCATCCGCGTGCCAAATGTTGGGTCATAGTCCCGGCCACCCCGGGTGTCGCGGACCAGGCGGATAACACGGGGGGCCCGGTCCGGCACGGCCTCTTCCAGCCATTCCCGGAACAGTTCCTTGATCTCAAGCGGCATGCGCAGAAGGATCCAGCCCGCCTCGCGGGCGCCGGCACCTGCGGCCGCCTCGAGGATGGCTTCCAGTTCATGATCATTGAGGCCCGGGATCATGGGGGCGGCCATGACACCTGCCGGCACGCCGGCGGCGGCAAGCGCCCCGATGGTCTCGATCCGGCGCTGGGGGGTTGCGGCGCGTGGCTCCATCCGGCGGGCAAGCGCGCGGTCGAGGGTGGTTACCGAAAGCGCCACCCGGGCCAGCCCGCGCTTTGCCATGTCGGCGAGGATGTCGATATCGCGGATGACCAGCGCTGATTTGGTGACTATGGTGACAGGATGGTTCCAGGCTGACAGCGTCTCCAGAATGGCGCGGGTGATCCCCAGGTCGCGCTCCACGGGCTGATAGGGATCGGTATTGGTGCCCATGGCGATGGGCGCGCAAACATAGGTCCTGCGCCCCAGTTCCTGTGCCAGCAGGCGCGCGGCATCAGGCTTGGCGAGGATGCGGCTCTCAAAATCGAGACCGGGGGACAGGCCCAGCCACGCATGGCTGGGGCGTGCAAAGCAATAGATGCAGCCGTGCTCGCACCCGCGATAGGGATTGATCGAGCGGTCAAAGCCGATGTCGGGGGAGGTGTTGCGGGTGATGATCGCCCGGGTCGCATCCAGCGTCACCGTGGTGGCAAGCGGTGCCGGCACTTCGTCCAGGGTGCCCCAGCCATCATCAAAGGCAACGCGGGCGTCTTTCTCGAACCGCCCGGAACTGTTGCTTACGGCACCACGACCGCGCCGCCGCTCCTCCGCCACCCTGCTGTCGCCATCCTGCACCATGAGGGCAGGCTAGGAGATAGATGAGAACATATCAAGAACAAAATCCACAAGCGGCAGGGGTGGAGGCGGGTGCCCACCTCCATTAGGCTTGGAGCATGCTCAGCATCATTATCCCGACACTCGATGCGGCGGCCTGCCTTGGGGCCACGCTGGACAGCCTTGCAGAGGCCCGTGCAAGCGGGCTGGTGGGCGAGGTTGTGGTGGTTGATGGCGGCTCGGTGGATGGCACGGTGGCGCTGGCCACGGCACGGGGCGCCAGACTGGTGCAGGCGGCACAAGGGCGCGGCCCCCAGCTTGCCGCAGGCGCTCTCGCCGCCACGGGCGACTGGTTTCTCTTCCTCCATGCCGACACCTGTCTGGCCATGGGCTGGGGCGAGGTGGCCGGGCGTTTCATGGGCGATCCGGCAATGGCCCGGCAGGCGGGCGCCTTTGCCCTGCGCTTTGACAGTGGGGCCCCCCAGGCCCGCCGCCTTGAGCGCCTTGTTGCCTGGCGCAGCCGCTGGCTCGGCCTGCCTTATGGTGACCAGGGGCTGCTGCTGGCACGCCGCTTCTATCTGGAACTTGGTGGTTTCCGGCCCCTGCCCCTGATGGAGGATGTCGAGTTTGTCCGGCGCATTGGCCTACGCCGGCTCAAGCGTCTGGCTTCCCACGCCATCACCTCTGCCAGCCGCTATGAGCGCGATGGCTGGATCAGGCGCTCGGCGCGTAACCTTGTCTGTCTTGTGCTTTGGTATCTGGGGGTGCCGGCCGGGCAGCTGCGGCGGCTCTATGCGGGCAGGGGGCGCTGATGGCCTCCATGCGTCCTCTTCGCCCACGGGTGGTTGTCTTTCTGCGGGCGCCCTGTCGCGGGCGGGTTAAGACGCGGCTGGCCAAGGGGATCGGGGCCGGCGCCGCCCTTGCCTTCTATCGTGAGTTGTCACTGGTTACGGTGCGTCGCCTGGCCGCTGACCCCCTGTTTGAAACCGTCCTTGCTTTGGTGCCAGAGCGCGGTGCCCGGCCCGATCCCTGGCCGGGGCACCTGCGGCGGTTGCGCCAGTCGGGTCGGGATCTTGGCGCGCGCATGGCCCATGCCCTCTCGGCACTGGGGCCTGGGCCTGTGCTGGTCGTGGGCAGCGACATTCCGGGGCTGGGGGCCGTGCATGTGCGCAAGGCCCTGCGCCTGCTGGGCTCGGCCGATGTGGTGATCGGGCCGGCGGAAGATGGGGGTTACTGGGCCATCGGCTTCAGGCGTCGCCCGCTGCCCCAGGGCTGTTTCGCAGGCGTCCGCTGGTCAACGCCTGACGCCCGGTCAGATACGGTGGAAAGCCTCGCCGGGTTGCGCGTGGCAGAGGCTGATCTGCTTGCCGATGTGGACGATGCCAAGGCCTATGAACGCTTCAGGCGCCGGGGCGCTTCTCGTGTTCCCTGAGGCGGGGCATCAGCTCGACGAAATTGCAGGGGCGATGGCGATAGTCCAGCTGGCTTGCCAGGATCCCGTCCCAACCGTCCTTCACCGCACCCGTTGAGCCGGGCAAGGCAAACAGATAGGTTCCACCCGCAACGCCTGCGGTGGCGCGGGACTGCAGGGTGGAGGTTCCGATCTTCTGATAGCTGAGGAAACGGAAAAGCTCGCCAAAGCCGGCGATTTCCTTTTCGTAAACCGAATGGAATGCCTCGGGCGTCACATCGCGGCCGGTAACACCGGTGCCACCGGTCGAGATCACCACGTCGACGCCGGCGTCCGCAATCCAGGCCCGCAGCTGGCGGGTGATCTCAGCCACATCATCGATAACGATGGTGCGCGCTGCCAGCCGATGACCGGCAGAGACAAGCCGCGCCACCAAGGTATCGCCTGAGGTATCGTCAGCAGCCGTCCTGGTGTCTGATACTGTCAGGACGGCAATGTTGACCGCAATGAACGGCCGGCTCTCGTCAATTCCCGGCATTGCGCTTTGCCACACCATAGGTGCCGAGATCCTGGGCAACGTAGCGTGGCCAGGCGCCGCTTGCGACCGAATCAAGGCTGCGTGCCGGCTGGCCAAGGCGCGACTGATAGATCCAGAAAAATGCCATCACCCGCTCAACAAAGCTGCGCGTCTGCTGCGATGGAATGCTCTCGATGAAGAGAAGGGGGTCATTCTTGTACTGCACATCCTCGGACCAGCGATCCACATTGCCAGGACCGGCATTGTAGGACGCGACCATCTTCAGAAGATTGTCGCCCGCACCCTGTTCCATCAGGAAGTGGATATAGGCCTGGCCAATCGCAAGGCTGACATCAGGCTGGGTCAGTTCCTGCGGCCCCTTGAAGGGGATACGCTTGGCACGCGCCATGTCATGCGCGGTACGCGGCATCAACTGCATGAGACCGATGGCGCCCGAACGGCTGCGCGCCTTTGGATCAAAGCGGGATTCCTGACGCGCGATGGCATAGAGCAGGGCCCGGTCAACGGTGAAACCGCCGCGTGGGCTGAGCTGCGGCACGGCAAAGCCACGCATGCCAAGGCTTGCGCTGCGGGCCCGTGCCTTGAGGCGGCGGCTGTCGAGGCCGGCATCATTGGCGATACCCGCAAGCACGCCGTCGAGGGCGCCATTGCCGTCGTCCCGCAGGCCAACAAGCTCGTCCACGGCAGCATCAGATTGCCCAATCTGGGCCAGGGCCAGTGCACGGCGAACGCCGGGCAGGGCCAGAACCTGCGCATTGTCCTGCGCCGACAGCGTGGGGGCATCAAGATTGGTGCCGATGTCGCGCCCAAGCAGCTTGAGCGAGATCAGGCCATAGAAGGTACGCGGATAGTCCGCTGCCCGCGCCAGGGCCGGCGTTACCTTCTGGGGCACACCGGCATGCAGCCAGGCACGCGCCGCCCAGAACGAGCCGGCTGAGGCGGTCCACGCATCAATGTCGGAACTGGCGGCCAGGGCTTCGAAATGGGTTGCGGCCTCGGCCTTGCGATCAAGGCGCCAGCAGGCAAGGCCGGCGATCCAGCGCGCCAGCGGCGCCTCGGCGCCGTCATCGCTGATGGCAATGAGTGCTGCTTCAAGCGCGCGTTTGTTGTCGCCGTTCATATAGGCGAAGTTCGCCACATCAGAGGCGGCGATGGCCCGATTGGTGCGCGAGAGCTTGCCGCCCACCGCCGGATCACCGACCAGACGGGTCGCAAGCTCGACATTGCCGGAACGGATCGCCGCACCGATTCGGGGGGAAACCTTGCCTGCTTCAGGGCGGGGAGGCGCCGAATCTTCCAGATCGTCGCGGCCACCGGGCAGGCCAAAGTCGTTCAGGGAGACATTTGGAGCGTTTGGCGGTGGCGCTGCGCCTGCCGGGCGCAGGGAAAGTGCCTGCGCACGGACGCGATCGGCCATGGGCAGATCACCGTAGCGTCCAAGCCAGGCAAGCAATTCATTGTAGCTCGGACGATAGGCGCGATTCTCGAGATACCGACCGGCCAGCATGTGGCCAATCAGCATGCGATCCTCGAGGCGATCTATCTCGCGGTCGGCAGCGGCCCAATGGGCTGACGCCTGTAGCGATAGGATACGCGAGTAGCGCGCCGCGTCTTGCGCGGAAAGGGGACCAGGCGAACCTACTGAACCGGGATCCCGGTCCGGGGTGGCACGCGCGTCGGCCTCTACTTTGGCGAGGGCGGACTGTGACAGGAGCACTGCAAACGCTAGCGTCCCTGCCGCAGCGGCCGCCTTGCGAACCAGCGAACGACCCAAAAACCGGGGGTTCGATGGTTCCGCCATCAGGGGAACCGGTGCTGTCATGGGTCCGAAATAACCCATCGACCCCTCCCCCGCAAATGAAAAATTGTAGGGGGTAATCAACAGCTAGTGTGTTCGGGCGGGAAAACCATCAATTCGTAGGTTTAGGGGATTGAATCCAAACGTTTGGTGAGGTCGAGAAAATCTCTCCAGACATCCCTTTTCGCGGCAGGTTGGCGCAACAGATAGGCGGGGTGATAGGTGGCAAGTGCCGGAATCCCGCGCCAGTCAAACCACCGGCCCCGGATGCGGGTGATGCCTTCGGTGGTCCCCAGAAGGGCTCCGGCGGCGACGGCGCCCACCATCAATAGTGCCCGCGGGGCCACCAGTTCGATGTGACGTTCCAGGAAAGGAAGAAGGAGCGAGATCTCAGCCGGCGTCGGCTTGCGGTTGCCCGGTGGCCGCCAGGGGACGACATTGGCGATATACACACCCGTGCGGTCGAGGCCGATGGCGCCCAGCATGCGATCCAGCAACTGGCCGCTCTGCCCGACAAAGGGTTTGCCCTGGCGATCCTCATCGGCGCCGGGGGCCTCGCCGATCAGCATGAGGGGGGCAGCCGGGTTGCCGTCCGCAAAAACCAGCCGGGTCGCGGTCTCCCTCAGGGAGGAACCCTCGAAACTTTCCATGGCCGCCCTGAGGGCAGCCAGATCCATGCAGCCAGCGGCCAGCGCCCTGGTGTCCTCAACCGCAACGGCTGCCGGGGCAATACGCCCCGGTGGCGCTGCGGGCACAAGTCTTGGCCCGGCTGGCAGGCTTGATGGGGGCAGGCTGCGATCCGGGGAACGCCCGACCGGGGTGGGCGCCGCCCCCCCAAGGGCGGCCGCCCGCTCCACAGGCGCGCGGAAGCGGTCAAGCGGGGCCTCGGCCATCGCCTCGTCGGCGCCCACCTCTATATACCATTTCAGAAGGGCGTGCGGATCGGGTGCTTCGCGCATGGTCGAACCCTATCATGCGGACTATCTTTGCCGCGAGGCGCCAATTCAGAGAGATTGGTGCGTGCGTTGACCCGCATTCGGGACGCAAGGCATAACCGGATAACAGATCCGTGGGTGCATGCCGCCCGGATCGCGCGACCAGGGAGGATCGGGGCTATGGAACGCGAGGCGATGGAATTTGACGTGGTCGTCGTGGGCGCTGGCCCGGCCGGCCTCTCGGCCGCGATCCGCTTCAAGCAGCTGTGCCAGGAAAAAGGCCAGGACCTTTCGGTCTGCGTGATCGAAAAGGGCTCAGAGGTGGGGGCGCATATTCTCTCTGGCGCCGTGCTTGATCCCAAGGCCCTGAACGAGCTGATCCCGGACTGGAAGGCAAAGGGCGCCCCGCTCAACACGCCCGTGACCGAAGATTGCTGGTATGTGCTGACCGAGAATGCCGGTGTGCGTCTGCCAAACTTTGCCCTGCCCGGCTTCATGCACAACCACGGCAACTACATTGTCAGCCTGGGCAATGTCTGCCGCTGGCTGGCGACCCAGGCCGAGGAACTGGGCGTGGAGATCTTCCCCGGCTTTGCCGCCGCCGAAGTGCTGTTCCACGAGGATGGCAGCGTCAAGGGTGTCGCGACCGGCGACATGGGCATTGCCAAGGATGGCAGCCAGAAGGACAGCTATACGCCCGGCGTCGAATTGCACGCCAAGTACACCTTCTTTGCCGAGGGCGTGCGCGGCAATCTGTCAAAGGCCCTGATCGAGCGCTTCAACCTGCGCGACGGCAAGGAGCCCCAGACCTATGGCATCGGCATCAAGGAACTGTGGCAGATCGACCCGGCCAAGCACCGCCAGGGTCTGGTGATGCATGCCCAGGGCTGGCCGCTGGATACCAAGACGGCCGGTGGCGCCTTCCTCTATCACCTTGAGGATAACCAGGTTGCGGTTGGCTATGTGGTGGCCCTCGACTATCAGAACCCGCACCTCTCGCCCTTCGAGGAGATGCAGCGCTTCAAGACCCACCCCGACGTCCGGGGCTTTTTCGAGGGTGGCAAGCGCCTGTCCTATGGTGCACGCGCCATCAACGAGGGCGGCTGGCAGTCGGTGCCGAAGCTCACCTTCCCCGGTGGCGTGCTGGTCGGCTGCTCGGCCGGCTTCGTCAATGTGCCGCGCATCAAGGGCAGCCATAATGCCATGAAGACCGGCATGATGGCCGCCGAGGCTGCGTTCGAGGCCATTGTGGGCGGCAGCGAGGGCCATGATGAACTGGTGGCCTATGCCGAGGCCTATGAGGCGTCCTGGGTCTACAAGGAACTGCGCAAGGTGCGGAACGTCCGGCCAGCCCTGAAGTGGGGCACGGTGCTGGGCTCGCTCTATGGCGGCCTCGACATGTGGCTCAATCACCTGGGGATCAGTGTACCCTGGACCCTTGGCCACCATCCCGACCACACCAGCCTCAAGAAGGCCTCCGAGTCGAAGAAGATCGTCTATCCCAAGCCGGATGGGGTGCTGACCTTCGATCGCCTGTCCTCGGTGTTCCTTTCGAACACCAATCACGAGGAAGATCAGCCGGTCCACCTCACGCTGAAGGACGCCTCCGTTCCGATTCGCCTGAATCTTGCCGAACATGACGCGCCGGAACAGCGCTATTGCCCGGCGGGCGTCTATGAAATCGTTGAGGAGACGGCGGGGCCGCGCTTGCAGATCAACGCCCAGAACTGCGTTCACTGCAAAACCTGCGACATCAAGGACCCGTCCCAGAACATCAACTGGGTGGTGCCGGAAGGTGGCGGCGGCCCCAATTACCCGAACATGTGATGGGGGTGGGGCGCGCTGGTCGCGCCCCTCTGTTACGCTGCTGTGTCGAGTCGCGTGCCCAGCCTGAAAGACCCGAAATGAGACGATCTGCCAACCGAGGCCCAGCCAGCGGACGCTGCGTGCAAGAGCGCACGGCCAGGGGGGCGGCACGTTTGGCCGGTATCGTTCTTGTCTCTCTGCTTGCCGCCTGCGCTGGCACTGGCAACCAGGGCGACGGGGCGGATGGCACCTCCCCCCTCGGCAAGTATCTGGCGGGCCGCTATGCCGGTTCGATGAACGATACGTCGGTCGCGGCAAGCTATTTCTCGGCCGCCCTGGTTGAAGATCCGCAGAACCTGGCCCTGCTGCGGCGCACCTTCATGCTCAAGATTTCGGATGGCCGCTTTGACGAGGCCGTTCCCCTGGCCCGGCGCCTGCTTGCAGCCGGTGTGGGCGAGGGCACGGCAGAACTGGTGGTCGCCCTTGATGCGGTCGACAATGGCAACTGGCAGGCGGCGCGCGCCACCCTTGCGAATGTAAAGGGCACCGGGGCCAACGCCCTGGCCGGCCCGGTCCTGACCGCCTGGACGCTTGCCGCCGAGGGCAAGACAGACGAGGCGCTGAAGGCGCTGGACCAGTTGAACGACAAGTCCTATGCCGCCTTCGGAGATTTTCAGCGCGCCCTGATCGCCGAGGCTGGTGGCCGCTCGGATGTGGCCGAGCCCGCCTATCGCGCTCTCATGGGTGGCGCTGCGGGCAACTGGGTACGCTCGGTAGAGGCCTATGGCGGCTTTCTTGAACGCGCCGGGCGCAAGTCCGATGCCAAGGCCGTCTATGATGACTATCTCGCCCGCTCGCCGGGCAATCCGGTGATCCGCGCCGCCAATGCGCGGCTGGCCGGTGGCCAGGTGCCGGCCCTTCTGGTTACCACCCCGCGTGAGGGCATGGCCGAAGTGCTCTATGGCGCGGCCAGCGTCTTGACGCAGGACAATGCCCGCGACGCCGCCCTGCTCTATCTGCGCCTGGCGCTGCACGAGCGGCCGGGCTTCCCCCTTGGTGTCTCCCTGCTGGCTGATGTGCTGGAACAGGATGGCAAATGGGCCCTTTCGGTTGAGACCCTGAAGTCCATCGAAGCCGACCCTGTGCTTGGCTGGAACGCACGCCAGCGCAGCGCCCTTGCCCTCGACCGCCTGGACCGCACCGACGAGGCCGTTGCCCTGCTTGGCAAGATGGCCGAGGAGCGGCCCGGGGATGCCGAAGTCGTTATCACCCTTGCCGACCTCCTGCGCGAGCGGAACCGCTTCGTCGAGGCGGTTGCCGCCTATGACAAGGCGATTGCCGCCTCTGGCACGCTGGAGCAGCGCCATTGGGTGCTGTTCTTTGCCCGGGGTGTGGCGAACGAGCGTACCCAGCGCTGGGAAGCCGCCGAGGCCGATTTCAAGAAGGCGCTGGAACTGTCACCCGATCAGGCGTCGGTGCTTAATTACCTCGCCTATTCCTGGGTTGAACAGGGCAAGAAGCTGCCTGAAGCCCAGCAGATGATCGAGCGCGCGGTCACCATGAAGCCTGATGACGGCTACATTGTGGATAGCCTGGGCTGGGTCTTCTATCGCCAGGGCCGCTTTACCGAGGCGGTCAGCACCCTTGAACGCGCCGTGCTGCTGAAACCCGAAGATCCCATCATCAATGACCATCTGGGCGACGCCTATTGGCAGATCGGCCGCCGCATCGAGGCGCGCTTCCAGTGGCGTCATGCGCTGGGTCTAAAGCCCGAGCAGGAATTGGGCCGCACCCTGACAATCAAGCTTGAGCAGGGCTTGCCGGCCGGGCAGACCGCCGCCGGCACGCCCTGAGGGATCCCACATGGCGCCCCCTGCACGTCTCGGCCGGCGCGCGCCGGCCAAGCTCAATCTCTATCT
>CANCOY010000047.1 GCA_947379865.1 Acetobacteraceae bacterium
CTTGGTGCCGATGTGCCGGCCTGCCTTGCCGGGAAACCGGTGGCCGTCTCGGGGATTGGCGAGGTGCTGCAAGCGGCCGTGGCCCTGCCGCCCGTTCATGCCCTGCTGGCCAATCCCAATGTGCCACTGGCCACAGCACCGGTGTTCAAGGCCTTTGCGGCGGCCGGCAGCCGGTTTTCAGCCCCGGCCCCCCTGCTTGATCCCCCCACCAATGCCGCCGCACTGGCCGCTGCCATGGCCCTGCGGGGCAATGATCTTGAGGCGCCCGCCCGCACGATTGTTCCTGAAGTGGGGCAGGTGCTGACGGCCCTTGCCGCCTTGCCGGGCGCCCTGCTTGCCCGGATGAGCGGCAGCGGCGCCACCTGCTTTGCGCTGTTTGACAGCGCTGCAGAAGCCGCTTCAGCCGCACAGGCCCTTGCCCAGGTTCACCCTGACTGGTGGATCCGCGCGGCGCCACTGCTTTAGGCCGGGTGGGTTTTCAGGGCCGCCGGTGGGCCCAGGGTTGGGCCTGCTCGATCTGGCTGGCCAGCCGGATCAACCCGGCTTCATCACCAAAACGCCCGACAAACTGGACACCCACGGGCAGGCCCTCATCAGTCCATGACAGGGGCACCGACATGGCTGGTTGGCCGGTGATGTTGTAGAGGCTGGTGAAACCGACCAGGGCGCCGATGCGCTCGCTCACACCTGCCATGTCCTCAGCCATCATCGACAACTCGCCAATATGCGGCGGCAGGGTGGTGAGGGTGGGGGTGATCAGCACGTCATAGGTCTGGAAGAAATGCGCCAGCCGCCGTCCGGTGGCATGAACCAGGCGGATCGCCCGGGCATAGGTGGCGGCGGAAACAGCCTCGGCGTTGCGGATGATGGCATGGGTCATGCGCTCGGCATCGTCGGGGCCGGGGGCGCGGCCCAGAACTTCGGCGCGCTCGTCAAAGGTGGCGCGGACATTGGCGCCGATGATGGCGCGCATGGCGGTGCCAAGGGCGCCGGGGTCCGCCACGCTGGGGTCGGCTTCTTCCACATGGTGACCAAGATCGGCGCAAAGCCTGGCGGCATCCTCGGCCGCGCGGACGCAGAGGGGGTCAACGGCGACGCCCGTGGTGGGCCGGGTGGAAAAGGCGATCCGCAGGCGGCCCGTGGGGGCGCCCACCTCATCCAGAAAGGGCCGCGCCTTGGGTGGCGCCCAATAGGGGGCGCCCAGATCGGCGCCTTCCACCACATCCAGCAGGGCCGCACTGTCGCGCACGGAATGGGTTACGGCATGCACGGTGGACAGGCCACCCCAGCCTTCCCCGGCATCTGGCCCCATGGGCACGCGGCCTCGCGTCGGCTTCAGCCCGAACAGGCCGCACATCGCGGCGGGAATGCGGATGGAGCCGCCCCCGTCAGAGGCATGGGCCATGGGCACCATGCGCGCCGCCACCGCTGCCGCTGCCCCGCCTGAACTGCCCCCGGCAGTCCGGCTGGTGTCCCACGGGTTCAGGGTGGGGCCAAACAGGGCCGGCTCCGTGGTGGGCGAAAGGCCGAATTCCGGCGTATTGGTCTTGCCAAAGCAGACGAGGCCCGCCGCCTTGTAGCGCCGTGTAACCTCCGAATCATGATCTGGCACATAGTCGGCAAAGAAGCGCGAGCCCGATGTGGTGGGTTCGCCCGCATAATGGGCGCCCAGGTCCTTGAGCAGAAAGGGCACGCCGCTGAACGGACCATCGGGCAGGCCGGCCATGATCGCCGCGCGGGCCTTGTCCTCGAACCGGCGGACGACGGCGTTGAGATGGGGGTCGTGGCGTTCAACCCGCTCCACCGCCTCGGTGAGAAGTTCAAGGGCTGTGACATCGCGCTTGCGCACAAGCTCCGCAAGGCCGAGGCCATCAAATGCCTCGAAATCGATCATGCCTGACATGAAACCTCCCGATGATGCGGGTTGTGCGCGAAGTTGTTATCGTTTTGCGCGTGCAGCACCTGCCTGAAGCCTAGACCCATTGGACCCGCGAGGAGAAGAGAAGACACACGCGGGGTGCAAAGGTTTTCTTCAGGTTCCCGCCGCCCGCTCGCCCCCGAAGGTGACCAGCAGCAGGCCGGCCACCGTTACCGGCAGCGCCGCCCAGATCCATGCTGAATAATGCTCGCCAAAGCCCAGCACGCCCACAGTCAGGGCAGCAAAGGTCGCCACATAGCTGATCTGGCTGAAATAGACCGGGCTTGCCACGCGCTGCAGCTCGAAATAGACCGCCTGGCCAAGGCCGGCCAGCAGCATCAGCGCCAGCAGCGCCGCACTGCCGGTGTCGAGCGGCAGGCCGGGCGCATGGCCCTGGCCAAAGCCCAGCATCAGGGGGGCAAAGACCAGGGTCGCCGCCCCTTGGGTGCCGGCGGCAAGGGCCGGGGGCAGCCCGCCTGGCGGCCAGTCGGCCTTGCGATAGACATTGCCCATGGCAAGGGCCACGGGGGCGAGGAAGGCCAGCGCCATCCAGCCAGCCGCCGCCCCATCCGGCAGGGCGCCACGGGGCACCAGCACCAGGGCCGCCCCGCACAGGCCAAGGAGGATGCCCAGCGCGCGCACCAGACTGCGCCGCTCCCAGCCCGTGGCAAGGGCCAGCCCATAAGTTAGGACCGGCGAGAGCGCATAGACGAGGCCAACCGGGCCAGAGCCCACATGGGGCAGGGCGGCAAAGACAAGGGCATTTGGCGCGACCACGCCCACAAGGCCGGCGATGGCGTAAAAGCGCAGATGCCGCCTGTCCAGCCCAACCGGCAGACCACGGACCCCGCACCAGACCAGACTGGTGAGGGCGCCACCGGCCGCCTGCCAGAAGGTGAAGGCAAGGGGCGGCACGCCGGCGGCAAAGGCAATCTTGGCAAGCGCAAAGAATCCCATGGAGACCAGCGCGAAGAGGCCAAGCAACAGGGGTGGCCAAAGGGCATGGCGTGTCATGAAACGGATCCTTGAAGATGGCGGATCATAGCATATCTGTAGGGGGTTGCTGCGGCCGGGCGTGCCTGCCCGCAGTTCCTGCCCCTGAATTGGCAAATCATGGTCTTTTCGCCGCCATGATTTGATGGCATAAGCGCCTTCTGAAGGAGCACAATCAGACATGACCGGCCTACGCCTGCGACGACGAATTCCCTAGATCCGCACCAGGCGGCCAGCCTGGTAGCGGGTGTGCCTGCGCGCCGTCCTTCGTCCGCTCCGGATAGGGATATCGCGCCAGCTCTGGCCACATCGCAACAGGCAGGACGATTGCCGTCCATTCCTTCGGACTTCGGCACATGTTTACGATCGCGCATGAGCGGCCCAGTGACGCCGCCGGCATCGAGCAACTGCTCGACCTTTCCTTTGGCGCCGACCGGACGGCCAAGACCGTCTACAAGCTGCGCCATAATGTGGCCCCGCTCGACGCCCTGTCGTTCGTGGCACTTGAGGCGGGCGAGATCAAGGGAACGCTGCGCTTCTGGCCGGTGCAGATCGGTGAGGCGGAGGTACCCGCCCTGCTGCTTGGGCCCCTGGCGGTTCACCCGGATGAGCGTGGCCGGGCCATGGGTCTTGCCCTGATGAAACATGCGCTGGACGAGGCGACACGCCTTGGGCACCGCATTGTCATTCTGGTGGGGGATGCCCCCTATTATGCCAAGGTCGGCTTCTACCGTGCCGGTGCGGTTGATCTGCAATTGCCCGGCTGGGTCGATGAAGCCCGTTTTCTTGCCCGCGCCCTGGTGCCGGGTGCCCTTGAGGGGGTGGCGGGCATGGTCCGGTCCATCAACCCCGAAACCGCAACGGTGGCACCCCGCAAGCAAGCCGCCCGCCGCTGAGGGAACGGCGGAAGGGCGGGTTTGACCCCGCCCTTCGCCCCATTTGTTCTCAGGCTGCCAGCAGGGCAAGGCCCGTTGCAGCCATGGCAACGCCGCCTGCGCGCAGCAGCTTTTCCCGCACACTGCTCTGCCGTGCGACCAGGCCCAGCGTCATGCCGGCGCCCATCAGCACGAGGCTGGCCAGCGTGAACCCGACCCCATAGCTGAGGGGGGAGGTGGCCAGCGGCAGTTCGCTGCCATGGGCATGCCCATGGAAGAGGGCCGCCACGCCCACAAGGCCAAGGCCCGTGCCCAGCGGCAGGCGGGCGACGCCCGCCACCAACAGGCCAAGCGCCACCAGCGAGGCGAGAATACCCGCCTCGACGCCCGGCAGGGCCACACCCAGCATGGCCATGGCGCCACCTGCCACGAGCAGGGTGGCAAAGGTGGCGGGCACCGCCCACAGGGCACGTCCGCCCTGCTGCGCGGCAAAGACGCCCGCCGCCGTCATGGCCAGCATGTGATCAAGACCGGCAAACGGGTGGCCAAGCCCGGCGGCAAGCCCATGGCTGTGCAGGCCCACGCCATGGGCCTGTGCGGCGGGGGCAGCGATCAGGGCAAGGCCCACGCCGGCGATAAGTTTAAGGGAAGTCCGCATGGTTTTTCTCCCGTCAGTGTCCGTGCGCGCCGGACGGTTGGCTGTGATCATGATGGTGGTGGTGGTGATGCCCATGGCCGTGGTCTGCCCCCTCTGCCTCGGGATGATCCTGGCCCGACAGGCGCAGCACATCCGCAAGGCTGAGGTCGCGCACGCCCGTGGCCGAGACATAGCGGAACAGCAGCTTTGTCTCGGTACGGATCATCGGCCCCGGCAGGGGGTGATAGACCAGTTCACGGCTGGCAAAGCCCGGCGAGGCGCTGCCAACCACGGCACTCTCATCAAGTTTGACCTCGATCAGTTTCAGGCCAAGCTCACCCTCGGGGCTGAGTTCGGCCGGAACCCGGGCAAGCCGCAGGAAGCCCGTCTTGTCGGGCGCCTGGCGAAAGCCCGCCACAAAGGCCGCCTCGATCGCATGATAATCGTCATGGTTCATGGGGCGCCTCAGAACGTGATCGGCTTGTCGATGATGTGCTTGTGCGCACCCATCTTGCCGTGAGCAACGAGGGTGCCAAGCACGTCGACAATCACCCGCACGCCAAACAGCGAGGTGATGTCGGACGTGTCATAGGGCGGCGAGACCTCAACCACCTCAAGGCCGCACAGACCCTCGGCGGCAACCTTGCCCACCAGGCTCAGCACTTCGCGCGGCAGGAAGCCGCCCGGCTCGGGCCAGCCCGTGCCCGGCACAAAGCCGCAGTCCACACAGTCGATGTCAAAGCTCATGTAGACGGCGTCGGCATCCTTCCAGGCCAGTTCAAGGGCAATCTCGGCCGTCTTGTCGACGCCCATTTCCTCGAAATCGCGCATGGTGATGATGTTGGTGTTCCGCGCACGGATCTCCTTCACGGCCTCGCGGGGGACCTGCCAGCCGCCGATGCCGATCTGCACCAGGTTGGTCGCCGGCACATTGGGCATGTTGGTGGCGTGGTACCACGGCGTGGTGTGCATGCGCTCGTCGAGATCCTTTTCCTGGATGTCGGCGTGGCGGTCGAAATGGATGATGCCGATCTTCTTGGACGTGCACTGGGCAATGCCGCGTACCGTGGGGAAGCCGATGGAATGGTCACCCCCCATGATGATCGGCATGGCGCCGGACGAGAACACATGCGAGGTGGCGCGCGTGATCTGGTCGAAGGTCTTTTCGATGTTGGCAGGAATCGTGAAGACGTCGCCCGCGTCACACAGGCTCATCTGCTCGCGCAGATCAACGCCAAGCTCATAGTTGTAGGGGGTGTAGAGGGCAGAGATGCGGCGCATGCCCTGTGGTCCAAAGCGCGTACCCGGACGATAGGTCGTGCCGCCATCAAAGGGCACGCCAATGACCGCCGCATCATAATTTCCCACCTGGCGCACGTCCTCGATATAGGGCGCCTTCAGGAAGGTGTTGATGCCGGCAAAGTGCGGCAGCTCGTGGCGGGCAAAGGTCGAGATCATGCGGTCTTCGATGCTGGGTGCACCGGGCAGACCATTCTGCAGGGCGCGCGCCTGCTCCTCTTCCCACTTCTTGGTGGGGATGCCGGCTTCCGCCATGGCGGCCTTCCAGCCGCGCGTCTGCATGCGGTCAAAGTCGGGATGGTGGTGATGCCGGTCATCGGGGGCGCGCCGCCGGACGTGGGCGGAAGTTTTCAAGGGGGTCATGGTGCACTCTTCTCCTCGGATGCGCTTGGAACTTTAGAGGTGCTACGGTCTACGGGAAGGTCGTAGGTGATGGTGGCGCCATAGGCGCCGGGGGCCTGGGGATCGTGGCGGGTCTTGTCGAAGACCAGCACACGCGTCCCAAGAGCAAAGGCTTCGCGGATGTCGTGGGTGACCATGAACACGGTCATCCCCGTCTCCCGCCACAGGCGGCTGATGAGGCCGTGCATCTGGGTGCGGGTGCCGGGGTCAAGGGCGCCGAACGGCTCGTCCAGCAGCAGGATGCGGGGCTTGCGGGCCAGCGCCTGGGCAATGGCGAGGCGCTGCTGCATGCCACCCGAAAGCTCGGCCGGGTAGTGACCACAGGCGTGGCCAAGGCCCACATCGGCCAGCATCACCTCCGCCTCGGAGAGCGCCGCGCGGCGGGCCTTGCCAAACAGGCGGCCAAGGCCAGGTGCGCGGGCAATCTCAAGCGCCAGGGCCACGTTCTGCACGGCATTGAGATGGGGGAACACGGAATAACGCTGGAACACTACGCCCCGATCCGGGCCCGGGTCCTGGGGCAGGGGCTGGCCATCCATCAGGATGGTGCCGCGTGTGGGGCGCTCCTGGCTCAGCAGCAGGCGCAGGAAGGTGGACTTGCCACAGCCAGACGCCCCCACCAGCGCGCAGAAGGCACCATCGGCAACGTCCAGATTGACGCGCTCCAGCACGGTCTGGGCGCCGTATTCCATCCAGAGATTTTCGACCCTGAGGGTTGCCATTACGCCCCCCTTCCCAGATGCGCCCAGCCAAAGGCGCGGCGCGAGATCTGCACCAGCACCCAGTCGGAAATCGCTGCCAGAAAGGTGATCCACGCCACATAGGGCAGGATCACATCCATCGCCATATAGCGGCGCATAAGGAAGATCCGATAGCCAAGCCCCTCGGTGGAGGCGATGGCTTCAGCTGCAATCAGAAACAGCCAGGCAGGGCCAAGCGACAGGCGCAGCCCATCAATCAGGCGCGGCAGGATCTGTGGCAGCACCACGCGCGCCACGATGACCCAGGTAGAGGCACCCAGCGTCTGCGCCTTGACCAGTTGCTCGCCAGGCAGTTCCTCCACCCGCAGGGCAAGGTCGCGCATCAGATAGGGGGCAACACCGATGACGATAAGGGCAACCTTTGAGGTTTCTTCCAATCCCAGCATGATGAAGAGGATCGGCAGCAGCGCCATGGGCGGCACCATCGAAAGCACCCCGACAAAGGGGGCCAGCGTCACCCGGGCATAGACGATCAGACCATTGAGAATACCAAAGACAAGGCCAATCGCCGTGGCGATGCCGAGCCCGAGGGCAAGCCGCACCAGGCTTGCCCCCGTATCGGCCCAGAGCACGATGGTGCCCGAGCGTTGTTCAGGTTCGGCTGCCACCCGCACGATCGCCTCGCCCATGGTGGAGAAAGCCGGCATCAGCTTGTCTGCCGGGTTTTCCGCCAGGCGCAGGGACGAGAATACGAAGTAGATCACCAGCACGATGGCGAACGGCAGGGCGCCGAGAAAGAAGGTGCCCTGCCGGCTCGGCCGGAGATTGATCAGCCGACGCATGATGCGTCCCTTCTCAGAGCTTGCCGGCCGCAGCCATTTCAACGAAGGTCAGATCAAAGCGCAGCTTGATGTTCTTCGGGTCGCCGACAACAACCCCGCCGGGGAACTCCATGCCCACCACATCAGCCGACTTTGCCCCATTGCCAAGAAGGCCGTGGGAGAACGAGAAGTCGCGCACACGCTTCATCGTCTCTGGCAACTGCGGGCTCTTGGTGAAGGCAACCGCCTCGGCCGGGGTATAGAACATGCGGGTCGTGGCAAGCTGGGATTCGTAACCGGCAAGGTCCGTTCCAGACGCCTTGGCCATGGCGGTGCGGGCGGCAATGCCGGCGGCATCGTTCTTTTGCATGATGGAGAGCACTTCGAACCAGGCCCCCACCAGCGCCTTGCCCAGCGCCGGGTTGTCCTTCAGGGTCGCCGTGTTCACGATGGCAATATCAATGATCTCGCCGGGGATCTTGGAGCTGTCAAAGACGAGATTGGCATCCTTGCGCGTTTTCAGATCGCTGAGGGCGGGGTTCCAGGCCACCATCGCCTGCACGTCGCCGGTGCCATAGGCGGCGATGAAATCGGCGTCCGACGTGTTCACGGTCTTCACGTCACGCTCGCTCAGGCTGGCACTTTCCAGCGCGCGCGCCAGCAGATAGTGCGAGACCGAAAGCTCCACCAGATTGACCTTGGCGCCCTTGAGATCGGCAACGGTCTTGCCGGTCTTCATCAGGATGCCGTCATTGCCGTTGGAAAAGTCGCCATTGATCAGCGAGGTGGTGTCGACACCGCCCACCGCCGGGATCGTCAGGGCGTCCATGTTGGCGGCCAGCACGCCGTCGAGGCTGCCTGCGGTATACTGATTGATCGACTCGATGTAGTCGTTCATCTGCACCATGTCGATGCTGATGCCGTACTTGTCGGCCCACTTCTTGACGATGCCCTGATCGACGGCGTAACCCCAGGGCATCCAGCCGGCATAGATTGTCCAGGCGACCTTGAACGAGGTCTTGGTTGCGGCTTCAGCCGGCCCGCCTGCCAGTGCGACGCCGAGGGCCGCCACGGCCACAAGCCCAACCCTCAGTGTACGCGCGATTTTTTTCCTGAGTTCCGCCATTACCGCCTCCGACTGCCAAATTGCACATCGCGAGGGGGAAACGGTTTCCGGGCACGGTCATGGAAACCCGTCCGGGCGGCCGCTGCCACCTCGCACTGGATCTCCCGGGCTTTTGTCCCGCCGTGTGTCCGATGCGGTTGGCACCGGATGGCAACCCTCGGACCAGCGCCCTTGCGGACCGGAACCCTAGATGCCTCTCCATTCCCCTTCGCAAGGGGCGTGCCAAAGGCTTTGGGGCGGTTTTGCTGGTGGGGTGGGGGGAGGCTGCCCTAATATTGGGCGGTGGGCGGAAGACCTGCCCTAAAAATGCGCAGCCAACCGGCTAGCGGCCTTCGCGTGCCCAGGCGGCGAGCAGGCCACCAAAGGCCAGGGCCAGCACAAGCACCGCTGGCAACAGCGGCAGATCATGCACGCCCAGCACGCGATAGGCGCCATTGGTGCGCAGCGCCAGCCAGCCAGGCCCGCTGGTTGCCTTGTCTGGCGCCACAAAGCGGATCTCTGGCAGGCCATCAGCCAGCCAGGCGATGCCACCGCCGGTGGCCTTGGCCACGGGGGCCAGCACGGTGCCGGTGGCCCGCACATCGCGGAATTCCCTGGGGTTCTGGGGGCCGACGGCGGCAATCGCGTGACGCACGCCATCGCTGATCCGATAGAGGCCGGGCGCGCCAACCTCAAGCCGGCCCGTTGCCCGCCCGTTGCCACTGTCTGTCAGGGTAACGCCGGCCTTGAAATCGCCGGGTCCGGTCACCTCAATGGGCGGGGTGGCGGCGTCGAGGCTGCGGCGCTCGATTTCCAGGCGGAACCCCTCGGCCCTGGCGCGCAGATCTTCTTCTTCGAGATCGGGTTCCTTCATCAGCCAGTGCGCAAGGCGGCGGAAAAGCTCTGCCTGCGGACCGCCGCCGTCGTGGCCGCGCTGCCAGAGCCACGCATGATCCGACAGCAGTTCAGCGACCCGCCCCTTGCCGCGCCTGTCCAGCACCAGCAGGGGGCGTTCCTCTGCCCCTTTTAGCAGCACATCGCCCTGGGTCTCGTTGGCTTCGATCAGGCGATACCAATGGCCCCAGGTGGGCGGCGTCTCGGCCGTGCCGGAGCCGGGCAGGCCTGCGGTCACGGGATGGCGGCGGCCACGATCCGTGGGGGTCGGCCGGAAGGGCGTCTCGATATCCCGGCCCGTGGTCTCCACCGGCAGCACGCTGCCCAGCGGTGTCTGGTTGAGGTCGAGGCCCGCTCCATCATTGGGGCTGGAGGCCACCAGCACGGCACCGCCATTTTCCACATAGCGCGCCACATTGGCCAGATAGGCGAGTGGCAGAATGCCCCGCCGCCGATAGCGATCGAAGATGACGAGGTCAAATTCCCCCAGTTTCATCTCGAAGAGTTCGCGTGTGGGAAAGGCGATCAGCGACAGTTCGTTGACCGGCGTGCCGTCCTGCTTTTCCGGCGGGCGCAGGATGGTGAAGTGGACAAGGTCAACCGAAGGATCCGCCTTCAACAGGTTGCGCCAGGTGCGCTCGCCGGGATTTGGTTCGCCCGAGATCAGCAGCACCCGCATCCGGTCGCGCACCCCGTTGATCGTCACCACGGCGCGGTTGTTGTCGAGGGTCAGTTCATCCGGCCCCGGCGAGACGGCGAGTTCGACCACGGTCGCGCCGCCATGCTCCAGCTTGAGACTAAGCGGTGTTGCCTGTCCGATGGGCACCGGCACCTCGATGGGGGTGCCGCCGTCCTGGATCAAGGTCACCAGCGCCTCACCCCCTTCTGCTGCCGCATTGGCATCGGCCTGGCCATCCTCGGCCGCCGCGTCATCCACCCTTATGCTCAGGGTCAGGGGCTGGTCGACAACGCCAAAGCCGGGTGCCTGTTCAATGGTCAGGCGACGGTCGCGCTCGCCCCGGTGGCCGGCAACCAGGGTGTGCACCGGCGCCCGCAGGGCATTGGCGCCCTTGGCGGCCAGGGCGGCGGCATCGGGCACATCATGGGCCTGCCCGTCCGTGACCAGAAAGGTTCCTGCAAGCCGTTCCGCCGGCACATCTGCCAGCGCCCGGTCGAGGGCGGCAAAGGCCAGGGTGCCATCGCCACCGCGGCCGGTGTCCACCACCCGCACGTCGATGTCAGGGCGGGCGCGCAGGCGCTGGCTCAGGGCCTCCACGGCGCTGTTCGCCATGGCCTGGCGGTCGCCGATGGTCATGGAGGGGGAGCTATCCCTGAGGATCACGGCCACGTCCTTCAGGGGCGTACGCGTCTCGCGCACCACCGAGGGATTGGCAAGTGCGGCCAGCAGGGTTGCCGCCACCAGCACCCGCCACCATGACCCCCTGGCCCGCTGCCACAGGGCCAGCCCCAGCACGCCAAGCGAGGCCACGCAGAGGCCCGCCAGCACGCTGAGGGGGACGAGCGGCGCAAAGGCGATGTGCAGGTTGGAGAGGTCCATGCTACTGGCCCAGCCTTTCCAGCAGGGCAGGCACGTGGACCTGATCGGCCTTGTAGTTGCCGGTAAGCGCGTACATCACCAGATTCACGCCAAAGCGATAGGCGTATTCGCGCTGTTTCGGATCGTCGCCCTCAAGCGGGGCAAGGGGGCGTCCGCCGTCGTCGGCGGCCCAGGCCGCAGCCCAGTCATTGCCGCCGATCACGATGGACGAAACCCCGTCGTTGGCACCGGCGGCCGCCGCCTCGACCCAGACCGTGCCGCCGGCACTGCGGCCAGGAAAGCTCTTGAGCAGATAGAACGAGCGCGTCAGCACATGTTCCGCCGGCACGGGCACCAGGGGGGGCAGGTCGAGCTGGCCAAGCAGGGCGCGCAGGATGCGTGTGCCGGTGCCTCCGCCGCCGCCCGTCTGGTCAAAGCTGGACTCCGCGTCGCGGGTGTCGAACAGAATGGTGCCGCCAGCCTTCATATAGCCGTCGATCCGGGCCAGGGCCTCGGCGCTGAGTGGCTTCTGGCTGGCCGTCATGGGCCAATAGATAAGGGGATAGAGGCTGAGGTCGTCACGCTCGGGATCCACGCCAAGGGGCGCCCTCGCGTCCACGGCCGTGCGGGTGCGCAGAATCCCGCCCAGCCCGTTGAGCCCGGCGCGACTGGTTTCATCCACCAGGCCATCGCCCGTCACCACATAGGCCAGATGAATGCCCAGCACCGCGTCGAGCACGGCAGCACTGCCGGCCTCGGCAGACGTCGGGCCAGTATCCCGTGTCAGGGTATCTCGTGTCAGGCTGTCCCGCGTCTGGGCATGGCTGGTGGACGGCAGCAGCAGGCCAAGGCTCAGCGCCGTGGCAAGTACCAGCGCCGGCACCACGACGTCCCGTTCCCGGCCCACCAGACCCCGCAGAAACAGGCCAAGCAGCGTATCAAGCAGCACCAGACCAAGGGCTGCCGCCAGCAGCAGCGGCATCAGATCGCGCTCACCCTTGGCCTCGGAGCCGGATTGCCGTCGCACCCCGTCAATGGGGCCAAGGGGGGCCAGCCGGGTATCAGCCCGGCCGATGTTCAGGGCCCGGCGTGCGGTGGCGTCGCCATAAAAGCCGGGGGGGTGTTCCGGCCCAGGTTGCAGGCTGCCAAGACTTGCCGGTTGCAGCGGCAAAGCGGTGGGGCCGGGATTGCCCAGGCGGCCCCAGCCATCAAGCAGCGACCAGGGCGGCAGGGGCACGTCGCCATCGCCCGCCGATATGCCTGCAGAGAGTTCAACAAGGCGCCGCAGCACGTCGACATAAAGGCCCGACAGGGCAAAGTTCGACCATTCCGCATTGGCGGAGGTGTGCACCAGCACCAGCCAGCCCTTGCCGCGTCGCTCGGCCGTTACCAGTGGCGTTCCGTCCCGCAGGCGTGCCCAGGTGCGCGCCGCAAGGCCTGGCGTGGGTTCGGCCAGAACCTGTCGGCCCACTGTTACCTCAGGCGGCACGGTCAGGCCGGTGAACGGGCTGCCCTCGGGAAAATCGGCGAGCGGCTGGGGCTGTTCCCAGGTCAGGGCGCCACCCAGGGCACGGTCGCCCTCGCGCAGGGGCACGGGCACCAGATCATCGCTCTGGGCGGCAAGGCGAGGCCCGGCAAAGCGCACCAGCACGCCACCTTCGTCGAGCCAGCGCATCAGCGCCTCGCGATCAGGCCCAACGATCTGGCCAATGTCCGCCACCGCCATAAGGGCCAGCGGCCGGGCCAGCAGGTCGGAGATCTTCCCCACCCTGACGTCGCTGAAGGGGGCAAGGGCGCGGTTGAGGTAATAGATGTCCGACAGCAGCGGCTGGGCCGCCTCTGCCGCATCGCCCGACACAAGCCCCACGGGCCGGCGCCGCCAGCGTTCGTCCATCAGAAAGACGCCACCCGCCGAGGTCTGGCCCGACAGGGAAACCCGGTCGATGCCATTGCGGATTTCTGGTGGCAGTTCCACGCGGGCCTCGGCACGGGCCGCACCGGCATCGAAATGGACAGTGGCCGAGGCAAGGGCGCGGCCCTGCTGGCTGGCAATCACTTCCACGTCCTCGGCCAGGCTGGTATCGGCGCGGGCCACCAGCACGATCATGGCGCCAGGCTCGGTGCGCGGGGGCAGCAGGGCCATGGCCACAAGGGTCGTGTTCGGAACATTCAGGGTGACGGAACCAAGGCCGACAAGGCGGGCGGCAAAGTCCTTGTCGCTGGCGCCCTCGCCAAGCCCGTCCGACAGCCAGTGAACATCGGCGCCGCCAGCAGCCAACCCGGCCAGGGCTGCGGCCATGCGGGCACGCTCGCCGGCCCAGGGCTTTGGTTCCAGGGCCTGTATCAGGGCGCGGGCATCGGGGCCACGCAAAAGCTGGGCAGGGGCGGGCGCGCCGGGCCCTGAGGCGGCAGCGCTGGTGGCAATGGCAACGCTGCGGCCATCCCGCTCCGCCTGTTCGACAAGGCCAAGGGCCTCGGCGCGCGTCGCCTCCCAGGAAGGCGCGGCGGTCCAGCCATCGTCGAGGGCGATCACAAGCGGGCCAGCACCGGCGAGGGGGGCTGCGGGGTCCAGCACCGGCCGGGCCAAAGCGACGATCACCAGGGCGGCCAGCAGAACGCGCAGCAATAGCAGCCACCAGGGCGTGTGTGCCGGCGCTTCCTTGACCCGTGGCAACTGCATCAAAAGCCGGATGGCCGGAAAAGGGATCCGGCGCGCCGACGGCGGTGTGATGCGGATCAGCCAATACAGCCCGGGCAAAAGCCCAAGGCCCAGAAGCAGCCAGGGATTGGCAAAGAGAAGGGGGCCAAGCGTCAGCACGCCGCCCCCTCAGACCACGCGGCCCGACAGCGCACCGAAAAGCGCCATCAGGGCGGTTTCAGGGCGCCGGTCGGTCCGGTGAATGGCAAAGGTCCAGCCGGCCGTGCGGGCCAGATTGGCCAGCGCATCCTGGCGCCGCGCCAGCCGTTCGGCATAAGCGGGGCGCAGGTCCTCGGCCCGTCCGGTGAGAAAAGCCGGCTCGCCCTCCAGGCCAAGAAAGCGGGTACGGCCGCGAAACGGCAGGTCGATCTCGGCCGGGTCCAGTATCTGCAGCAAATGGCCCCGCACACCTGCCGCCACATAGGCTTTCACCAGCCCGTCAAGCTCGGCAAGGGGAGACAGAAAATCGCCCACCAGCACGATCTGGGCATGGCGCGGCAGATGCTGGCGCGGTGGCAGGCCGTCTGGCGGTGTCTCTGATCCACCGTCGAGCAGGCCAGCGGCCAGACGGTTGTAACCGGTGCGGCCCCCTGCAGGCGGCTGGCCACTGCCAAGCCCGGCGACCCGCTCGCCCCCCCGCACCAGAAGCGAGCCCAGCGCCAGGGTCAGCACGGTGGCGCGCTCAAGCTTGGTGGTTTCCACCGCGTCGGAACGCCAGTTCATCGAGGGGGACTGGTCGTGCCACAGCCAGACACTCTGGGCCGCCGTCCATTCGCTTTCGCGGACATAAAGGTGCTGGGCACGGGCTGACTGTCGCCAGTCGATGCGCTGGGGTGCATCGCCCTCGCCAAAGCGGCGGAATTGCCAGAATGCTTCGCCCGGCCCCACACGGCGTCGGCCGTGGACACCCTGGGCCACGGTTGCGGCCACCCGGTCGGCCGCCACCAGCAGCGGGGGCAGGCGCGCACCCAGGGCTTCGGCACGCAGGGCCGTGTTCCCGGCACCACCAGTGGCAGCCGGTGTCCGGGCCGTAAGGCCTGCCTTGCCTGTGGGCAGCGCCATGAAGCCGCTCAGCGCAGCGGGGCGACGAGGCGCGTGATCACGTCGCGCACGGTCACTCCCTCGGCGCGGGCGGCAAAGGTCAGGGCCATGCGATGGCGCAGGATCGGCTGTGCCAGATCGATCACGTCGTCCACCGACGGGGCCAGGCGGCCATCCAGCAGGGCGCGCGCCCGCACGGCCAGCATCAGGGCCTGGGCGGCACGTGGGCCCGGTCCCCAGGCGATATCGGCCGTCGGGCCATCGGGCGCATTGCCCTCGCCACCTGGCCGCGCAGACCGTACCAGGGTGAGGATCGCTTCCAGCACCGTCTCGCCCACTGGCAGGCGGCGCACCAGGTGCTGGGCCGCCAGCAGTTCATCGGCGGTCAGCACCGCTTCGGCAACGGCGTCGTCTGTCCCGGTGGTGGCAAGCAGCATCTGCCGCTCGGCGTCACGGTCGGGATAATCGACATCGATCTGCAGCAGGAAGCGGTCCAACTGCGCCTCGGGCAGGGGATAGGTGCCTTCCTGGTCGATGGGGTTCTGGGTCGCCAGAACGTGAAAGGGGCGGGGCAGGGCATGGCGCTGGCCGGCGACCGAGACCTGCTTTTCCTGCATGGCCTCAAGCAGGGCCGACTGGGTGCGCGGGCTGGCGCGGTTGATTTCGTCGGCCATCAGCAACTGGCAGAACACCGGCCCTGGCAGAAAGCGGAAAGCCCGGCGCCCCCCCTCGCCCTCTTCGAGGATTTCGGAGCCAAGGATATCGGCTGGCATCAGGTCGGGCGTGAACTGGATGCGCCGGTTGTCGAGGCCCAGCACCTGGCCCAGCGTCTCTACCAGACGGGTCTTGGCAAGGCCGGGCAGGCCCACCAGCAGGCCATGCCCGCCAGACAGCACCGTGACCAGCGTCTCCTCGATGATCCGTTCCTGACCGAAGATGATCCGGCCAATGGAATCGCGCACGCGGGCGACTTTTGCGCCAACGGCTTCGATCTCTTGGACGAGGCTGTCGTCCACTTCGCTTAAATGTGCCATTGGGCCTAGTATATTGTGGTCAGGGGGCGAAAGCCTATCCCCCGATTCAGCACTTGTCACATTAAGGAAAGATGATGGAGCCCCAGCCGATACCCAATGCCGCCGAGCGCCTTGTGGCCGGCCTTAAGGCGGCGCTGGCAGGCGGCGCCGACGAGATCCGGGCACGCGGCCTGCCGCCTGTGCATTTGTGGAATCCGCCCTTCTGCGGCGACATCGACATGCGAATCGCCCGGGATGGCACGTGGTACTACATGGGCTCCCCCATCGGGCGAAAGCCCATGGTGCGGATGTTCTCCTCCATCCTGCGTCATGATGACGATGGGAAATACTATCTGGTCACGCCGGTTGAGAAGGTCGGCATCATTGTTGATGACGCGCCCCTGCTGGCGGTGGAACTGACGGTGGAGGGTGAGGGGACGGCGCGCATCCTGGCCTTCCGCACCCAGGTTGATGATGTGGTGGTGGCGGATGCCGACCATCCGCTCCGGGTTGCCATCGATCCTGTCAGCGGCGAACCGGCGCCCTATGTGCTGGTGCGCGACCGGCTTGAGGCGCTGATTGCGCGGCCCGTCTTTTACGAGCTGGTCGACCTTGCCGAAGAGCGGGAGGTGGATGGCGTGCTCAGCCTTGGCCTGTGGAGCGCCGGCACGTTCTTTGTCCTTGGCCCTGTCGAGGTCGCGCCATGAACCGGCCCCAGCGTCCCCCCTTGCGTGATCTGGTCACCACAAGGCTGGCCCCGCCGCCGCCGCCAGGCAAATTGCCCAAGGAACCGCCGGCGCGCGGCGATTACGACCTGACGCCAGCCCTGCGCGAGACCCTGCCGCAGGACCGGGCGCTGCGCCATGCGGCGGTTCTGGTCCCCATCATCGATCATGCCCATGGTGCCACGGTCCTGCTGACCCAGCGTACCAAGCACCTGAAGAACCATGCCGGCCAGGTGAGTTTCCCCGGCGGCCGGGTGGAAGAGAGCGACGCTGGTGCCGTGGCGGCCGCCCTGCGCGAGACAGCCGAGGAAATCGGCCTCGCTGAAAGCTTCATCGAGGTGATCGGTCAGCTTGACGCCTATGAGACAGGGACCGGCTTTCACATCACCCCGGTGGTGGGGCTGGTGCGCCCGGGTTTTACCCTGGCGCTGGATGCCTTCGAGGTGGAGGCCGCCTTCGAGGTCTCGCTTGACCATATCCTCGACGTCGCCAGCCACGAGCGGCGCTCTGGCTTCTGGCAGGGCACGGAGCGGCATTATTGGGTGATCGCCCATCCCGAGCGGTACATCTGGGGGGCGACCGCCGGAATGCTGGTTGACCTTGCGCGCAAGCTTGCCGATTGAGGGGCTGCAATCATGGTGCGCGTGTTTCTTGAAATTGTCCTGCCTGTGCTGGTGCCGTTTCTTGCCTATCACCTCTGGCTGCGGCTGAAGGGTAGGCGGGCAACGCTGCGCGGCCTTGCCATGACGCTTGCCGTGGCACTTGGCCTTGCCGCCGTCTCGCTTCTCAGTCTTTCCCAGTTCGGGGGCGCCCCCCCTGGCACTGTCTATGTTCCAGCCCATCTGGATGCTGCTGGCAAACTGGTTCCCGGCCAGTTTGTGCCAGAGGCTGTGCCATGAGTGGCACCGTCAGCATGCCCTGGATGGACAAGGCACCGGCCCGTGCCCTGGTGGCAGCCCTTGGGGCAGGCGGGGCCAGAGTGCGGTTTGTGGGCGGGTGCGTGCGTGATGCCCTGATCGGCCGGGAGCCGGTAGACATTGATCTGGCAACCACGGAGCCCCCCGAAACCGTTCTTGGTCGTCTGAAGGCGGCGGGGATCAAGGCAGTGCCCACGGGCCTTGCCCATGGCACCGTGACCGCCGTGATTGATCATGAACCTTATGAGGTTACTACCCTGCGGCGCGATGTGGCAACTGATGGGCGCCATGCCGTTGTTGCCTACACCGACGATTGGCAGGCCGATGCCGAGCGCCGCGATTTCACCATCAACGCGATCTATGCCGACCCGGATGGTGCCCTGTTCGATCCTGTCGGAGGCGTGGCCGACCTGGCGGCGCAGCGGGTGCGCTTTGTCGGAGACCCTGGGCGGCGTATCGCCGAGGATTACCTGCGGGTGCTGCGCTATTTCCGCTTTCATGCGCGGTTTGGCGGTGGCATGCCTGATGAGGCGGCGCTGGCCGCCTGTGCTGCCGCGCGGAACAGCCTGGGGCGCCTGTCGGCAGAGCGGGTGGCCGCTGAACTGCTGAAGCTTCTTGGGCTGGAGGACCCCATGCCGGGCCTTGGCCCCATGCGTGCCACGGGGGTCCTTGCGGCCCTGGTGCCTGAGGTTGTGGCGCCCGACCGCCTGGTGCGTCTGGTGGCGATCGAGGAGGATCTGGGTCTTGCCGACGCCGTGCGCCGGCTTGGCAGCCTGCTGCCCGATGCCACGGCCGCTAATGGGGTCGGCCAGCGCCTGAAACTCTCCAATGCCGACAAGGCGCGCCTGGTTGCCATGCACGCACTTGCCCCCACCATCCTGCCCGACATGACGGTGCGCGCCATGCGACGCTGGCTGCATGCGGTGGGGAGCCGGGGTTTTGCGGACCTTGTCCTGCTGCACTGGGCCGCCGGCACCGGGCATGGCGATGACGCCGCCTGGCGCACGGCCTTGTCCATCGGTAGGTCATGGACGCCCCAGCGCCTGCCCGTGAAGGGTGAGGATCTGGTTGCCGCCGGCATGGCTGCGGGCCCGGATGTCGGCGTGAAACTGGCAGAGGTGGAACGCTGGTGGGTCGATCAGGACTTCCGGCCCGACCGTGCGGCCTGCCTGGCCGAGATCAAGAGGCTTGTTGCCACAAGCGGCACGGCATCAGAGGGACGAGCATGAAATATTCCCCCCTTGTCGAGCGCATCGGTGGCGACGGCTCCAACGCGTGGGAAATCCATTACCGGGGCATGCGGCGCGTGCGGGCGGGCGAAGACGTGATCATGCTGTCGATCGGGGATCCTGATTTCGATACGCCGGCCCCCGTCGTTGCCGCCGCCAAGCAGGCGCTGGACCGGGGCCGCACCCATTATCCCGAGATTGTCGGGGAGCTGCCGCTGCGTCAGGCGATTGCGGACTATCATCTCAAGACAAACGGGCAGGATGCCCAACCGGATCAGATCGTGGTGTTGGCTGGCGCCCAGTGCGCCCTGTTCGCGGCGGCCATGTGTGTGCTGGCCCCGGGGGACGAGGTGATCGCGCTGGAGCCCATGTATGTGACCTATGAGGCTGTGGTGGGCGCCACGGGGGCGGACCTGAAAATGGTGCCCCTGCGGGCGGAACGGGGCTTCCACCTCGACCCGGCGGACCTTGAGGCCGCCATTGGCCCGCGCACCCGGGCTATCATGATCAGCAGCCCCAACAATCCCACCGGGGCCGTGATGACCCGGGCCGAGACCGAGGCCATTGCCGCCATCGCCCGCGCTCACGACCTCTGGGTGCTCTCGGATGAGGTCTATGCGTCCCTCGTCTTCACCGACGACCGGGTCTCCATTGCCAGCCTGCCGGGCATGGCCGAGCGCACGGCCACGGTTTCCAGCCTGTCCAAGTCCCATGCCATGACCGGCTGGCGGGTCGGCTGGGTGGTGGGCCCGGTGGAACTGGCCCGTCATGTGGCAAAGCTGGCGCTGTGCATGCTCTATGGTTCGCCGCCCTTTGTGCAGGACGCGGCGCTTGCCGCCCTCACCGACCCCGTCGCCATTGCCGAGGTGGCGCGCCTGCACGACACCATCCGGGCCAGGCGCGATCTGGTCTTTGCCCGGCTGAATCAGGTGCCGCGCCTTGCCCTGCACCGCCCGGAAGGCTCGATGTTCATGTTGCTGGATGTACGCCAGACGGGGCTTTCCGCCTTCGCCTTCGCCGATCGTCTGCTGGCTGAGGAGGCGGTGGCCGTTCTGCCGGGCGATGCCTTTGGCCCCAATGCCGAGGGCCATGTGCGGATCAGCCTTGGTCTCGACGCCAGCCTGCTGGAGACGGCCTGCGCGCGCATGGCCGCCTTTGTCGGCCGGCTGCCCTGAACGGATCGCGACATTTGGTCCCGTCCCATGCACCGTCTGGTTGGATTATCGAAAAAACCAGCAGGCATATGGCTCTGCGGCGCGGTGTCGCATGTTGCGCATTGCTGGACATCGGCCTGTGTTGGTGCGACAAGAACCCAACATTTCTGGCAATAGCCTAGTAGGAAACCGTCCATGGCGGAAACGAATGCATCGGGTGCCCACGGCGCTGAGCCTACGCGCCGTGATTTTCTCTACGTCGCTGCAGCCGGCATGGGTGCCGTCGCGGTTGGCTCGGCCGTCTGGCCGCTGATCAACCAGATGAACCCGTCTGCCGACGTGCTGGCCCTGTCCTCGACCGAGGTGAACATCGGCAATGTTGCCGTGGGCGCTTCGATCACGGTTGTCTGGCGTGGCAAGCCCGTGTTTGTCCGTCACCGCAGCGACGCCGAGATCAAGGCCGCGAACGACGTCAACCTGGCCGATCTCAAGGATCCCCAGCCCGACGCCAAGCGCGTGACCAAGCCGGAATGGCTGATCGTGCTCGGCGTCTGCACCCATCTGGGCTGCGTGCCGCTGGGCTACCAGGGTGAGTATGGCGGGTACTTCTGCCCCTGCCATGGCTCGACCTATGACACATCCGGTCGTATCCGGAAGGGACCTGCGCCCCTCAATCTTGAGGTGCCGCAGTATTCCTTCCTGACCGACACAACCGTCCGCATCGGCTGAGAGGCGTCGCCCCATGAGCGCCAGCACCTTCCAGACCAACTCCAAGGCCATCAAGTGGATCGAAAGCCGGCTGCCGGTGATCTCCTTTGTGCATGAGAGCCTGGTCGTCTATCCGACACCGAAGAACCTGAATTACTGGTGGAACTTCGGCTCCCTCGCCGGCATCGCGCTGGTGATCCAGATCGTGACGGGCATCGTTCTGTCGATGCACTACACGCCGCACGTCAGCCTCGCCTTCAACAGCGTCGAGCACATCATGCGCGACGTGAATTACGGCTGGCTGCTGCGCTACATTCACGCCAATGGCGCCTCGATGTTCTTCATCGTGGTCTATGTCCACATCTGCCGCGGTCTCTATTTCGGGTCCTACAAGGCCCCACGAGAGATTTTGTGGTGGCTGGGTCTGGTGATCTTCCTGCTCATGATGGCAACGGCCTTCATGGGCTATGTGCTGCCCTGGGGCCAGATGAGCTTCTGGGGCGCGACGGTCATCACCAACCTGTTCTCTGCCTTCCCCGTGGTTGGCAAGAGCATCGTGACTTGGCTCTGGGGAGGTTTCAGCGTTGACAATGCGACGCTCAACCGCTTCTACAGCCTGCACTTCCTGCTGCCGTTCGCGATTGTAGGCGTTGTGGTTGTGCACATCTGGGCGCTGCACACGACCAAGTCGAACAATCCCCTCGGGATCGACATCAAGGGGCCGCAGGACACGCTGCCGTTCCATCCCTATTACACGGTCAAGGACATGTTCGGCCTTGGCGTGTTCATGACGGTCTTTGCGCTGTTCGTGTTCTTTGCGCCCAACTACATGGGCCATCCGGACAACTACATCCCGGCCAATCCGCTGGTGACGCCGGCGCATATCGTGCCTGAATGGTACTTCCTGCCCTATTACGCGATCCTGCGCTCCGTGCCGGACAAGCTGGGCGGTGTGGTGCTGATGTTCGGCTCGATCCTGCTGATGTTTGCCATGCCCTGGCTCGACTTCTCGCGCGTCCGCTCGGCCCGTTTCCGCCCGATCTTCAAGCAGGCCTATTGGCTATTCGTGATCAACGCGGTGGTCCTGGGCTATATCGGCGGGCAGCCGCCGGAAGGCATGTACATCATCATCGGCCGTATCGCGACGACCTACTACTTCGTGCACCTTCTGGTTCTGGTGCCGCTGATCAGCCTGTTCGAGCGGCCCTTGCCGTTGCCGGAAAGCATCAGCAACGCCGTTCTCGGTGGTAGCGCTGTGCCCAAGGGTGCGGCTGCCGCACCCGAAAAGCACTAAGGGCGGGTCGAGCCATGAGGGGATCTAAGATCATGGATCAGCGTTGGATGCGTAAACTGGCGATTGGCGCCCTTGCCCTTGGCACCGTGGCCATCGCCAGTGGCGCGGCCTGGTCGTCCACCGGGCAGATGGAGCCGGCCGAGCAGGAATGGCACCATCAGGGCATCACCGGCACCTTCGACAAGGCGGCCGCACAGCGCGGCCTCCAGGTCTACAAGGAGGTCTGCTCGGCCTGCCATTCGATGAACCTGGTTGCCTATCGCACTCTTGCCGACCTTGGGTATTCCGAGGAGCAGGTAAAGGCACTTGCCGCCGAGGCAGAGGTTCAGGACGGCCCGAACGACGAGGGTGAAATGTTCACCCGTCCGGGTCGCCCCTATGACCACTTCAAGGCGCCCTTCGCGAACGAGAAGGCGGCCCGTGCGGCCAATGGCGGCGCTTATCCGCCGGACATGTCGCTGCTGGTCAAGGCACGTGAGGATGGCGAGAATTACATCTATGCCCTGCTCAACGGCTATGCCGATGCGCCGGCCGGGCATGAGGTGCCGGAAGGCAAGTACTACAACCCGTACTATCCGGGCGGGAATATCTCCATGCCGCCGCCGCTTTCGGATGGCGCCGTGACCTACCAGGATGGTACCGAGGCAACCCGGGCGCAGATGGCGCACGATGTCATCACCTTCCTGTCCTGGACGGCCGAGCCCAAGCTCGACGAGCGGCACCGGATGGGCGTGATCGTGGTCGCGTTCCTGGTGATCTTCACTGGCATCCTGTTCGCCGCTTATCGGCGGGTCTGGAAAGACGTTCACTGACAACTGGCCCGTGCGGGCCATGGCGCCCCCGGCCTTGCCAAGGCCGGGGGCGTTTTTGTTTGAGGGGGAAGACCCATGGCGATTCTCGGCGTGCTGGGTGGAAGCGGCGTCTATGACGTCGATGGACTGGAGAACCGGCGCTGGGAGCGCGTGGCCTCTCCCTTTGGTGTGACGTCGGACGAGTTCCTGTTCGGCAGCCTTGCCGGGCAGGAGGTGGTGTTCGTGCCCCGCCATGGCCGGGGCCACCGCCATTCGCCCACCTCCATCAACTACCGCGCCAATATCGACGCGCTGAAGCGCCTGGGTGTGACAGACATCCTCTCGGTCAGCGCCTGCGGCTCCTTCCGCGAGGATCTGCCGCCGGGCAGCTTCGTGGTGGTGGACCAGTTCATCGACCGCACCTTCGCCCGCGAGAAGAGCTTCTTTGGCGAAGGGCTGGTGGCCCATGTCGGCTTTGCTGATCCGGTCTGCGCCCGTCTGGGTGACCTGGTGGTGGCAGGCGCGGCGGCAGCCGGCATTCCGATTACCCGGGGCGGCACTTACCTCGCCATGGAAGGGCCGCAGTTCTCGACCCTGGCGGAAAGCCGCCTCTATCGCTCGTGGGGCTGCGACGTCATCGGCATGACCAACATGCCCGAGGCCAAGCTCGCCCGCGAGGCCGAGATGTGCTTTGCCACGGTCGCCATGGTAACAGACTTCGACTGCTGGCACCCCGACCATGCCAGCGTGCAGGTCTCAGATATCATTCGCGTGCTGACCGAAAATGCAGACAAGGCCCGCGCCCTGGTGAAGGCAACCGCGCCAAATCTGGCAGGCCGGCCCGCCACCTGTCCCCATGGCTGTGACCGCGCCCTCGATACCGCCCTGATCACGGCGCCCGACGCCCGCGACCCCGGCATGATCGAGTTGCTCGACGCCGTCGCCGGGCGTGTGCTGAAACCCCGCGCGTAACCTTATTAATCTCTCGCCTTCATGCCCAGAGGGAACATCATGAACGCCTATGACATCAAGGCCCAGGTCCGCAGCATCCCCGGCTATCCCAAGGATGGGATCATCTTTCGCGACATCACCACCTTGCTGGCTGATGCGCGGGGTTTCCGCACGGTGATCGACCAGTTGGTCCAGCCGTTCGCCGGCCGTCGCATCGACAAGGTGGCAGGGATCGAGGCGCGCGGCTTCATCCTGGGCGGGGCGGTGGCGCACCAGTTGTCTGTCGGTTTCGTGCCTGTCCGCAAGAAGGGCAAGCTGCCCTGGACCACCGTGGGCGAGGATTATGCGCTGGAATACGGCACCGACCGGGTAGAGGTCCATGCCGATGCCATTGCGCCCGGTGAACAGGTGCTGCTGATCGACGACCTGATCGCCACGGGCGGCACCGCGGTGGCGGCCATCAAGCTGGTGGAAAAGCTTGGTGGCGTGGTGATGGCAGCGAGCTTTGTCATCGATCTGCCCGAGCTTGGCGGCCGCGCCCTTGTGGAACAGCGCGGCGTGCCCACGGTGGCGCTGATCGCCTTTGATGGCCACTGAGAGACACGACCATGCGCGTTGCCGGGGTTCATCGCCGTACCATCTGGCTGGCTGACGACGGCTGGACGGTTGAGGTCATCGACCAGACCCGTCTGCCCCACGCCTTTGCCATCCTGCCCCTGCGCAGCGCCGATGAGGCCGCCGTGGCAATCCGCGACATGATCGTGCGTGGCGCCCCCCTGATCGGGGTGACCGCCGCTTATGGCTTGGCGCTGGCCATGCGGGCCGACCCGTCCGATACCGGCCTTGCTGCAGCCGCCAGCCTGATCGGCGAGGCGCGGCCCACCGCCGTCAACCTGCGCTGGGCCGTGGCCCGCATGGTGGCTGTGCTGCAGCCCCTTGCCCCTGCCGCCCGCGCCGCCGCCGCCTACACTGAGGCGGCGCGCATGGCGGACGAGGATGTGGAGACCTGCCGCGCCATTGGTGCCCATGGCCTTGGCCTGATCGAGACCGCGCGCCATGGCGGCCGCACGGTGAACATCCTTACCCATTGCAATGCCGGCTGGCTGGCCTGTGTGGACTGGGGCACCGCCCTGTCGCCCATCTATCAGGCCCATGATGCGGGCATCCCGGTGCATGTCTGGGTGGACGAGACCAGGCCGCGCAACCAGGGCGCGTCGCTGACGGCCTGGGAACTGGCGCAGCATGGCGTGCCCCATACCCTGGTGGCGGATAATGCGGGCGGCCATCTGATGCAGCATGGCGAGGTTGATCTGGTCATCGTCGGCACCGACCGCACCACCGCCACGGGCGATGTGGCGAACAAGATCGGCACCTATCTGAAGGCGCTGGCGGCGGCTGATTGCCAGGTGCCCTTCTATGTGGCGCTGCCTGGCTCCACCATCGACTGGACCCTGACCGACGGGGTGAAGCAGATCCCCATCGAGGAACGCTCGGCCCGGGAGGTCACCCACATGACCGGGCGTGATGCCGATGGCACCGTGCGCACGGTGGACATCTCCTCGCCCGGCACCCGGGCCGCGAACCCGGCCTTTGACGTGACGCCAGCACGTCTGGTAACACGATTGATTACGGAACGCGGCGTAACACACGCCAGCCGTGCGGGCCTGCAGGCGCTTTATCCAGAGCACGCGGTCTGATGGCGGGCGGCAGACCACGGCCTACCCTGGCCGAACGCCGGGCGGTGATTGCCGCTGCCCGCGCCATGAGCGACGAGGGGCTTAGTCCCGGCACCTCCGGCAATATCTCGCTGCGGGTCAGCGGCGGCCTGCTGGTGACCCCCACGGGCATGCCGGCTGAGCGTCTGTCGCCAGAAGATATCGTCGCCCTGGACAATGCGGGCCGCGCTGCCCCCGGCCAGCGGGCACCGTCCAGCGAATGGCCCTTTCATGTGGCGATCCTGGCAGCGCGGCCAGAGGCGGGCGCCGTCGTCCATTGCCACAGCCGCTTTGCCACCACCTTGGCCTGCCTGCGCCGGCCCATTCCCGCCTTCCACTATATGGTGGCGGTGGCCGGTGGCGCCGACATTCGCTGTGCCGATTACGCAACCTTTGGCACGCCCGAGCTTTCGGATGCCGCCCTTTCAGCGCTTGTGGGCCGCAAGGCCTGCCTGCTGGCCAACCATGGGCAGATTGCGCTGGGATCCACCCTTGAGGGTGCGTTGAAGCTGGCCCGGGAGGTTGAGGTGCTGGCGGCGCAATATGCCGGGGTGCTGGCGCTGGGCAAGCCCGTGCTGCTGGACGCGGCGGAGATGGAGCGGGTGATCGCGAAATTCGCGACCTATGGCGTTCAGCCGGCTGTGGCCAGCAAGCCGCGCCGTCTGGCGGCCCGGACCACGACAAAGGCAAAGACGGCGTAGCCTGCGATCAGGGGCAGCAGCGCCAGCGGGATCTGGGTGGGCGGCAGGCGGTTCTGGGCCGTCCACGCAACCGCGCCCTGCACCACGCCAAACAGGGCATAGAGGCCGGTCACCTGCACATGGCTGGCACCCATGCGGACGCACAGCTGATAGAGATGGCCCCGGTGTGCCTCTGACAGGCGCTCGCCCGCCAGCGCCCGGCGCACCAGGGTAAAGAGCACGTCACCCACATAGACGGCCAGCAGCATGGGCACCACAAAGACCGAAATCAGCTCGGATGTACCATCGCCGGCCCGGCCGATCAGGGTCAGCGCGCCAAACAGCAGGCCCAGAAACTGGCTGCCCACATCCCCCATGAAGATGCGCCCACCCGGGAAATTATAGGCCATGAAGCCGGCGGACCCTGCCACGATGGCCAAAGCGCACAGCACAACGAACTGGTTGCCTGCACCCCAGGCAATCAGCCCGAGTGACAACGCGGCAACCATGGCCGTGGCCCCTGAAATGCCGTTGATGCCATCCATGAAGTTATAGGCGTTCGTGAGGAACAGCAGCCAGGCCACAGCCAGCAGACTGCCGACAAAGCCAAGCTCCACGGTGCCAAGACCTGGCAGGGACAGCGCCTCGATGTGGAAGCCACCCGCTACCAGGATGACCCCGGCCAGCAATTGGGTTCCGAATTTCCAGCGTGCCGAGACACCCCGGATATCATCCAGAAGCGAGACCGTGGACAACAGGGCCGCCGAGGCCAGGAAGGCGCCGATCAGCGCCCAGGGCACCACCAGATCAGGCAGGGCCAGCACACAGCCCGCCATGGCCACCAGGAAGCCCAGGATAATGGCGACCCCACCACTGCGCGGCGTTGCCACCTTGTGGCTGGAGCGGTGGTTGGGGCGGTCCATGATGGCAATGCGGATCATGGTCCAGGTCGCCAGCACCGACACGACGAGCCCGGTCGCACTTAGGGCCAGAACGCGCAGGATCATGTCGTCGGGGATCACGGTGCGTCGATCCCGGCTCAGGCCAGATGGCGGGCAAAAAAGCCGAGCGTGCGGCCATCAGCCAGACGGCTGGCCGCCGCATCGAAATTGGCCCGCCGGTCCGAGCGGAAGCCATGGTCGGCATCATAGCGGTGGACCTCCACCGCCGGGTGGATGGCCTTCAGCTTCTCCACCTCAAGCACCGGGATTGAGGCGTCCTTGTCGCCGAAATGCAGCAGGGTGGGGCACTTGGGCTGCTCGCCCATGAACTGGATCACCGCCGTGCCGTAATAGCCCACCGCCGCCGCAATTCCCGGCACCCGGCAGGCCGACAGCCAGGCGATGGAGCCGCCATAGCAATAGCCCACCACGCCAACCTTGCCGCGCGGGGCGAGCCAGGCGGCACTGGCCGCGATGTCGCCCATGGGCGCATCCCAGCCGATCTGGTCGCGCAGGGCGCGGCCCGTCACCACGGTCTCGGCCGTATAGCCAAGGTCTACGCCGCGCTCGGCCCGGTCGTACATGGCGGGCGCCAGCACCTCATAGCCGGCCGCCGCAAAAGCATCAGCCAGTTCGCGGATATGGGCGTTGACGCCAAAGATCTCCATGACCAGAACCAGGCCACCCCGGGGCGTGCCTTCTGGCATTACATGCCAGGCGTCGAACCGGTGGCCATCGGCGGCGGCAAGCTGGATCATCTCGGCCATGCTTTGCTTCTCCCTGTCAGGCAGCCTCAGGCAGTGCCCGCCCGGCGCAGGCACATGCCCTTGCCGTTCATGGTCAGGACCGTTTCACCGTGCTGGTTCGTCACCTCATAGCGGGTGCGCACCACGCCACGGTCGGGCTTGGTTGTGGAGGGTATTACATCAGTAACGGTTGTCGTAACGCTTAGACTATCGCCGGGGCGCACCGGCTTCAGCCAGCGCAGATCCTCGAAACCGGGGGAGCCGATGAAGCCGCCCGGCCCATCGGCCATGGCGCGGTCAACCACCACCCGCATCATGGTGGCCGCCGAATGCCAGCCACTGGCGACGATGCCGCCAAAGTGCGAGCG
>CANCOY010000048.1 GCA_947379865.1 Acetobacteraceae bacterium
GAGGCCATGGAGCCGGAGGATCGGCTCTTCCTGGAAAGCGGCCTCGCCTTTCCCGAAGATAGCGCCGGCCGCATGATGCAGCGCGAACTGGTGGCGGTGCCCCAGTTCTGGACCATCGATCGCACCCAGGTCCACCTGCGCGAGGCGGCCGAACTGCCAGACCGCTTCTACGAGATTTTCGTGATCGATCATGCCTGGCACGTGGTGGGCACAGTGCCGCTGGACCGCCTGCTCAAGACGCCAGGTGATGCCATGATCACGGGCATCATGGACCGTGACCAGCACCTGGTGCCGGCGACCATGGATCAGGAACGGGTTGGTTATCTGTTCCAGAAGTACCGCCTGATGTCCGCCGCCGTGATCGACGCCGAAGGGCGTCTGATTGGCATGATCACCTCGGACGACGTGGCCGACGTGATCGCCGAAGAGGTTGAGGAAGACGTGCTGCGCCTTGGTGGTGTCAGCGGCGGCGATCTCTCCGAACCGACCCTGACGACCACGGGGCGACGCTTCTCCTGGCTCTTCGTGAACCTGCTGACAGCCATTCTTGCTTCGGCCGTGATCAGCCTGTTCGAGGCGACGATCCAGCACGTGGTGGCGCTTGCCGTGCTGATGCCGATTGTGGCCTCACAGGGGGGCAATGCCGGCACCCAGACGCTGACAGTGGCTGTGCGCGCCCTGGCTACACGAGAGCTGACCGCAACCAACGCGGTGCGTGTTGTCGCCCGCGAGTCGCTGGTTGGCCTGGCCAATGGGGTCATGTTTGCCCTGATCATTGGCCTGGTTGGCGGCATCTGGTTTCACAATGTGCTGATCGGCGTGGTGCTGGCCTGTGCCATGGTGATCAATATGGTGGTTGCGGGCCTGGCCGGCGTGCTGGTGCCCCTTACACTGGCGCGCTTCAAGGTGGATCCGGCCATCGCCTCGGGGGTGTTCGTGACCACCATGACTGACGTGGTCGGCTTTTTTTCCTTCCTTGGCCTTGCGTCGCTTGTGCTCCTTTAGGGTTGGCCGGGGTGTCGCAGATGCAGCCGTCTGGTGACAGCCCGGCAGTTTTGGCCTAGACCGGCCCCATTCCGCCATTCGGAACCTGGACACATGGAACTTTCGGTCGTCATACCCGTACTCAACGAGGCCGAGAACGTCGGGCCGCTTCTGGAAGAGGTCGTCGCGGCACTTGCCGGCGGCCCGGTCTTTGAGGTGGTCTATGTCGATGACGGGTCGACGGATGCAACACCCCGTTTGCTTGTCGACTTGTGCGGGCGCTTTCCCATGCTGCGCGTGGTGACCCACGCCAACCGCTATGGCCAGAGCATGGCCATCCGCTCAGGGGTTCTGGCGGCGCGCGCGCCCTGGATCGCAACCCTCGACGGTGACCGCCAGAATGTGCCGGCTGATCTGCCACGGCTATGGGCGCGCGCAATGGCGCCCGCCGGCCCGGCGCTGATCGCAGGCCAGCGGGAAAAGCGTCAGGATACCTGGGTCAAGCGCATCTCCAGCCGAATCGCCAATCGCGTCAGGGGTGCCATTCTCAGGGATGGCGTAACCGACACGGGCTGCGGACTGAAAATGTTCCGGCGCGACATTTTTCTGGCGCTGCCGCATTTCGATCATATGCATCGCTATCTGCCGGCGCTTGTCCGCCGCCAGGGAGGGACGGTGGAGACGGTTCAGGTCGGCCACCGCCACCGCCCCGCCGGTGTCTCGAAATATGGCACGCTGGATCGGCTGCTGGTGGGGATCACCGACCTTGCGGGCGTCTGGTGGCTGATCCGACGCGCCCATTTCCCCATCGAACTGAAGCAACCGTCCGGGCCGGAGGCCTGAGCCATGGGTTTTGCGGCGCAGTTTGCCGCCCTGGCTCGGGGACCCCGCGTCTGGGGTCTGCTGGCGTTGCTGTGCCTGGCCATCTTTGTATCGGGTCTTTTTACGCTCCCGCCCCTTGACCGGGACGAGTCCCGCTTTGCCCAGGCCAGCCGCCAGATGGTGGAGACCGGCGACTGGGTCGACATCCGTTTTCAGGAAACCGCCCGCCACAAAAAGCCCGTTGGCATCTATTGGCTGCAGGCCACCGCCGTCAGCCTGATCGGCGAGCCGGGGGCCAATCCCATCTGGGTCTATCGCCTGCCGTCGCTGCTGGGTGCCGGCGTGGCGGTGCTGCTGTGTTTTGCCATTGGCCGGGTCTTGTTTGGGGCCGAGACGGCCCTGGCGGCGGCACTGCTGCTGGCATCGGCCCTGGTGCTGGGGGTTGAGGCGCGGCTTGCCAAGACGGATGCGGTGCAACTCGCCTGCCTGCTGGTCACCCAGCTTGCGCTGGCCCGCATCTACACAGCCAGCCGCAAAAGGGAAGCGGCTCCCCGGATGGCGCCCTGGCTGTTCTGGCTTGGCATAGGGATTGGCAGCCTGGTGAAAGGGCCAATCGTGCCCATGGTGGCGGGCCTCACCATCGCAAGCCTTGCCGTTGTCGACCGCAAGGCGGCCGACAGGGTTCGTTGGTGGCAGGCCCTGCGGCCGTTTCCGACGGCGCTGCTGGCCCTGGCCATCGTCTTGCCATGGCTGGTCGCAATCTCTCTGGCGACCCACGGTGGTTTCATGCGGGAGTCTGTGGGCGGGGATCTGGTGCCCAAGCTGCTTGCGGGGGAGGAGAGCCACGGGGCGCCGCCCGGATACTATCTGGCCCTCTTCACACTCACCTTCTGGCCCTCGTCCCTTGTGGCGCTGCTGGCCATCCCGTGGGTCTGGCAACAACGCCGGCAGGCTGCCATCCGCTTTTGCCTGGCCTGGCTGATTCCCGCCTGGCTGGTCTTTGAGGCGATACCCACCAAGCTGCCGCATTACTCCCTGCCGACTTACCCCGCTATCGCCCTGCTGGCGGCGGCGGCGCTGATGGCGGGCGGGGTGCGCCTTGCCGGGCTGTGGGCGCGGCTGGCACTGGGCTGGTGGCTGCTGGTTACCCTTGCCCTTGCGGCAGGCCTTGGGTCTTTCGGTTTTGTGATCGACGGACGGCCGTTGTGGGGCGGTATTCTGGCTGGTGTGGCGGCCGTGTTGCTTGGTGGCGCTGCAACCTGGGCGATCCTGCGTGACCACCGCCAACTTCTGGTTGTTGTGCTCGCCGCCCTTGTCATCCCTGTCTATGGCCTTACCTTCCAGATGGCCCTTCCGGCGTCCGAGGGGTTCTGGCTTTCGCGCGCGGCGGGGCAGGCGGTGGCGGCAGCGGGTGAGGGGGATCATCCCCTGGTTGCGGCCGCCGGCTATACCGAACCAAGCCTCGTCTTTGCGTTGGGGACCGCCACCCGCTTTGTTCGCGGCGCAGGCGCAGCAGACCTGCTTGCCCAGAACGAGGCGGCCCTTGCCCTCGTGGAGACAGCGCACCGGGGGGAATTTGAGCGGCAGGCCGCCGCACGCGGGCTTGTCCTGGCACCGCCGGTCATGATTGAGGGTTTCAATTATTCGCGGGGAAAGCGCACGGTGCTGGCGCTCTATCGGAAGGCCGCCCCATGAACAGTCTCAGCCGGGCGTTTGCATACGTCGGTCGCTGGCTTGTTGGCCGTGCCTGGTGGCTGCTGCCACTGGCGGCCATGGTTCTTATCCTTGTGGGCTTTGTTGACCGACCGGTGGCCTATTTCTTCAAGGCGGCCGACCGCCAGGACATCGCATTCTTTATCGCCGTAAATGATGGCGGCAATTCCAAATGGTATCTGGTGCCAACCGGTGTGGCTGCCATCCTCTGCCTGTGGGCTGCATCGCGCCTCGCCAGCGGGCGGCAGCGTCTGCTGCGCTGGATCGGGCAGGCGAGCCTGTTTCTGTTCGCCAGCGTGGCTGTCTCGGGCCTGACGGTTGATCTGTTGAAAGTCATCTTCGCCCGCGCGCGGCCCCGCCTTCTGTTTGGCCGCGAGGAATATACCTGGCATTTCTTCAGCATGGGCTCGGACATCAATTCCTTCCCCTCCGGCCACGCCAACACCATGATTGCCCTGGCGCTGGCCCTTGGCTTTCTGGTCCCCCGGCTGCGCTGGCTGTTTCTGATCCTCGCGATCCCGGTTGCCTTCGCCCGCGTGGTCAACACCAATCATTATCTTTCCGACGTTATTGGTGGGGCGGCTGTGGCGGTGCTCACGGCGCCTCTGGTCAGGGACTGGTTTGCCAGGCGAGGCTGGGTGTTCAGGTCGGGCGCCGCGGGTGTGCGGCTCAAGGCCGAGGGCAGAATTGTGCGCGCCCGCATGCTGCGCCCCTTCAGGCGATTTTCCCGTCTTTGGGGCTGAAGCAAGTCCAGACCGAACGCATCCGGCGATGGGTGGCCTCCGCGCGAGGCTCCGTCTAAAATTCTGCGATATGGAGGAGCTGCAATGACTGTGTTTTCGCTACCCTCGTTCGATGACGATCTTGGCGAGGACATCGCCGCCCTGCGCCGCACGGTTGCCAGCTTCGCCAGCGCCGAAATAGCCCCCCGCGCGGCAGAGATCGATCAGACCAACACCTTTCCCCGCGACCTCTGGCCCAAGCTTGGTGATCTGGGCCTGCTGGGCATCACGGTGGAGGAGGAATATGGCGGCTCGGGCATGGGGTATCTTGCCCATGTGGTCGCCATGGAAGAGATCAGCCGGGCCTCGGCTTCGGTGGGCCTCTCCTATGGCGCCCATTCAAACCTGTGCGTCAACCAGATCCGCCTGAACGGCAATGACGACCAGCGCCGCCGCTACCTGCCCAAGCTCGTCTCGGGCGAGCATGTGGGCTCGCTCGCCATGAGTGAATCCGGGTCGGGTTCCGATGTTGTCTCCATGCGGCTGAAGGCGGTGCGCAAGGGCGACCGCTGGGTTCTGGATGGCACCAAGTTCTGGATCACCAACGCACCCGACGCCGACACCCTGGTTGTCTATGGCCGCACCGACCCTGATGCGGGTCCGCGTGGCATCACGGCCTTTCTGGTGGAGCGTGGCTTCAAGGGCTTCAGCACCGGGCCAAAGCTCGACAAGCTGGGCATGCGGGGCTCCAGCACCAGCGAGTTGATCTTCGAGAATTGCGAAGTGCCCCACGAGAACGTGCTGGGCGAGGTGGGCGGCGGTGTCCGCGTGCTGATGAGCGGTCTGGATTACGAGCGTGCGGTGCTGGCAGCAGGGCCGCTGGGCATCATGCAGGCGGCCATGGACGTGGTGATCCCCTATGTCCACCAGCGCAAGCAGTTCGGCCAGGCCATCGGCGAGTTTCAGCTGATGCAGGGCAAGCTGGCGGACATGTATGTCACGCTGGGCGCGTCACGCGCTTATGTCTATGCCGTGGCGAGGGCCTGTGATCGCGGCAAGGTGGACCGCAAGGATGCGGCAGGCGCCATCCTTTACGCCGCTGAAGCCGCGACAAAGCTGGCGCTGGAGGCAATCCAGACCCTGGGCGGCAATGGCTATATCAACGACTACCCCACGGGCCGTCTGCTGCGCGACGCCAAGCTCTACGAGATCGGGGCTGGCACCAGCGAAATCCGCCGCATGCTGATTGGTCGTGAACTGTTCAAGGAAACGGCCTGAAGTATCTGGGTACAAACAAAAAAACCCCTCCCACCGGCCAGCGCCGGGGGAGGGGTTTTTGTCCCTGAAGCTAAGACGGTGTCTTAGCTAAGGAATGCAAGTGCCTCTGCCGCATAGGGTTTTAGTTCGCTGAGGCGGCCGTCGCGAATCTTGTTGGCCCACTCGGGATCAACCAGCAGTGCCCGGCCGACGCCCACCAGGTCAAAGTCGCCGCGCTCGAACATCGTCACCAGATTGCCAAAGTCGGCAACGCCAGCCGGCACGCCCTTGAAGGCGGCGATGAAGTCTTCGTTGAGGCCGACAGAGCCGACGGTGATCGTGGGCTTGCCCGTGATCTTCTTGGTCCAGCCCGCCAGGTTCATGTCGGAACCTTCGAACTCCGGCTCCCAGAAGCGACGGTTCGAACAATGGAAGATGTCGACGCCGGCGTCCGCCAGCGGCGTCAGGAAGGCTTCCAGTTCGCTGGGGGTCAGGGCCATGCGGGCCGAGAAATCCTGCTGCTTCCACTGCGAGAAACGCAGGACCACCGGAAAATCCGGGCCGGTGGCGGCGCGGCAGGCGCGGACAATGTCGGCGGCAAAGCGCGTGCGCTTGACCATGTCGCCACCAAAGGCGTCGGTGCGGGCGTTGGTGCCATCCCAGAAGAAGGTGTCGATGAGATAGCCATGGGCGCCATGGATCTCGACACCATCAAAGCCCACCCGCTTGGCATCGGCCGCCGCGCGGCCAAAGGCATCAATGGCGGCCTCGATGTCGGCATCAGTCATGGGCTCGCCAATCTTCTTGCCGGGCTTGGAGAGGCCAGAGGGGCCAGCCGACGGCAGGTCCGGATTCGGGCCTTCGCCCTGGCGGCGCATGGTCCCGGTATGCCAGATCTGCGGCATGATCTTGCCGCCAGCCGCATGGACCTCTGACACCACATGGGCCCAGCCATCCAGCGCCGCCTTGCCATGGAAGGCGGGAACGTTGAGGTCGTTGGAGGCAACCGGGTGATCGACCGTCGTGCCCTCGGTGATGATCAGGCCCGTGCCACCTTCAACACGGCGACGGTAATAGGCCGCGACCTCTGGCCCGGGGACCTGGCCGGGTGACTTGCTGCGCGTCATCGGCGCCATAACGATCCGGTTGGCAAGATTCAGGCCCTTGAAGTCCCACGGACGGAACAGGGCATCGACGGACTGGCTCATGGTATTCCCGGGCTTGAAGTTGACGTGATGGCAGGATGCACATGCCTGTGCCTGCCACAAGTGCCGGGTGGCGGGTGCCTGTTCTGGCTGGTTGCGCGTGTTATGGTCCGTTCCCGTTGAGCACCTGATCCATGACCGTAACCCCTGCCGCACCGTCACCCCGCCTTGGCGCTGAAATAGCCGATCTGCTGCGCCTTGCGCTGCCGGTGGTGCTGTCGCGTGCGGGGATCATGATGCTGCAGATCGTCGACACCGTTGTGGTCGGCCGCTATTCGGCCCATGAACTGGCCTATCAGAGCATTGGCATTGCGCCGATGATCACCATCACGGTGGGCGCCGTTGCCTTCATGATGGGAACGCTGGTGCTTGTTGCCGAGGCTCATGGCGGTGGCCGCGACGCCGAATGTGGTGCCGCGTGGCGGCGCTCGCTGCCCTGGGTGGTCTGGCTGGGACTGGCGGCGATCGGGCTGACACTCTTTGCAGAACATGCCCTGCTGGCCTCTGGGCAGACGGCCGATCTGTCGGCGGGTGGCGCCCGAGTGGCGCAGGTGATGGGGCTCAGCGTCCCGGGCCTGCTGCTGTTCAGTACCTCGACCTATTTTCTGGAGGGGCTGAAGCGGCCCATGCCCGGCTTGGTGGCCATGGCGGCGGCCAATGTGGTCAATCTTATCCTCAACCTTGTTCTGGTGCCCGGTGCCTTTGGGCTGGAGCCCATGGGGGCGGTGGGTTCGGCCTGGGCCACCATGGTTTCGCGCACCCTGATGGGCCTTGGCCTGTTCGCCTATATCTGGTGGATGCCCGGGCGTGACCGCTTCGGGATTCGCCAGAAACCTCCACGGGCCAGAAACCCCCGCCGCCTGCAACGCCGCATCGGCATCACCTCGGCGCTCTCAGGCGTGATCGAGGACACGGGCTTTACCGTGCTCAACCTCTTTGCTGGCTGGCTGGGCGCGCTTGCGGTAGCCGGATTTGCCATTGGGGTGAATCTGGTTGGTCTGGTCTTCATGGTTGCGCTTGGCATTGGCACGGCGACGGCGGTTCGGGTGGGCAATGCCCGGGGGCGGGGCGACCGCTCGGGTGTTGCGCGCATCGGCTGGCTGGGCTTTGCCTTCAACACGGTGATGATGGCCGTGGCCGGTGGCGTTATTGCCTTGGCGCCCCTGGCGATCATGCAGGTCTTCACCGATGACCCGGCCCTGATTGCCCTGACCGCACCGATTCTTGCCATCGTCGCCCTGATGATGGTTCTGGATGGCGGGCAGGTGGTGTTCTCCAACGCCCTGCGGGGCCTTGGCGACACCTGGGTTCCCACGGCGCTGCACACGATCTCTTATCTGATGATCATGGGTCCGGTTGGCTGGGTGCTGGCCTTCCCCGGCGGGCTTGGCCTGCGCGGCCTCTTCATCGGCATGATGATCGCAAGCGGCATGTCTCTTCTGGTGCTCTCACTGCGCTTTCATCGCCTGTCACGGCAGGTCTGAGGCTGATCTCCTGTGTCTGTCTGGAACCGCCACGCAGAAGGCGCGTTCTCGCTTGACCGGGACCGCTCCCGGTTTCGGGAGATTTGTGATGAAACAGACGCGTTTTGCGGTGCTGCTTGCCGCTTCGATCACGCTTGCCTCAGCCGGCGCCCTTGCCGCAACCCCCGCCACCCAGACCCTTTCTGGAAAGGATCTGGTCACGCTCTGCAAGGCCACCACCGAGGCGGCGCCGGGGGCAGCCATCAGGCCGGCCACGCCCGAATGGCAATGCCGCAGCTATCTGCAGGGGTATTTTGAAGCATTGCACTGGATCAACCATGCCTCGCCCTTGCGCTCGCCCATGTATCCGCCCGGCATGCGACCGGCAGGCTGCATCAGCCTGCCCGATTTCGTCAGCTTTACCGATCTGGCTAAGGTAATCGTCACCTTCGCCGATGCCCATCCCGACGCCCTGGCCGATACGGCCAGCGGCCTGACCCACGGCGCCCTGGAGGAAAAATATCCCTGTCCGGCGCCGCCTGCGGGTCAGGTGCCCTGAACGGGGGCGCTGTTCAGCCCTATACCCCCAGCGACAGCGCCACCCGCTCGGCCACAGCCTTGAGGGCGCCTGAGGCAAAGGGAGAGGTGAGGCCGGCACCAGCCACCAGATCCTGGAACGGCGCTTCGCCGCCCCGGGCGCACAAAGCCACATAGGCGGCCAGGGCTTCTTGGCTGTCCTGTGCCGCACGGTCCCAGAACTGCAGGGCGCAGCACTGCGCCAGCGTATAGTCGATGTAATAAAGCGGTGCCGCATAGACGTGCATCTTCGCCTGCCAGGCCCCGCCCGCCGCCGGATGAGCCAGATCGCCCCACTGGCGCCAGGGCATGTAACGCCCCTCGACCTCGCGCCACATGCCGTGGCGCTCTGCCGGCGTGGCCTCGGGGCGGCCATAGACCAGATGCTGGAAATGGTCGATGGCAACCCCATAGGGCAGGAACAGCACGGCATTGGCCAGATGCTGCTGGCGATAGCGCCCGGCATCCGCGCCAAAGAAGCGGTCCATATGGGGGTGCGCCAAGAACTCCAGCGACATGGAGTGGATCTCGGCCGCCTCCATGGTAGGCCAGCGCAGGTCGGAAATCGGCTTGTCGTGGCTCGACCAGTTCTGGAAGGCATGGCCCATCTCGTGGGTCAGCACGTCCACATCGCCCATGGTGCCGTTGAAATTGGAGAAGATGAACGGCAGGCCATGGGTGGGAAAACTGGTGCAGAAGCCACCCCCGGCCTTGCCGGGGCGCACCTCCAGATCCAGCAGCTGGTGCATGTCCAGCACTTGCCAGAAGGCGCCAAGGCGCGGTTCCAGATCGGCAAAGACCTGTGTCGCCTGGGCGCGGATCCAGCTGGCGTCACCGCCGGGTTTTGGATTGCCGCGCGGGTCACCCATGCCCTCATCCCAGGCCATCATGGGCGAGAGGCCCAGCGCCTTGCCGCGCGCCTCGATCAGCCGGGCGGCAAGGGGGACGATGTCTGACGCGATCTGGTCGCGGTAACGTGCCACATCGGCAGGGCCATAATCGGTCCGCCGCAGACGCCGATAGCCCAGACCCAGGTAATTCTCAAACCCCAGTTTATGCGCCATGCCGGTACGCAGGCGCACCATGTCGTCATAGATGGTGTCGAGTTCAGCCCCGTTGTCGGCGAAGAAAGCCCAGCGCGCCGCCTCGGCCGCATGGCGTGTCTCGCGGTCGGCATCAACCGTCCAGCGCTGCAGGCCAGACAGGTTCAGCTCTTCGCCCCGGAAGGGGATCCTCGCCGAGGCCATAAGCTCGGTATAGCGCGCTTCCAGCTTTGACTCGGCTTCAAGGTCGTCGGTGATCGCCGGGTCAAAGGTGGTGATGTCGCTTTCCCACAGGCGAAAGACATGGGTGCCAAAAGCCTGTTCGAAGGCAGGCCGGTCGTCATGGGCAATGAGACGGCGTTTCATGCCGACTTCAAGCTCGGTCAGATGGGGCCGGATGGAGTCTGAATAGTCGCGCTCGGCCTTGGCCTTGGCATCCCGTGTATCCTGCTCAAAGCGCAGGCTGGTGAGGGCGAGCCAGGTATCAAGACGATCCCGCAGGCGATCCCATTCACGGATTGCCGCAAGTCTGGCCTCGCTGGAATTCGCCCGGTCGAATGCCCGGTGAACAACGGCGTAATCAGCCCGCACGCCGTCAAGCCCGGGGCGATCAGCATTGACGGCCGCGAAATCTGCAATGACCCGCATGTGCGCTCCTGAGACCAGTATGAGAGACGCCATGGTGGCGTGGCGCACGGCCAAGGTCCAGCCGAGCGCCCCCATTCTGGCCGAAATCGTCACGACAGGGAAATTGAGCAACACCTGTATACTGGCAAACCGACCCTTGCCGGGTCACGGTCTGTGCCAAGGGCATGCCTGTGATTGCCGGGGACAACCGGTCGTCGCACTGCATGGCCATGTCCGGAGTGGCCGCGCAAAAGCAATGCAATTTCTCGACATCCTGCGCACCAGCTATGTGGCACTGCCGCGTTCCCTGCGACGAGGGCTTGGGCCTGCGCTCAGACTGCTGCCGCCATCCCTGCGCTATGGGCAATCGTTCGAGCTTTTGGGCGGAGAGATTGCGCGCAGCCGCGCCGAGCCAGACTTTGTCGCAGGAAAGCAGGCCGACAGCCTGCGGCAGGTACTGCACGCGGCCTGGCATGGCAGCAGCTATTTTCGATGGGTGATCGCGGAACACCTGGGGGGCTATGGGTCAATTGCCACGGCGAGCCCCGCTGACCTTGGTGCGCTGCCGGTACTGACCCGGAGCATGCTTGGGGAGCTTGGAGACGATCTGCGGGTTGTGCCCAAAGATCAGGCCAACCTGCTCTTCACCTCGGGATCCTCCGGCCAGCAGCCGGCAAGGATATGGCTCGACCGGGACCGCAGTGTGCGCGAAATGGCCTTTGTGCACAGTTTCTGGACACATGCGGGGTATAGAACTGGCGAGCGGGTGCTGGTTGTCCGCGACGGCGCTGCGTTTCACTTCAGCGAAGCCCAGCCATGGGAACTGGATCCCGGGCTGAACGAGTTGCGCCTGTCGCCCTATCATATGTCGCCAGCGGTCATGGACACCTATCTTGAGCAGATCACGGCCTGGCGACCGCGCCTTATCTATGGCTTGCCATCAGCCCTGTCCATTCTGGCTTCCCATGCCCTGTTTCGCGGCTGGGATGCGCCGGTGGGCCTTACCGCCATCTTCACCTCGTCGGAAACTCTTTTCGCAGCCCAGCGAAAGCTCATCGCCGCCGCCTTTGGTGGTGTGCCGGTGCTTTCTTATTATGGTCTGACTGAGCGCTGCGCCTTTGCGACCGAGGTGCCTGGGGAGCCTGAGGTCTTTGAGTTCGAACCTCTCTATGGCCTCACGGAACTGCTCGACGCCAATGATCAGCCTGTTACCCGCCCAGGCGAGCTTGGACGCATCGTATCAACAGGTTTTCTCAGCAGAGCCATGGCGCTGATCCGTTACGACACGGGTGACAAGGCGCGCCTGGTCTGCGCGCCAAGCGCGGAAAACTGCTGGCGGCTGCGCGTCTCCACCATCCGTTCGAAATGGGGGCAGGAGTTTGTGGTGGGCAAAAAGGGGAACCCCGTTTCGGTCCTCAACCTGATTTTTCTCTCCCATTTCGGCCTGATCAGGGACCTGCAGTTCTATCAGGATACGCCGGGTCATGCCGTAATGAAGGTGGTTCCCTATGATGACGCGACGCCCGCAGCACTCGCTGGCCTTGTCGAGGACATGCAAGGCAGCTTTGGCGATGTTCTGGACGTCAGGCTGGAACCCGTCAGCGCCATAGCAACGGGAGCCAATGGCAAACGCCGACTGGTCGACCAGCGTCTGGTCCTGCCAGAGAGATGGGGTAACGAGACCTGACGGCCCGCGCAAAAAAAGGGAGCGACCTGCGCCCCCTTTTTCTTCCCCGTGACGGTGTTCCTATTCGGCTGCCGGGCGCGTGGCGTTCTGGGCGAGCTGGGCCTTGGCGACGGAGGCCTTGACCACCGGGATCTCGTCATCCGCCAGCGGCTTCATCCAGTTCTTGCGCTTGAGTGCGGCCTCAATATACGGCGCCAGTTCGCGGGCCTTGCGGGCCTCACGGGCGGCGACCTCGGCTTTGAATTCCGGCATCACCTCGGCGGCGAACAGCTCAAGGGATTCGCAGATGTGCTCGTGGCGATTGCGCCCGGCCTGCTGCAGGAAGATCACCTGATCGACGCCCGCGTCCTGGAAGGCCTTGAGATGGTCGCGCATGTCTTCCGGCGTGCCGATGCCAGAGGCGTAATTATCCACCCGCTGGGAGGCGGCAATCATCTCTTCCGTGCGGTTGCCGCGTTTGGCCAGATAGTCGCCCCACATGTTGGTGCGGCCCGGCACCGTATCGTGGGCGACCAGGGCATTGGCGGCATAGCCAAAGAACTCGAAACCCTCATGGCCCCGCCGGATCGCCTCGCTGCGGTCATGGTGGACCGAGAAGTTCGAGACCATGGCGATATTGGCGTTCACCGAATGGCCAATGGGCACGCACTGTTCTGACTTGATGATCCCGTAATAGATCTCGGCCCAGTTGGTGGCTTCCTGGGGGTCGAGGAACGAGAAGGCCAGCGCGCCGACGCCGATGGAGGCGGCCACCTTGATCGTGTCGCGGTTGGTGCAGGCCATCCACATGGGGGGATGGGGCGTCTGCATGGGCTTGGGGATCACATTCCGGCAGGGCATGGAGAAGTACTTGCCCTCAAAGCCGGGATAGGGGTCTAGCACCATCATGTTGGCGACCTGTTCCGCCGCCTCCAGGCACATGGCGCGCTTTTCGCGGGCCGGAATGCCAAAGGCGCCCAGTTCCAGCCGGGTTGCCCCTTCGCCGATCCCGAAATCCACCCGTCCGTGGGACATGATGTCGAGCGTGGCCAGCCCCTCTGCCGTGCGGGCAGGGTGGTTATATTTGGGGATGACCTGGCGAATGCCGTGGCCGATCCGGATGTTTTGCGTGCGCGCCGCCGCTGCTGCCAGGAAAACCTCTGGCGCAGAGGAATGGGAGTATTCGTCGAGGAAGTGGTGCTCTACCTCCCAGGCATAGTCATAGCCCAGCCTGTCGGCGAGGATGACCTGCTCCAGCGCATCGTGGAACATTTTGGCTTCGTCACCGGGTCCCCAGGGCTTGGGCAGCTGGTGCTCGTAGAAGATGCCGAACTTCATGGGTTCCCTCACTTTTTGACTGGTTTTGCCGCCCAGTCTAGGAGGGTCTGCGGCTATGTGCGAGAGACAATACGCCTCAGAGTGACAGGGGCGTGGCGGTGAAGGCCTGGACCTCCAGCGGGGCCGTTGTCGGGCTTTTGATTTCGATCAGGATCTCGTGGAACGCCTTGGTGGAGCGGTTGACCGCCCGTTCCGTCACCCCGGGAGGCACGAACAGGACGTCGCCCGGCGCCACCGGAATGGTGACCGAGGGCTTGCCCGGCCAGTCGGCGTCAATGCTTTCGCCGTCCACGATGCACAAAAGATAGGGGTGGTCATGGCGGTGCAGGGCGGAACCTTCTCCCGGGGCCAGCCGCATCTGCCAGACGCGCACCAGCGCATTCTCGAACAAAAGCCGGTTGGCAACGTCGCCCAGGGCCTCGCCCTCGGCCGAGAGCGCCGGTGGCGGCTCAGGCCGGGAAAGGGGGCCGGCGCCGGCCACATCATAGCGGGTGAAATGGGGGGCCGCCGCCAGCATGCCGCCGAGTGCTGCCGAGAAGGTGGCGAAGTGGGCCGTGCCGAAATGGGCCAGCAGGCTGGCTTCGTCATCCCATTGTTCGAACAGGCGAAATACATTCTCATCATCAAGCGTGATGGCGAATTCATAGGCCCGGCAGCCGGCCTCTGCCTGCGATAGCCGCGCCATGTCACGGGCGGCAGCAAGGGCTTGTGTACGTACCTCGGGGCGGACCCGGGCGGTTCCTGAAATCACGATCATGGGCAAAATCACGCCACGTTTTTCAGGCGCTGTCCATTGTCTGATAGCGGGCGGGTTGGAACATGCCATCTTGGCAGACGGACAGTTCTTGCCTACGAAGGTTGTCGGGGAACGCCAGGGGTAAAAAAATGACTCTCAAGAGCCTGCTCATCGCCAACCGGGGCGAGATCGCCATCCGCATCGCCCGCGCCGCCTCCGAACTTGGGCTGCGCACAGTCGCCATCCATTCCGAGGATGATGCACGCGCCCTGCACGTTCGCGTGGCAGACGAGGCGCTCGCCCTCGGCGGACACGGCGCCGCCGCCTATCTCGATATCGCCCGGGTGGTTGCCCTGGCGCGGGAGGCGGGCTGCGATGCCGTTCATCCAGGCTATGGCTTTCTGGCTGAGAATGCCGATTTCGCGCGGGCCTGCGCCGATGCAGGTCTGGTCTTTGTCGGGCCGCGTCCCGAGGCGCTGGAACTGTTTGGCGACAAGGTAAGGGCGCGTGAACTGGCGGCGCGCACCGGCGTGCCCCTGCTCTCGGGTACCGCAAGCCCCACCACCCTGGCCGAGGCCGGCGCCTTTCTTGAAGGCCTGGGGGCAGGGGGCGCCGTCATGGTCAAGGCCGTGGCAGGCGGCGGTGGACGCGGCATGCGCCCGGCACGGACCCTGGCTGAGCTGGAAGACGCCTTTACCCGCTGCCAGTCCGAGGCCAAGGCCGCCTTTGGCAAGGGCGATGTCTATGTGGAACGCCTGATCGAGCGCGCCCGCCATATTGAAATCCAGATCATTGGCGACCGGGCGGGCGGGGTTGTGCATCTGGGCGAGCGCGAATGCTCCATCCAGCGGCGCAACCAGAAGATTGTCGAGGTGGCCCCCAGCCCCACGCTGGACCCCGCCCTGCGGCAGCGCCTGTGCGAGGCGGCGGTAAAACTGGCCCGCGCCGCCCATTACGACAATCTGGGCACGTTCGAATTTCTGGTGGATGACACGGCCCCCGGCGGTGACGGGTTTGCCTTCATCGAAGCCAACCCACGCATCCAGGTCGAGCATACGGTAACAGAAGAAGTTACGGGCATTGATCTGGTCAAGACGCAGCTGCGCATTGCGGGCGGCGCCACGCTGGCCTCGCTTGGGCTGACGCAGGAAAGCGTCCCGGCACCGCGCGGTTTTGCCATCCAGCTGCGCGTCAACATGGAAACCATGGACGCCAGCGGCGAGGCACGCCCATCAGGCGGCACACTGACAGCCTTTGACGTGCCCTCAGGCCCGGGCATTCGCGTCGACAGCTTTGGCTATACGGGTTACACGACAAATTCGAGCTTTGACTCGCTGCTGGCCAAGCTGATCGTCTCCTCGCCGTCGGCCGATTATGGCGATGCCGTGCGGCGCGCCACGCGTGCCCTTGGCGAGTTCCGCATTGCCGGTCTTGCCACCAATCTGCCCTTCCTGCAGAACCTGCTGCGACACCCGGATTTCGTGACCAACCGCATTTACACGCGGTTTGTGGAAGACGAGATCGCCCTGCTGGTACAGCCCCCCGAGGCCGGCGCCCGCGCCCGCTTTTTTGACACGGGCGAGGGCAGTGGCCAGGCCGCAGGCGGTGCGGCGGGCGTGACTGGCCCCGCCGGAACAGAGGCTGTGGGCGCCCCCATGCTGGGCAAGGTCGTCAGCATTGATGCGGCCGAGGGCGACAGCGTGCACGCCGGTGCACAGGTCGCCATCCTTGAAGCCATGAAGATGGAGCACATCGTCGTTGCCCCTGTCTCAGGCGTGGTTCGCCTGGTGGCGGCGGGCCCCGGTGACCAGGTCATGGATGGTCAGGCCCTGCTCTTCATCGAACCCCGGGAGATGGCCGAGGCAGTGGTGGAAAGTGCTGGCGAGATCGACCTTGACGCCGTCCGCCCCGACCTTGCCGAGGTGCAGGAACGCTGGCGCATCACCACCGATGACGCCCGCCCGGCGGCTGTCGCCCGGCGCCGCAAGACCAACCAGCGCACCGCCCGCGAAAATGTCGCCGATCTGGTGGACCCGGGCAGCTTCATTGAATACGGCGCCTTTGCCCTGGCCGCCCAGCGCCGCCGCCACCCGGTGGAAAAGCTCCTCGACATGAGCCCGGCTGACGGGCTGATCTCTGGCATTGGCACCGTCAATGGTACCGCCTTTGGCGAGGAAGGCGGGCGTTGCGCCGTGATCTCTTATGATTACACGGTTCTTGCCGGCACCCAGGGCTTCATGAACCACCGCAAGAAAGACCGCCTGCTGAAGGTCGCGGAAGACTGGAAGATGCCGGTGGTCCTCTTTGCCGAGGGCGGTGGCGGCAGGCCGGGCGATACCGACCATATCGGCGTGGCTGGCCTTGATGTGCCAACCTTCCGTCAATATGCCCGGCTCTCTGGCCTGGTGCCGCTGGTGGGGATTGTTTCGGGCCGTTGCTTTGCTGGTAACGCCGCCCTGCTTGGCTGCAGCGACGTGGTGATTGCCGCACGCAATGCCAATATCGGCATGGGCGGCCCGGCCATGATCGAAGGTGGCGGGCTTGGCGTCTTCACGCCGGAGGAAGTTGGCCCCACCTCCGTGCAGGGGCCAAGCGGCGTCATTGACGTGCTGGTGGAAGACGAGGTGGAGGCGGTTGCCGCTGCCAAGAAGTATCTGGCCTATTTCCAGGGTCCCACCACGGGCTGGGCCTGTGCCGACCAGCGCGAACTGCGCACCCTCATCCCGGAAAACCGCCTGCGCGTCTATGACATCCGCACGGTTATTGCGACCCTGGCCGATGCCGGTTCGGTGCTGGAACTGCGCTCGGAATTCGGGATCGGCATGATCACCGCCTTCATCCGCGTGGAAGGCCGGCCCATGGGCCTGATTGCCAACAATCCCATGCATCTGGCCGGCGCCATCGACAGCCCGGCGGCGGACAAGGCGGCGCGCTTCCTGCAGCTGTGCGATGCCTTCGACATGCCGGTGCTCAGCCTCGTTGATACGCCCGGCATCATGGTTGGTCCCGAGGCAGAGAAATCCGCCACGGTGCGCCATGCCTCGCGCCTGTTCGTGATCGAGGCCAATCTTTCGGTACCGGTGTTCTCGGTGGTGCTGCGCAAGGGTTATGGCCTTGGCGCCCAGGCCATGACGGGCGGCAGCTTCCATGCGCCGGTCTTCAACGTGTCGTGGCCCACGGGCGAGTTTGGTGGCATGGGCCTGGAAGGCGCCGTCCGGCTTGGCTATCGCAAGGAGCTTGAGGCCGTCGCTGATCTGGGCGAGCGCCAGAAGCTGTTCGAACAGATGGTCGCCAAGTCCTATGAGATCGGCAAGGCCATCAATATGGCGGCCTTCCTTGAAATCGATGCCGTTATCGATCCGGTTGAAACCCGCACCTGGATCCTGCGTGGGCTGAAATCCATGCCGCCCGTCTCGGCGCGCACGGAAAAGCGCCGCTACGTTGATACCTGGTAGGAACCGTCAGGGTTTGCGCAGGGTCTTGCGCGTCACCTTGCCATTCACCGTGCGCGGGAGGTGGTCCATGAAGACCACTTCCCGTGGCCGTTTGTAGGGGGCGAGGCGGGCAGAAGCCCAGTCGAGCAGGTCTGCACCCTCCGCAAGCGCGCCTTCACGCAAGACAACAAAGGCGGCAATCACACTGATCTCGGCAGAGACGGCGAGTTCCGCCACGGCAACTTCTGCCACCGCAGGGTGGTCGGCCAGTGCCGCCTCCACCTCCATGGGGCTGACGCGATAGCCCATGGCGTTCATCACATCGTCATTGCGGCCGCGATAGGTGATGTAACCCTCAGGGTCTGCTTCGGCCAGATCGCCGCCCACAAACCACTCGCCGCGCAGCACCTCCGCATCCTCGTCGGGACGGTTCCAATAACCCAGCATCATGCCGGGGTCGGAGCGGTGCATGGCCAGCAGGCCGATGTCGCCCGGCGGCAGCGGCTCGGTGCCGCCCTCCACCGGCAGGATGGCGATGCGCCGCCCGGGTTGGGGCCTGCCCGAGAAACCGGGACGTACGGGTTCCCCCGCCGGCTGGCCGATGGGCGTCGACAATTCGCTCATGCCGAGCGCCTCGTAAAGCTCCAGCCCGGTTGCCGCGCGCCAGGCCTCCAGCAGGGCGGCTGGCAGGGCTTCCCCGGCGCTCAGGCCGTGGCGCAGGGATGACAGGTCATGGGCGGCGGGATCACCATATTTCAGGATCTGGCGATAGAGGCTGGGCACCGTGGCGAAAATGCTCGGCCGGTGGCGGGCGATCAGCCGGGGCCAGACCGCCGGGTCCTTGGGACCGGCATAAAGGATCGAGGTGGCGCCGGCGGCCCAGGGGTCCGTCAGGCCGACGCCCAGGGTATAGGTCCAGTTAAAGGCGCCGGCGTGCAGCACCACATCGTCCGGGCCAATGCCATGCCAGCCGCTGAACATGGGCCGGCGCCCCCAGGCACTGCGCTGGGCGTGAAGGACACCCTTGGGGCGGCTCGTGGTGCCTGAGGTGAAGATGATGTAGGCCGGGTCATCGGCATGGGTGTCGGCCCAGTCGGCTTCCGGGCCACTGGCCACCCAGTCAAGGATTTCCGCACGGTCGATCAACTGGGTTCCCGATGGCAGCGCCTCTGTCAGGCCAAGCCCGGCGGCGATAACGACAGCGCCAGCGCCAGAGTCCTTCACCAGGAAATCGGCTTCCCCCGGCGTCAGCATGGCGGATGAGGGCAGGGCAATCAGCCCGGCCGCAATGGCGCCAAAAAAGGCGATGGCATAGAGCGCCTCATTATCAAGGCGGATCATCACCCGGTCGCCCGGCAGCAGGCCCTTTGCGCGATAGCCAAAGGCGATGCGGCGCACGGCCTGCGCCACCGCTCCATAGGTCCAGACCTCGTCCTCTGTGCCAGTGGTGACGATCAGGGCCGTTTTCCCTGGCGGGCGCCCGTCGAGCAGATAACGGGCCATGTTGAGGCGGGGCGGCAAGGGCAGAAACGGGTCAATGGCCATGATTCAGTCAGTATCCGGGACGCCGCCACGGGGCGACGCTGGGGGCAGGGGGGTGACGAAGCCGTACCGAGCCGGTAAAACCGAGCCTAGTCAAGAATTACAGATGCCAGGGAGGGCAGCACCATGGGTCCGCTGAAGGGAATTAAGGTCGTCGAGATCGCCGGCATCGGGCCTGGCCCGTTCTGCGCCATGATGCTGGCCGATATGGGGGCCGACGTGCTGCGCGTCGACCGCGCCGTCAAGGGCGGCGGCGGCGTTGTCGCGGCCAAGAACGATCTGCTCAATCGCGGCAAGCGCTCCATCGCCGTCGACCTGAAGAACCCCGAAGGCATTCAGACCGTGCTGAAGCTGATCGAGGGCGCCGATGTCATCACCGAGGGCTTTCGCCCGGGCGTGATGGAGCGCCTGGGTCTTGGGCCTGAGGTGGCACTGAAGCACAACCCCCGCATCATCTATGGCCGCATGACCGGCTTTGGCCAGGAAGGCCCCATGGCCCCGGCGGCTGGCCATGACATCAACTACATCGCGCTCTCGGGCGTGCTGCATGCCTTTGGCAACCGGGGCGGCAAGCCGGTGCCGCCGCTCAACCTCGTTGGAGATTTCGGCGGCGGCGGCATGATGCTGGCATTTGGCATTGTCTGCGCCCTGCTTGAGGCCAAGACCTCCGGCAAGGGCCAGGTGGTGGATGCCGCCATGGTCGATGGTGCGGCGGTCCTTTCCACCATGATGTACGGCATGCTGGGCACCGGCTTCTGGCAGGATGACCGGGGCACCAACCTGCTGGACACCGGCGCGCATTTTTACGACACCTACGAGACCAAGGACGGCAAGTGGGTGTCCATCGGCTCCATCGAGCCGCAGTTCTATGCCGAACTGGTGCAGCGGGCCGGCCTCGACAAGGAAACCTTCGCGCCCCAGATGGACCGCGCCCAGTGGCCCGCCCTGAAGGAGAAGATCGCTATTGTCTTCAAGCAGAAGACGCGGGCGGAATGGGATGCCCTGATGGAAGGCACGGACGTGTGTTACGCGCCGGTTCTCTCGTTCAAGGAAGCGCCACAGCACCCCCACAATGTGCTGCGCAAGACCTTCGTAGAGGTTGACGGCGTGACCCAGCCAGCGCCGGCCCCGCGTTTCAGCCGCACAACGGCAGAGATCCGCTCGGCCCCGCCGGTGCCCGGCGCCCATACCGATACGGCCCTGGCAGACTGGGGTTTTGCGGCAGACGAGGTCGCCCGCCTGAAGGCATCCGGCGCCCTCGCCTGATCTTCTGTTTTGGAACAATGGGCGCCCTGGTCATCCGGGGCGCCCATTTTTATTTTGGTGCAGGTGGGGAACCAGAAGGCAGTTTGAACGTTTGTACCGGTTCATGCCTGCAACAGCCTGCAGCAGGATCCTGTCATCCAGCGGCAGCACGTGTGACATGGCTCTCCCATGGTGACGTAACAATTCAGTAATTAATTATTCAGCGTGCGCCGCAACATCGATTTTGTTGCAGTTGCAATAATAAACACTTGCAGTACATCACAAATTTGTCGCGTGTGTTCTTGGCTCTCCTGCGCTAATCAAGGCGCGGCACGGGGACAGCAAGAATCATGGATCCGTGTCTGGACTGATATTGACGATGAACCACGCCTGGAGCGGCCCGAAAGTTATCGGGGTTCAGTTTCCGGGGTTGCTTTGTCCACGAATGGCCTGCGAGGAGAATCCAATGCCCCTTCACGAAACGCCCCTTAACGAAACGATCGAACTGACCAAGCTGCGCCAGGCCCAACAGGCCCTGCACCAGCTCGTTGCCGCCGGATTCGACATTGATGGTGGCTATCGTGCGGCTATAATCGACCTTGACCAGGTCATTGTGCGCCTTGTCGCGTCGCGCTGGCGCGGCGTTGCCAATGATCCCGGAACCCTTGCCGCTGCCCGCTCCATGATGGCCACTGCAGCCTGATCGAGTGCGGCGTGATACGGTAACACCTGACGAAACGACCCGAGATGCGGCAGCATGGCCCTGTTCTTTGACGCCCGATGGTTTGATGAACGCCTTGCCGCATCGGGTCTCGACAGGGCGGGGGTCAGCGCGGCACTTGGTATGCCGCATGATGAGCTTGTCCTGATCATCAAGGACCAGCGGGAACTGGCGCCACGCGAGGTCATGCAACTGGCTGCCCTGCTGGGCGTTTCCACAGCAGAAATGGCCCGGCGTGCCGGCATCGGCACGCCGGATGTTGCCCCGGCAGTGACCACCCCCATCGCTTCGCCCGACCGGGCATTGCTGGAGGCGGCGCTCGAGCGCATCGGGGTTCTTGAGGCGCGGGTTGCGAGTCTTGAGGCACAGGTTTCAGGAAAAAATTACCAATTAATTAACTTCGCGAACGAAAGACTGGACGAATCGCGTGTCAAGTGATTCTCTAGCGCCCATGTCACTCGCATATGAACTCCGTCGGCGCTCTCGCCATGCCATTTTTCCGGTGCTCAGCGCCTGTGCGATTGGCTATTTCAGCTATCATCTGGTGCAGGGCGACTATGGGCTGATTGCCTGGGCGCGTCTGGCACAAGAGATCGAGACCACCCGGGTTGAGCAAACTCAGGTCGCTGCCCAGCGTGCTGAACTGGAGCATCGGGTTTCCCTGCTTCGCCCCACCAGCCTCGACCCCGATCTGCTTGATGAGCGGGCCCGCGACGTTCTCGGCTTTGCCAAGCCGGGTGAAATTGTGATCCTTAACAAGCCCTGATTGTTGAAATCTGTCAGCCTTGCACGTGCGCATTGCTGGGCCGGTGTAGTCGGCGTGCCCATGCAAAAATGCATGACCCTGACCCTTTATCCTATCTGAGCCATGCCCAAATTGCTTATTGTGCAGCAGGTAAAGCAAGGGAGGCAGGAATGGCAAAAACCGCGGCAAAAAAGGCCGAGAAAGTGGCGGGGTCTCCGGCCGCGGCCCTTCTCCAGCACTACCGCGACATGTTGCTGATTCGCCGTTTTGAGGAAAAGGCCGGCCAGATGTATGGCATGGGCCTGATCGGCGGCTTCTGTCATCTCTACATCGGCCAGGAAGCCGTGGTTGTTGGCATGCAGGCCGCGATCCGCGAGGGTGATTCCGTCATCACCGGCTATCGCGACCACGGCCACATGCTGGCCTGTGGCATGGATGCGCGTGGCGTCATGGCGGAGCTGACCGGGCGCAGCGGGGGCTATTCCCGTGGCAAGGGCGGCTCCATGCACATGTTTTCCAAGGACAAGAGGTTCTTTGGCGGCCATGGCATTGTGGGCGGGCAGGTGCCTTTGGGTACCGGGGTCGCCTTCGCTGCAAAATATGCGCGGACCGATGCCGTGTGCCTGACCTATTTCGGCGATGGCGCCGCGAACCAGGGGCAGGTGTACGAGAGCTTCAACATGGCCGAACTGTGGAGCCTGCCTGTCGTCTATGTGATCGAGAACAATCAATATGCCATGGGTACGGCGGTCAGCCGCGCCTCGGCCCAGGTTGAGCTGTCGCGCCGTGGCGAGAGTTTCAATATTCCCGGCCGACAGGTCGACGGGATGGATGTGCTGGCGGTCAAGGCAGCCGGCGAGGAAGCGGTGGCCTGGTGCCGGGCAGGCAAGGGGCCGATCATCCTCGAGATGAAGACCTATCGTTATCGCGGGCATTCCATGTCGGACCCGGCCAAGTATCGCAGCAAGGACGAAGTCCAGAAGATGCGCGCTGAACATGATCCGATCGATCAGGTGCGGGCGCGCCTGTTGGGCGAAAACCTCGCTGACGAGACCGCACTCAAGGAAATCGACCGGGAGGTGAAGGCCATCGTCGCCGAAGCCGCCGAATTTGCCCAGCACAGTCCTGAGCCGGATCCGTCCGAGCTTATGACCGACATCACCCTCTGAGGGCGCGACCATGGCTATCCAGATCCTGATGCCCGCCCTCTCGCCCACCATGACCGAGGGAACCGTCGCCAAATGGCTGGTGAAGGAGGGCGATACCATCAAGGCCGGCGACGTGATCGCCGAGATCGAGACCGACAAGGCGACCATGGAAGTCGAGGCCGTGGATGAAGGCGTGCTGACGCAGATCCTTGTGCCCGCCGGCACGGAGAATGTCGCCGTGAACACACCCATCGCCATGATTGAAGGCGAGGAACAGCAGGCCGGTGCCACGCCGGCGCCGACAGCCGCCTCCCAGCCCGTCACCACCAAGGCACCGCCCGCTTCCCCGGCACCTGCTGCGCCCATTGCGGCACAGGAAACCGAGGATATGGGCCCGACCCAGAGCCAGACCGTGCGCGAGGCCCTGCGCGATGCCATGGCCGAGGAAATGCGCCGCGACCCCGCCGTCTTTCTGATGGGTGAGGAGGTTGCCCAGTATCAGGGCGCCTACAAGGTAAGCCAGGGTCTGCTGGATGAGTTTGGTGCCGAACGTGTAATCGATACGCCGATCACGGAATATGGCTTTGCCGGCCTTGGCGTGGGGGCAGCCCTTGCAGGGCTGAAGCCGATTGTCGAGTTCATGACCTTCAATTTCGCCATGCAGGCGATTGACCACATCATCAACTCGGCCGCCAAGACGCTCTACATGTCGGGTGGCCAGCAGTCGGCGCCCATCGTCTTTCGTGGTCCCAATGGTGCCGCCTCCCGCGTGGGGGCGCAGCACAGCCAGTGTTACGCCAGCTGGTATGCCCATGTGCCCGGCTTGACGGTGGTGGCGCCCTATTCGGCGGCCGATGCCAAGGGCCTGCTGAAATCAGCGATCCGCAGTCCCAATCCGGTGGTCTTTCTGGAGAACGAGATCCTCTATGGCCGGTCCTTCGAGGTGCCGACCAATGAGGATTGGACCGTGCCCATTGGCAAGGCGAAGGTGGTTCGCAAGGGGCGCGATGTAACCATCGTCGCCTTCTCCATTGCGGTCGCCCATGCCCTGGCGGCGGCCGAGACCCTGGCGGCTGCTGGCATCGAGGCTGAGGTGATTGACCTCAGGACCCTGCGTCCGCTGGATGTCGAGACCATTGTGGCCAGCGTCAAGAAGACGAACCGGGTCGTCTCGGTCGAAGAAGGCTGGCCCTTTGCCGGCATGGGGGCGGAAATCGCTGCCACCATCATGGAACATGCCTTTGACTGGCTGGACGCGCCTGTGCTGCGCGTCACCGGCAAGGACGTGCCCATGCCCTATGCCGCCAATCTCGAAAAGCTTGCATTGCCCGGCCCCGACGACGTGGTAGCGGCGGTGCATGCGGTCACCTATCGTTGAGGGGCGGACATGGCAACCCAGATCCTGATGCCCGCCCTGTCACCCACCATGACCGAGGGCACCCTTACCAAATGGCTGGTGAAGGAAGGCGACGTCATCAAGGCTGGCGACGTCATCGCCGAGATCGAGACCGACAAGGCAACCATGGAAGTGGAGGCCGTGGATGAGGGGATTCTGTCCCGCATTCTTGTGCCTGGTGGAACCGAGAACGTTGCGGTGAATACGCCCATCGGCCTGATCACCGAAGAGGGCGAGGCAGCCTCTTCTGCTGCCGCACCCGCGCCAAAGGCTGTAGCCACTCCCGCAGCACCGCAGGCGGCGGTTGCACCTGCAGCACCAGCAGCATCGCCCGCAGCGGTTTCTGCACCGCCTGTCAGCCATGGTGAGCGGGTGTTTGCCACGCCGCTGGCGCGCCGCATTGCCCGCGACAAAGGCCTCGACCTTGCTCAGGTGCAGGGCAGCGGCCCCCATGGACGGATCGTGAAGGCAGATGTTGAGGCGGCCAGGCCCCAGGCCCCGGCAGCAGCAGTGCCGAGTGGCCGGACCGGTGCCGCCGTGATCACCCCGCCCGTGCCGAGCACGCCATTCGCGCCCGGATCTGCCGAGTTCACGGCGATCCCCAATGATGGCATGCGCCGCACCGTGGCCCGCCGCCTGTCAGAGGCGAAGGCCACGATCCCGCATTATTACCTCACCGTCGATTGCGAGATCGACAATCTGCTCGCCATGCGCAAGACCCTGAACGAGCAGGTAGGCGGTGGCACAAAGATTTCCGTCAACGACATGATCGTGAAGGCGCTGGCGCTGGCCCTGGTCAAGGTACCAGCTGCCAATGCCTCGTGGACGGATGAAGCCATCCTGCGCTATGCCCATGCCGACATCGCTGTGGCGGTGGCGGTTGAAGGCGGTCTGATCACCCCGATTGTGCGGGCGGCAGAGGTCAAGGGCCTGGCCACCATCGCTGGCGAAACCCGCGATCTTGCAGAACGCGCGCGCAGCCGCAAGCTGAAACCCGAAGAATATCAGGGTGGCACCTTCACCGTCTCCAACCTTGGCATGTTCGGCGTCCGGCAGTTTGCCGCCGTGATCAACCCGCCCCACGGCGGCATTCTGGCCATTGGTGCCGGCGAACAGCGGCCCGTGGTGAAGAATGGCGCTCTTGCAGTCGCCACGGTGATGACCGTGACCCTGTCGGCAGACCACCGTGTGATCGATGGGGCTGTGGGCGCGGGTCTGCTTGCCGCCTTCAAGCGTCTGATTGAAGAACCGCTGACCATGCTGCTCTAGGCAGCCTGGCCTCAGTTGAGGAGTAGCAGAATGGCGGAGCGGTTCGATCTGATCGTGCTGGGCAGTGGGCCGGGTGGCTATGTGGCGGCGATCCGTGCGGCACAGCTGGGCATGAAGGCTGCTGTGGTGGAGCGTGAGGCGCTGGGTGGCATCTGCCTGAACTGGGGCTGTATCCCCACCAAGGCCCTGCTGCGCAGTTCTGAGGTGCACCACCTGCTGCAACATGCCGGTGATTATGGTTTTGAAATCGGCGACATCACCTTTGATCTTGCGCGCATCGTGAAGCGCAGCCGCCAGGTGGCCAGCCAGCTTTCGGCCGGCGTGAAGCACCTGATGAAGAAGAACAAGATCACCGTTGTCGAGGGCGAGGGCCGCCTGCTGGGCAAGGGCCGCCTTGCCGTAACCCGCAATGACACAACGGTAGAGCTTGAGGCGCCGCACATCATCATCGCCACGGGCGCCAGGGCACGCACCCTGCCGGGGCTGGAGCCCAATGGCACCAGCATCATCACCTATCGCGAGGCGATGGTGCCAAAGACCCTGCCAAAGCGCCTGCTGGTGGTGGGGTCGGGTGCCATCGGCATGGAGTTCGCCAGCTTCTATGCCCAGATGGGCAGCAAGGTAACCGTGGTCGAGGCGCTCGACCGCATCCTGCCGGTCGAGGACGAGGATATCTCTGCCTTTGCCCTCAAGGCCTTCACCAGGCAGGGACTGAAGTTCCACACAGCTGCCAACCTGAAGCGCCTGTCGCCTGAAGGGACCGGCGTGGTGGCCGAGATTGAGGCCGGCGGCCAGAGCCACCGCATCGAGGCCGATCAGGCGATCCTGGCGGTGGGCATTGTCGGCAATGTGGAGAACATCGGTCTTGAGGCCCTGGGTGTTAAGGTTGAGCGCAGCCATATTGTGGTGGACGAATTCAGCCGCACCGGGGTGCCCGGCCTTTATGCCATAGGCGACGTCACGGGGCCGCCGTGGCTGGCCCACAAGGCAAGCCACGAGGGCGTCGTCTGTGTCGAGAAGATTGCCGGTGTCGCCGGGGTCCATCCACTCGACACGGGAAACATTCCGGGCTGCACCTATTGCCTGCCCCAGATCGCCAGCGTCGGCCTGACCGAGGCAAAGGCCCGCGCCGCCGGGCACGAGGTGAAGGTTGGCCGTTTTCCCTATCTTGGCAATGGCAAGGCCATCGCTTTGGGTGAGCCCGAGGGTCTGGTGAAAACCGTGTTCGATGCCAAGACGGGTGCCTTGCTGGGGGCGCACATGATCGGCGCCGAGGTCACGGAGCAGATCCAGGGCTATGCGATTGCCCGCACACTGGAGACGACCGAGGCGGAACTGATGGCCACGGTCTTCCCCCATCCCACCCTCAGCGAGACCATGCACGAGGCCGTGCTTGACGCCTATGGGCGCGCGATCCACATCTAGGCAATGGCCGACATGACAATTGTTCCCGCCGAGTCTCCGGAGATCGTCTCCCCCCGCCGCCTGCCCAAGCCTGCCTGGCTGCGGGTGAGGGCGCCCATGTCCGTAGAAGTGGCGGAAACACGGGCCCTGATGCGGCGGTTGAAGCTGAACACCGTCTGCGAGGAGGCAGCCTGCCCCAATGTGGGGGAGTGCTGGAAACAGAAGCACGCCACGGTGATGATCCTGGGCGACACCTGCACCCGTGCCTGCGCCTTCTGCAACATCAAGACGGGCATGCCAGATCATCCGGATCCGGATGAACCGGCGCATGTTGCCGAAGCAATCGCTGAACTGGGCCTGGAGCATGTGGTGATCACCTCGGTCGACCGGGATGATCTGGCCGATGGCGGGGCCAGCCAGTTTGTGGAGGTCATCCGCCGGCTGCGGGCGGCAGCGCCTGCCACCACCATCGAGGTGCTGACGCCCGATTTCATGCGCAAGCCCGGCGCCCTTGAAGCCGTGGTGGCAGCGCGCCCCGATGTCTACAACCACAATCTGGAAACCGTGCCGCGCCTCTATGCCACCATCCGGCCGGGCGCGCGCTATTTTCATTCCCTGCGCCTGCTCGACCAGGT
>CANCOY010000049.1 GCA_947379865.1 Acetobacteraceae bacterium
GGCGCGCTTCTGATGGAAAGCGTGCCCCGGTGCCGGCTGATGATGTGCTTGACGATGGCAAGGCCAAGGCCGGTGCCGCCCATGTCGCGGCTGCGCGCGGCATCCACGCGATAGAAGCGCTCCGTCAGGCGTGGCAGATGCTCGCGGGCAATGCCGGCGCCCCGGTCAGAGATCGTCAGGGCAATACCGCCCTTGCCCGGCGCCCCGGCCGGGCGCTGCTCGGTCTGGCGGGCCGTGACCTTCACCTCGGTGCCGGGGGAGCCATATTTCATGGCATTGTCCAGCAGGTTCTGGACCACCTGTTCGATCTCGCTGGCGTCGCCCAAGGCGGCCGGCAGCCCGGCCGGCAGGTCAAGGACCACCGGCATCTTCTTGTCCGCCGCCTTCCACTCCAGGCTTTGGGCCACCCGCGCCACCAGCGGGCCAAGCTCCACGGCGTCCGACGGGGCCGCGTGTTCATGCAGTTCGATGCGGCTCAGCGACAGCAGGTCCGAGACCAGCCGGGTCATGCGCGTGACCTGATCGGCCATGATGCCAAGGAAACGCTCGCGCGCCTTGGCATCCTCGCGGGCGGGGCCGCGCAGGGTCTCGATATAGCCGGCGAGGGCGGCCAGCGGTGTGCGGATCTCGTGGCTGGCATTGGCGACGAAATCGACGCGCATGGCCTCCATGCGCTTGGCCGCCGTCAGGTCTGCCAGGGTCAGGACCGCCACGGTACCATCGGCGGCGCGCTGGGGCAGGGCGGCCACGCTGCACCTGAAGGCGCGGGGCACGGTGCCCGCCAAAGTGAACTCCACATCCCGGCGCTCGGCCCCCGCCATGACATCGCCCGCTGCCGCCAGCACGGCGGGGTCGCGCAGCACCGTCTCCAGATTGCGGGCCGTGGGATTGTCGCCCAAGAGTTCGACGGCGGCGCGGTTGGCGGCCACCACCAGCAGGCCCGGGGCCAGCTGCACCAGGGGTTCGGGGAGCAGATCAAGCAGGCCGCGCTGGCTGGCGGCGGTGCGCGCCAGCCGCGCCTCGCGCTCGGCCCAGCGGCCGGCCAGACGGCGCATGGGACCGGCCAGGCCATCCAGCACCGGCAGGGCGGGGATCTGGGCGCCGTCGGTCAGGGCGTCGATGAAGGCCATGGTGCCGGCCAGTTCCCGTTCCCGCCGCCAGGCCCTGAGAGCTCCCGCCCCCAGGGACAGCACCAGCCCGACCCAAAGCCCCTGGTTGCCGATCTCGCCCAGCACGAACAGGCCAAGCACGGCCACCACCGCCGGCGCCCCTTCGCGGGGGCTGGCCAGCAGCGGTTGCCACCAGGGGTTATCAGTGCTGGCCATGCGGTAGGATCCGGGTATTGGCCTTTGCCTGGCGGTTGCGGGTCAGGACCTCATGAACAGAGGCTCAGCGCCGTGCGTCATGGGCGGCCAGCGCCGCGACATGGACAAGGTCCGAGACCGTGGCATTGGGCGAGGCGATCTGCACCGGGTGCGAGAGGTTGATGAGCAGCGGGCCGATCACCGTGCCGCCCCCCAGTTCCTGCACCAGCTTGGAGGCGATGTTGGCCGAATGCAGGCCCGGCATCACCAGCACATTGGCCGGCTCCTTCAGCCGCGCAAACGGATAGAGCGCGAGCAGCTGGCGGTTCAGGGCCACGTCGGCCGCCATCTCGCCGTCGTATTCGAAGTCGAGTTCGCGGGCGTCCATGATGTGCACCGCCTCGCGCACCGCCAGGGTCGAATCCCGCAGGGGATTGCCGAAGGTGGAGAACGACAGCAGGGCCACCCGGGGCTCGTGACCCAGACGGCGGGCCACCTGGGCACTCGATTCCGCGATCATGGCCAGTTCCGAGGCGGTGGGCAGTTCATTGACGGCGGTATCGGCGATGAACACCGTGCGCCCCTGGGCCAGCACCAGCGACAGGCCGAACACGCGGCGGCCAGGCATGGGGTCGATCACGCGGCGGATGTCGTCGAGTGCCACGCCAAAGGTGCGCGTGGTGCCGGTGACCATGGCATCGGCATCACCACAGGCCACCATGCAGGCGGCAAAGATGTTGCGGTCCTGGTTCACCATGCGCTGGCAATCGCGCAGCAGGGCGCCCTTGCGCTGCTGGCGGGTATAGAGGAAATCCGCGTATTTGCGGGTCTCGCTGGAGGTGGCGGCGGATTCGATCTCGATCTTCTCGTCGGGATCGAGGCCGATGGCCTCCATGGTGGCCTTGATGCGCTCGGGCCGGCCCACCAGCACGGGCGTGCCATAGCCGGAATTGCGATAGATAAGGGCGGCGCGGATGACCCGCTCTTCCTCGCCCTCGGCAAAGACCAGGCGCTTGGGCTGCTCGCGCACCTTGTCAAAGATCATCTGCAGGGTGCTGAACGTCGGGTCGAGGCGGGCCGACAGCTCGTTCTTGTAGGTCTGCATGTCGATGATGGGCCGCCGCGCCACGCCAGAGACCATGGCCGCCTTGGCCACGGCGGCGGGCACCTGCACGATCAGGCGCGGGTCGAACGGCGAGGGGATGATGTACTTGGGGCCATATTGCGGCCGCTGGCCGGCATAGGCCGCCGCCACTTCATCGGGCACATCCTCGCGCGCCAGGGCCGCCAGGGCCTCGGCGGCGGCGATCTTCATGGGCTCGTTGATGGTGCGCGCCCGCACGTCCAGCGCACCCCGGAAGATATAGGGGAAGCCCAGAACATTGTTCACCTGATTGGGATAGTCCGAGCGGCCGGTGGCGATGATGGCATCGCTGCGCACCGCCTCCACCTCTTCCGGGGTGATCTCGGGATCGGGATTGGCCATGGCAAAGATGATGGGCCGGTCCGCCATGCTCGCCACCATCTCGCGCGTGACGGCGCCCTTGACCGACAGGCCCAGGAACACGTCGGCGCCGTTCATGGCTTCCTGCAGGCTGCGGGCGTCCGTGACGGCGGCATGGGCCGACTTCCACTGGTTCATGCCCTCGGTGCGGCCCTTGTAGACCACGCCCTTGCTGTCGCACAGGATCGCATTGTCATGGGGCAGGCCCATGGCCTTGATCAACTCGATGCAGGCGATGGAGGCGGCACCCGCGCCATTGACCACCACCCGCACGTCCTTGATGGAACGGCCGGTAAGGTCGAGCGCATTGATCAGGCCGGCGGCAGCGATGATCGCCGTGCCGTGCTGGTCGTCATGAAAAACCGGAATGTCCATCAGTTCGCGCAGGCGCTGCTCGATGATGAAGCACTCGGGCGCCTTGATGTCTTCCAGATTGATGCCGCCAAAGGTGGGGCCAAGGAAGCGGACGCAGTTGACGAATTCGTCCACGTCCTCGGTGTCCACCTCGATGTCGATGGAGTCCACATCGGCAAAGCGCTTGAAGAGCACGGCCTTGCCTTCCATCACCGGCTTTGAGGCAAGCGCCCCCAGATTGCCGAGGCCCAGAATGGCGGTGCCGTTGGAGATCACGCCCACCAGATTGCCCTTGACCGTATAGTCATAAGCAGCGCTGGGATCGGCGGCGATCGCCTGCACGGGCACGGCCACGCCTGGCGAATAGGCAAGGCTCAGGTCGCGCTGGGTCGCCATGGGCTTGGTCGCAACAATCTGCAGCTTGCCCGGCCGGCCCTGTGCGTGAAACAGCAAAGCCTCTTCATCGCTCAGCGGCGTGCGCTTGTTGCTCATTCGATGGAACCCCTTTGAAGTCGCGCGGACTATGCCGTTTGGCTGTCCTGCTTGTCCATAGCGGCGGTGCGTCGCGGGCCGCGATTCGCCGCCGGTGTCAAAATGTCCCGCCGCGCGATAGGATGAGGAAACCCCCAGAGCCGAGCCCGCGCTTGACCCTCCCTGATCCCCAGCACCCCGATCCCCAGCAAGATACCCCCCCGGAGGCCACTGCGGCTGATGCGGGCAAGCTTACGCCCATGATGGCGCAATATCTTGACCTCAAGCGCAGCCATGCCGATTGCCTGCTATTCTACCGCATGGGCGATTTCTACGAGATGTTCTTTGACGACGCCGTGACGGCGGCGGCGGCGCTCGACATCACGCTGACCAAGCGGGGCCAGCACCTGGGCGAGGACATCCCCATGTGCGGCGTGCCGGTGCATGCAGCCGACGCCTATCTGGCGCGCCTGATCCGCAAGGGCCTGCGGGTGGCGGTGTGCGAGCAGATGGAAGACCCGGCCGAGGCGCGCGCCCGGCCAGGCCGCGCCCTGGTGCGGCGCGACGTGGTGCGGATCGTCACCGCTGGCACCCTGACGGAAGACGCTTTGCTGGATGCCCGCGCCAGCAATTATCTCGCCGCGCTGGGCCGGGCCGAGGGGCGCTGGGCGCTGGCCTGGGCCGAGCTTTCCACCGGCGAATTCAAGGTGATGGACCTGGCGGCCGATGCCATCGCGGGTGAGATCGAGCGCCTTGCCCCCAGCGAGGTGCTGGTGGCCGACCGCCTGCTGGCCGAGGCGCCGCTGGATGCGCTTGGCCCCGAACTGGGCAAACGGCTGACGCCCCTGCCGCCGGCGCGGTTCGATTCGCTGGCGGGCGAGCGCCAGATCAAGGGCCTGTTCAGGGTGGCCGCACTCGATGGCTTTGGCACCTTCGGGCGCCCGGCGCTGGCCGCCCTTGGCGCCATCATCGGTTACATAGAACTGACCCAGAAAGGCCGCCTGCCGGCCCTGGTGCCGCCGGTGGTGGTGGCGCCCGATGGCGTCATGCGCATCGATCCCACCACAAGGCGCAGCCTGGAACTCTCCCAGACCCTGGGGGGCGAGCGGGCGGGCAGCCTGCTGGCGGCCCTTGACCGCACGGTGACCGGATCGGGCGCGCGCCTGCTGGCCGACTGGCTGGCGGGGCCGCTGACGGAACCAGCCGCCATTCACCGCCGCCAGGACATGGTGGCCTTTCTGGGCGCCCATGATGCCCTGCGCGCCGACCTGCGCCGGGTGCTGGGCCGGGCGCCCGATCTGGCCCGGGCGCTGGGGCGCCTGTCGCTGGGGCGGGGTGGCCCGCGTGATCTGCAGGCCGTGGCCACGGGCCTTGCCCTGGCGCCGCTGCTGCGTGGGCTGATCACCGCCCCGTCCCCCATCTCGGGCCTGGGTACCGGGGGCGATGGCCTGCCGCAGGAATTGGTGGCGGCACTCGCCGACCTTGGCGATCATGGGGCGCTGGTGGAGACCCTGGTCCGCGCCTTGGTGCCGGAGCCGCCCCTGCTGGCGCGCGATGGTGGCTTTGTGGCGGCGGGCTTTGACCCGGCGCTCGACGAAACGCGGGCCTTGCGTGACGAGAGCCGCCGTCTGGTGGCAGCCCTTGAGGCCAGCCTGCGCGCCAGTTCCGGCGTGCCCAGCCTCAAGGTCAAGCACAACAATGTGCTGGGCTATCATGTGGAGGTCACGGCCACCCATGCCGACCGGCTGATGCAGAGCCCGGATTTCATTCACCGCCAGACCCTGGCCGGGGTGGTGCGCTTCACCACCACCGAACTGGGCAGCCTCGCCGACCGCATCGCGCGGGCCGGCGACCGGGCGCTGGCGCTGGAACGGGCGGTGTTCGACGCCCTGGTGACAGAGGTGCTGGCGGCAGCCTCCGGGATTGGCCGGGCGGCGGCGGCGCTGGCCCTGATCGACGTGGTGGCGGCCCTGGCCGAGCGGGCGGTTGAGGGCGCCTGGTCGCGTCCCCTGGTTGATGCGTCTCTGGCGTTTACCATAAATGGCGGGCGACACCCGGTGGTGGAGGCGGCGCTGGCGCGCTCGGGCGGCGGCGCCTTTGTGGCCAATGAATGCATGCTCTCGGGTGAGGGGCGCCTGTGGCTGCTGACCGGCCCCAACATGGCCGGCAAATCGACTTTCCTGCGGCAGAACGCCCTGATTGCCATCCTTGCCCAGATTGGCGCCTTCGTGCCGGCGGCCGACGCCCATATCGGGGTGGTGGACCGGGTGTTCAGCAGGGTGGGGGCGGCGGATGACCTGGCGCGGGGCCGTTCCACCTTCATGGTGGAAATGGTGGAGGCGGCTGCCATCCTGACCCAGGCGGGCACGCGCGCCCTGGTGATTCTCGACGAGCTGGGGCGGGGCACCGCCACCTTTGATGGCCTCTCCATCGCCTGGGCGGCGGTGGAGCATCTGCACGACGTCAACCGCTGCCGCGCCCTGTTTGCCACCCATTATCACGAGCTGACGGCGCTGGCCGCCAAGCTGCCCCACCTTGCCAACCACACCATGCGGGTGAAGGAATGGCAGGGGGAGGTGGTGTTTCTGCATGAGGTGGCCCCGGGGTCGGCCGACCGTTCCTATGGCATCCAGGTGGCGCGCCTCGCTGGCCTGCCGCGGGCGGTGCTGAGCCGGGCGGAACAGGTGCTGGGCCTGCTGGAAAACGGGCGGGAGGCCGGCGCCCTCACCCGGCTTGCCGACGACCTGCCGCTGTTTGCCGCCAGCCGCCTGGCCGAGGCGCCCGCTGCCGCCCCGAGGGCCCCTGGTCCCTCTCCTGATCCGGCACCCGACCCTCTGGCCGAGGCGCTCGCCCTGCTCGACCCCGATACCCTGAGCCCCAGAGAGGCTCTCGACGCCCTCTACCGGCTGAAATCACTACGTGACTGAGGCAGCGTTAGAGGCTTGTTAACTAGTGGCCCGTAAATTTGGGCCATGAATGAGACTCCTGGCCAGTTTGCCGCCTCCATTCCTGTCGGACGTGATCCCGCTGGCAAGCCCGCGGATGACATCATCATGCGCGTCGAGCGCGAGGAAACGGCGCATCTGGCGGCGACGGCGCGCCTTGATGCCATCACCCAGCCGTTCTGGGCGCTGGTCGCCATCATCTGCGTCACCGGCCAGTTCTATGGCACCCCCGTGCCCTGGGTGAAGATCGCCATCTGGCTGGTAGTGATGACCTTGGGCACGCTTGCCAACCTGACGTCTGTCTCGTGGTTACGGCGCACCGAGGCGCAACCAGGCAGCCGACGGCACACGGCGATCTGCTGGGCGGTGGGTTTTTCGGTGACGGGGCATTGGGCGGCGTTCAGCTGGATCTGCTGGAGTGACGACCCCCTCAATCAGGTCTCCATCATGATGCTGGTGCTGGCGGTGGCGGCGGTCAGCGTCGCCCGCCAGGTAACCCAGCCCGGCATCAACCAGGCGGCGATGCTGGTCCTGATCGTGATTCCCTCTGCCCGGTTCCTGACCTCTGGCGATCTGAGCGCCATGGTGCTGGGGGGTGGTGTTCTGGTCCTCTACCCCTGGCTCGCCATCAGCACGGGGCGGCTCATCACCTTTCATCGCAAGAGCCAGTATGTGCGCTATGAGAACGAGGCCCTGGTGCAGGATCTGGCGGGGGCGCGGGACGAGGCGGTGGCGGCGCGGATCCGGGCAGAGCACGCCAATCGCGCCAAGTCCGATTTTCTCTCGCACATGAGCCACGAACTGCGCACCCCCCTCAATTCGGTGATCGGTTTCTCGGAACTGCTGCAAAGCGGCATCGCTGGCGAGCTCAGCGAGCGCCAGCTCGATCATGTGGGCGACATCAATGAATCCGGCCGCCATCTGCTGTCGCTGATCAACGACGTGCTTGACCTCTCGAAGGTCGAGGCCGGGATGGTTGAACTCGACCTGGAGGAAGTGGACCTCGACGAGGTGATCGACGGCGCCCTGCGCATGGTGGAAGTGCGCGCCCGCCGCGCCAATATCAGCCTGGTGCGCACGCCGAAATATACCGATGCCATTGTCTGGGCAGACCGGCTGCGGCTGAAACAGATACTGCTGAACCTGCTGTCCAATGCCGTCAAATTCTCCCACGACAACGGCCGTGTAACCGTCGAGACGACACTCGGCGAAGGGGGCGGCGCACGGATCGATGTGGTGGACGAGGGGGTGGGCATGCGGCCTGAGGATGTGCCCCGGGCGCTCGAGGCCTTCCACCAGCTTGAGTCAACGCCTGAGCGCAAGCAGCAGGGCACCGGCCTTGGCCTGCCCCTGACGCGCCAGCTGGTGGAACTGCATGGCGGCGTTTTCCGGCTGGAGAGCGCCCTTGGCAAGGGCACGCGGGCCGTGGTTGAAATGCCAGGCATCCCGCAGACCCAGTCCGTCTGAGTCCTGTGGTGGTCTGATGCTGCCGCGCCGAACACATCCGGATCGCAGGGCTCGCCATCCCCCCAAGACAGCCCGAATGACCGCGCCATGCCGCCCGTGACCGACACCTCCCCGCCTGACGATAAGAGAGACGACCGCGCGCGGGTGGCCACCGATATCCGCGCCAGAATCGGGAACGAGGAAACCGCCCGTCTGCTCGACACTCTCAAGTCGTCGGCCATGATCCGGCCGTTTCTGGCTGGGGTGGTGATCCTGTGCCTGACGGGCCGGTTCTATGGCACGCCGGTTCCCATCAGCCAGCTGGTGATCTGGGTCGGGCTGCTGCTGGCCATTGCTTTGGTCGACATCCTGCTCGCCAGATGGTTGCAGCGCTCGGGGGCGCTGCCGGGATCGCAGCTGCACAATGGCATCAGTGCGGCCCTTGGCCTGTTGTTGGGGGCGGGCTGGTCCAGCTTTGGCTGGCTGGCCTGGAACGATGATCCGCTGAACCGCTTTTCCATCCTGACCCTGATGCTGGCGGTCATGACGACCCTTGTTGCGGGTTACGTAACCCAGGTGATGGTGTTCCAGACCGCCCTGGCGGTACTGGTGCTCCCCACGGTTGGCCGCTTTCTGCTTGCCGGTGACCCGGGGGGCATGGCACTCGGCTTTGGTTTGCTGGTGATCTATCCGTGGATTGCGATCATGTCGTGGCGGCTGATGGCCATGCACCGGAACAGCCAGGCCCTGCGCTTCGAGAATGAGGCGCTGGCGGCCGATCTTGTTCATGCCAGGGATGAGGCGGTGGCGGCGCGCATGAAGGCGGAACACGCCAACCGGGCCAAGTCCGACTTCCTGTCGAACATGAGCCATGAACTGCGCACGCCCCTGAACGCTGTGATCGGCTTCTCGGAACTGCTGCACGGCGAGATCTCGGGTCCGCTCTCCCCCTATCAGCGCGAGCAGGTGGGGGACATCAACGAGGCAGGCCGCCATCTGCTGACCCTGATCAATGACATTCTGGATCTGTCCAAGATCGAGGCCGGCAAGGTTGAGCTGGCCATGGACGAGGTGGACCTCGAAGACGTGATCGATGGTGCCCTGCGCCTGGTGGAGGTGCGCGCCCGCAGCGCCAATATCACCCTTGCTCGGGTGCCGCCCACCACTGATCTGGTGGCCTGGGTCGACCGGGTGCGCCTGAAACAGGTTCTGATCAACCTTCTGTCCAATGCCGTCAAATTCTCTCACGAGGGGGGTCGGGTGACAGTGGAGGTCATGGCCGTGGAAGACAGCGGCATCCGGATTGATGTGGTGGACGAGGGCATCGGCATGGACCCCGAGGACGTGCCCAGCGCCTTTGAAGCCTTTCGCCAGCTTGATTCCCTGCTGGAGCGCCGGCGCGAGGGCACCGGCCTTGGCCTGCCGCTGACCCGGCAACTGGTAGAGCTGCATGGCGGCACGTTCCGGCTGGAGACGGCGCTTGGCCAGGGCACGCGGGCCATTGTCGTTCTGCCGGGCGTGCTGCTGCCGTCACCTCTGGACAAGGGCCCGTCGGGCACGCCATCCGCGTCTTCGGCCTGAGGGCTGACGGGGGCAAGGTTTTTCGTGCTAGACCAAGGGGTGGCTGCACTCGGCCACGGGAGCCGGTTGTTCATGGAGAAAATCCGCCAGCCACGCGCCATCATCGACCGCCGCGCCCTGCTGGCGGAATTCGAGGCGGCCGTGGCCCAGCAGAGCGAAGCGGGGGCGCGCCGCGCCCGGGTGCTTGGCCTGCTCAAGGAGGCCCTGAAGGCGGGCCGGGCCGAGGCGCGTGCCCGCCTGGAAGCCGGCCGTGGCGGCCGCGCCTGCGCCGAGGAGCTGAGCTATCTCGTCGACCAGCTGATTCGCTGCGTGCACGACTATACGGTTGGCCATATCTATCCCCTGATCAACGCGACCAAGGCCGAACGCCTCAGCCTGGTGGCGCTTGGCGGCTATGGCCGGGGGGAACTGGCGCCGGGTTCCGACGTCGACCTGATGTTCCTGCTGCCCTACAAGCAGACCCCCTGGGGCGAGCAGGTCGTTGAATACATGCTCTATATCCTCTGGGATCTGGGCTTCAAGGTGGGCCACAGCACGCGCTCGGTGGATGAGGCGATCCGTCTGGCCCGCAGCGACGTGACCGTTGCCACCGCCACGCTGGAGGCCCGCTGGGTCTGGGGCGATCAGGGCCTGTTCGAGGAGCTGAAGGAGCGCTATCAGCACGAGGTGGTCACCGGCACCGGCGCCACTTTCGTCGAGGCCAAGCTGGCCGAGCGGGCCGAGAACCACCGCCGCCTGGGCGACAGCCGCTATACGGTCGAGCCCAATCTCAAGGAGGGCAAGGGCGGCCTGCGCGATCTGCACACCCTGTGGTGGCTGGCCAAATATCTCTACCGGGTCGAGGACGTGGGCGAGCTGGTGGGCCGCCAGGTGATCAGCGAGGCCGAGCTGCGCCTCTTCAAGAAGGCCGAGGCCTTTCTCTGGGACGTGCGCTGCCATCTGCATTTCATCACCGGCCGCCCGGAAGAACGCCTGACCTTCGATGCCCAGCCCGAGCTCGCCAGCCGCCTTGGCTATACCGACCATGCCGGCGCCCGGGGCGTGGAACGCTTCATGAAGCATTATTTCCTGACGGCCAAGAATGTCGGGAACCTGACGCGGATCTTCTGCGCCAATTTCGAGGAAGAGGCCCGGGCCAAGCCGCGCGGCCTCGCCCGCCTGCGCAACCGGCGGCACAATCTTGCCGGTTTCGTGCTGGAACGTGGGCGCCTTGATGTGCCGGCGCCGGACCAGTTCGAGCGTAGCCCCGTGGACATGCTGCGCCTGTTCAAGGTGGCAGAGGATGCCGCGGTGGACATCCACCCCCGCACCCTGCAGCTGATTACCCGCAGCCTGAGGCGGATTGATGCCGACATGCGGGCCGATCCCGAGGCCAATCGCCTGTTCCTCGACATCCTGACGTCTGAGCGCGATCCCGAAACCACCCTGCGGCGGATGAACGAGGCCGGGGTCTTTGGCCGTTTCATTCCCGACTTTGGCCGCGTTGTCGCCCAGATGCAGTACGACATGTACCATGTCTATACGGTGGACGAGCACACGATCCGGGCCATCGGCATCCTGTCGGAGATCGAGCGGGGCATTCACGAGGACGACCACCCCCTCAGTCACGAGATCATCCACAAGGTGCTGTCGCGCCGCACGCTCTATTTCGCCGTGCTGCTGCATGACATCGCCAAGGGGCGCGGTGGCGACCATTCGGAACTGGGGGCGGAAGTGGCCCAGCGCCTTGGCCCCCGCGTCGGCCTGACGGAGGCCGAGACCGAGGAGGTGGCGTGGCTGGTGCGCCACCACCTGATCATGTCGAACACGGCCTTTCGCCGTGACATTTCCGATCCCAAGACTGTCTCTGACTTTGCCGACATGGTGCAGAGCCCGGAACGCCTGCGCCTGCTGCTGATCCTGACCGTGGCCGATATCCGGGCGGTTGGCCCCGGCATCTGGAACGGCTGGAAGGGCCAGTTGCTGCGCGACCTCTATTACTCCACCGAGGAAGTCCTGCTGGGCGGCCATTCCCAGGCCCATCGCAAGGAGCGGGTGGCGGCGGTGAAGGAGGACCTGAAGCCCCGCCTGGTCGACTGGTCGGCCCGCGAAATCCAGAGCCACTTGAAGCGTGGCTATGATTCCTACTGGTTGTCGGCCGATCTCGACAGTCTGGAGCGCCACGCCCGCCTGATCCGCCAGGCTGATCGTGATGACGCGCCGCTGACCCTCTCCACCCGGGTGGACCGCTTCCGTTCGGTGACGGAGGTTACACTCTATACGGCGGATCATCCCGGCCTCTTTGCCCGGGTGGCCGGCGCCATGTCGGTGTGCGGCGCCTCCATCGTGGATGCCAAGATCTTCACCACCACCGACGGCATGGCCCTTGACGTCTTCTGGATCCAGGACGCCGAAGGCGGTGCCTTTGACCGGCCTGAGCGGCTGGCGCGCCTTTCAACTGCTGTGGAACAGGTGCTGTCCGGCCGCCTGCGCCCCCGGGAGTGGCTGGACCGCCAGACCGAGCCGTCGAAGCGGGTGCGGGCCTTTACCGTGGCGCCGCGCGTGCTGATCGACAATGCCGCCTCGGAACGGCACACGGTGATCGAGGTCAATGGCCTGGACCGGCCGGGCCTGCTGTTCGAACTGACGCGGGCGCTGTTCACCCTTAGCCTCACCATCGTCAGCGCGCACATTGCCACTTATGGCGAGCGGGCGGTGGACGTCTTTTATGTGGCGGACCTCTTCAAGCAGAAGATCTCCCATCCCCAGAAGCTGAAACGCATCGAGCGCCGCCTGATCGAGATCCTGGAAGGCCCGAAACCGGCCGAGACGGCCGAACCCCCGGCCAGCGGCACGGCGCCTGCCCGCAGCCCGACCCGGCGTGCCGCCGGGACCTGAGCCCCACGCCCCTCGTCTGTCTTCTTCCATGCCGTGATGCCGGCCGGCCTATCGTGACGCGGCCAAATCCTTTATCACCCCCTCCATGGCCCTGTTCCGCTCCGTTGCCACCATCGGCAGCCTGACCCTTACCAGCCGTCTGCTCGGCTTCGTGCGCGACACGCTGTTTGCCGCCGTGCTGGGTGCTGGGCCGGCATCGGACGCCTTTATCATTGCCTTCCGGCTGCCCAACATTTTCCGCACCCTGTTTGCCGAAGGGGCTTTCAACGCCGCCTTTGTGCCGCTTTATGCGCTGCAGCTGCACCATGGCGGCGCCCGGGCCGGGCGGGCCTTTGCCGAGCGGGTGCTGGCTGTGCTGCTGGTCTCGCTTGTCATCTTCTGTGCCGTCGCCATGGTGCTGATGCCCTGGCTGATGCATGTGCTGGCGCCGGGTTTCTCTGATGAGCCGGCCAAGTTCGATCTGGCGGTGGAGCTGACGCGCCTCACCTTTCCTTATCTGCTCTTCATCAGCCTCGCCTCCTTGCAGGGGGCGATCCTGAATGCGCACAACCGCTTTGGGCCGCCGGCGGCGACACCCATCGTGCTGAACCTGATCCTGATCGCCAGCCTGATCGGGCCGGCACGGGCCTTTGACCCGGCCCATGCCCAGGCCTGGGCGGTGACCGTGGCGGGCGTGGCGCAATTCCTGTGGCTGGCCTGGAGCCTGAGGCAGTCGGGCCTGTCCCTCTCTCTTCCCCGGCCCCGGCTGACGCCGGAGGTGCGCCAGCTGTTCCGGCTGATGGGGCCGGCGGTGGTGGGTTCGGGCGCCATGCAGCTCAATGTCCTGGTGGACACCATGCTGTGCACCCTGCTGCCCACGGGGTCGGTCAGCTATCTGTTCTATGCCGACCGGCTGAACCAGCTGCCGCTGGGGGTGATCGGCATTGCCATCGGCACGGCGCTGCTGCCCCTGATGACCCGCCTGCTGGCACAGGGGAACCAGGCCGAGGCCAGTGCCAGCCAGAACCGCGCCATCGAGTTCGCCTTCTTTCTGACCATGCCTGCGGCGGCCGCCTTCATCGCCGTGCCCGAGGCGCTGGTCTCGACCCTGTTCCAGCGCGGCGCCTTCACGGCAGAGGATGCCCAGGCCACGGCCATGGCGCTGGCGGCCTTTGCCCTGGGCCTGCCCGCCTATGTGGCGATCAAGTGCCTGACGCCCGGCTTCCATGCCCGGCGGGACACCCGCACGCCGGTGCGCATCGCGATGCTTTCCATGCTGGTCAATTTCGTGCTCAATCTGGCCCTCATGATCCCGCTGAAGCATGTGGGCCTTGCTCTCGCGACGGCCATTGCCGCCTGGCTGAATGCCGGGCAGCTGGCCTTTGTGCTGCACCGGCGTGGTCATTTCCAGGCCGATCGGCGGCTGATCTCGCGCACCCTGCGTATCCTGGTGACCTGCCTTGTCATGGGCCTTGGGGTGGCCTGGCTGTGGCAGGCCATGCTGCCCCACCTGGCGCTGCACAGCCTGGCGCGGATCGGCGGCCTTGGCGTGCTGGCGCTGGCGGGCGTCTTGATCTATGCCGGCGGTGGCCGGTTGCTGGGCGTCTGGCGATGGCGCGAGTTGCAGGACATGTTCCGCCGCAGCCCGCGCACCTGAGCCACCCGCCCGCCCCTTCCTTTCTGCCCCTTCCTTTCTGCCCTGCCTGTCCTTTCGCCGCCGGTCCTTTCACCCTCTGGCCCGGCGGCCCCATCAGACGAGAGCCGTCATGTCGACCAAGCCCCGCATCTTCTCGGGCGCCCAGCCCACCGGCAACCTGCACCTGGGGAATTACCTGGGTGCCGTGCGCAACTGGGTGCGCCTGCAGGCCGATTACGAGTGCATCTATTGCGTGGTGGATCTGCACGCGATCACCGTGGCCCAGGACCCGGCAGAGCTGAGCCGTGCCACGCGTGAGGTGGCGGCGGCCTATCTGGCAGCGGGGGTGGATGCCACCACCTCCATCGTCTTCAACCAGGCACGGGTGGCGGCCCATGCGGAACTGGCCTGGATCTTCAATTGCGTCGCCCGCCTCGGCTGGCTGAACCGCATGACCCAGTTCAAGGAAAAGGCCGGCAAGAACCGCGAGAACGCCTCGACCGGGCTTTATGTCTACCCGAACCTCATGGCGGCCGACATTCTGGCCTATCGCGCCACCCACGTGCCCGTGGGCGAGGACCAGAAGCAGCACATCGAACTGGCCCGCGACATTGCCCAGAAGTTCAACAAGGACTTTGGGGTGGACCTGTTTCCCCTGCCCGAGCCGGTGATCCAGGCCGAAGCGGCCCGCGTCATGAGCCTGCGTGATGGCACCAAGAAGATGTCAAAGTCGGATCCCTCCGACATGAGCCGCATCAACCTGACCGACAGCCCCGACCTGATCGCCCAGAAGATCCGCCGCGCCACCACCGATCCCCTGCCCCTGCCAGATACGGTGGAGGGTCTTTCCGGCCGGGCCGAGGCAACCAATCTGGTGACCATCTATGCGGGGCTGGCCGACCAGGAAGTGGCGGATGTGGTGGCAAAGTTCGCCGGCGCCAATTTCTCCACCTTCAAGGAAGCGCTCACCCAGCTCGCCATCGACACGCTGGCCCCCATCACGGGCGAGATGCGCCGCCTGACGGCCGACCCCGGCTATATCGACGGCGTCCTGCGCGACGGCGCGGCCCGCGCCCGCGCCCTGGCGGCCCCGGTGCTGGCCGACGTGCACAAGGCGGTTGGCCTGCTGACGGATTGAGGGCGGGGGCGTGAGCGGGCCTTTGGCCCGCTGAAACAGCGAAGGGCGGCGTGTGACCGCCGCCCATCCCCTGGCTGACGGGCCTGATCGGCCCGGCTGCTTACTTGCCCTTGCGGGCGACGGGCTTGGCGGCCTTTTTCGGAGCGGCCTTCTTTACTGCGGGCTTGGCGGCGGCCTTTTTCGGGGCAGCCTTGGCCTTGGGGGCGGGCTTTGCCTTGGGCGCAGCCTTGGCCTTGGCGGCCGGCTTTGCCTTGGCCTTGGCCTTGGCAGCGGGCTTGGCCTTCGCCTTGGCCGGCGCCTTGGCGGCGGGGGCCTTTACGACGGGCGCCTTGGCCGAGGGGGCGGGCAGCGTGGCGATGCGGGCAAACTTCTTGTCCGCGCCCTGGCTGGCCTGTGCCAGATCCCATTCCAGCTGGGCCACAAGCCAGTCGCGAGCCGACGTGCCGGTAACCTTCGCAATCCTCAGTGCCATGTCGGCGGTGAGGTTACGGCGGAAGTTGACGAGCTGGTTGATGGTCCGGCGCGAGACGCCGGTCAGCTTTGCCAGCTGGTCCTGGGTCAGGCCGTAGCGACCAAGGACCTTGCTCTCAATGGCGGTACCCGGATGATTTGTTTCAGCCGTACCGGCCTTTTCTTTCGCAGCCATAGTTCCTCCGAACGTTGTGCAATATAGTGTCCAAGATGGGTCCTAGCACGAAACCTGTTACAGGTGCGAGAGCTGATCGATCCGGACACACCTTATTGACCGGGGGGCGTTGCACCTTTGCGACACCTTGAACGGGACGCCCGTCACCCGATATAGGTCGGGACTGCGCCATCGGACCCGCCCACAGGCCCGGAAATCTGGCCCCCGGGCCGTCACACAGGGATTTGAAAGCATCACCATGGGTTTCCTCTCCCGCTTATCCGACCGGCTTTCCGACATTTCCCCCAGGGTCTGGAAGGGTGTGCGCGTGCTTGCCGCTCTCCTTCTGGTGGTAATGCTGCTGTATTATCCCGTGGGGATGATCCTTGCGCATCGCATTGATGACAATCCGGATTTCCTGCCGCCGGCCAGCGAAACGCCGGAGGGGGCAAGCCATGCCGTGGCCATGGCCGCCGCCCTGATCGACCGCGAGGTGGATGTAAACGGGTGGGTTGCCAATGATCCCTTCTTCCTGCCTGGCGCCGCTCTCGATAACATGCCCAATTACCAGCAGGGCATTGTCGCCTCGCTTGGTCGCTTTGCCTTCGAGCTGACGGACCAGATCGGCCGTTCGCGCGGGTCGAGTGCGGCCGACCGCGATCTTCAGGAAGCGGCAGGTCTCTTGCAGTATTCCGGCACCAAATGGGTCTTTGACCTGTCGACCTCGGTCATGCCCACCGCCAGTTCCGAGCAGCAGTATCGCAAGGCGGCCCGTTCGCTGAAGGCCTATAACGCCCGCGTTGCCCGGGGCGAGGCGCTGTTCGACCGGCGCGGTGACAATCTGCAGGCAACCCTCGACCGGGTGGCAAATGACCTGGGCAATCTCTCCGCCCAGCTCGACCAGCAGATCCGCGATAATGGCGGCGCCCTGATCGACACCCATGGCGACGATGTCTTCTACCGGGTCAAGGGACAGATCTATGCCTATGAAATGATCCTGAAGGGCCTGCAGAAGGACTTCCAGGCCGTGATCCGCGACCGCAATGTGACGTACCAGTTCGACCAGCTGATCCAGAGCCTGAACGAGGCGGCGCAGCTGCGCCCGCTGGTGGTCATGAACGGCGCCCCGGACGCCGTGATGACGCCAAGTCATCTGGCGGCAGAAGGATTTTTCCTGCTGCGTGCCCGCACCCAGCTGCGCGAGATCACCAGCATTCTTGAAAAATGACGCTGCCGGGCCAGCCTCCCCCTTGCGGGTGGGGCTGGTCCGCGCCAAGCTTTGCCGGAAAGGAACCCCTATGGCTGATGTTCCGGCAGATCCCGAGATCAGGCGCAAATTTCTGGTGGTTGTCGATGACACCCCGGAATGCCGGCTGGCCCTGCGTTACGCTGGCCGGCGTGCCCTGAAGACACAGGGTGCCGTCACACTCCTTTATGTAATCCCCCCCGGCGAGGTCCAGCATTTCCGTGGTGTCGAGGAAATCATGCGCCAGGAAGCCCGGCAGGAGGCCGAGCACGTGCTGCATCTGCTGGCCGAGGAGGTGAATACCTTTGCCGGCCTGATGCCCGAACTCGTCATCCGCGAGGGCCTGCGCAAGGACCAGGTGCTGGCCCTGATCGACGAAGATCCCTCCATCCGGGTGCTGGTGCTGGGCGCAGGTACGGGCAAGGACGGGCCGGGGCCGCTGGTCTCTGCCCTGGCGGGTGAGATGGCGGGCACACTCAACATCCCCATCACCATCGTGCCCGGCAAGCTTGATGTCGGCCGCATCGACGAACTCACCTGAAACCGGCCGGATCGCGCGAGCATGGGCGCCGCCCTTGAGGTGTTTCTGGCCTTCCTCGGCCTTGGGCTGACCTCCTTTGGCGGGCCGGTCGCCCATCTTGGCTATTTCCGCACCGCCTTTGTGGAGCGGCGACGCTGGATCGATGGCGCGGCTTTTGCCGATCTTGTCGCCCTGTGCCAGGTGCTGCCCGGGCCTTTGTCGAGCCAGCTGGGCTTTGCGCTCGGCCTCAGGCGGGCCGGCGCCCTGGGCGGGTTGGCGGCGTGGGTGGGCTTCACCCTGCCCTCGGCTGTGGTCATGGCGGCGCTGGGTCTGGGTCTGGGTCTGGGCGGCCTGTCGCAGGTTCTGGTGCCCGGACTTGGCCACGGGCTGAAGCTGGCGACGGTCGCGGTGGTGGCCGCTGCCGTCTTCACCATGGCCCGCAGCCTGATCACGGACCTGCGCCGGGCCGCCATCCTTGTTATTGCCCTGATCCCGGCCCTGCTGCCGGGTGGGGCCGTGGGCCAGGTGCTGGCGCTTTTTGTGGGCGGGCTGCTGGGGCTCTGGCTCTGCCGGGGGCAGGGTGCGCTGTCAGCAACGCCTGAGGCGCCTGAGGTGCCGGGCGCCAGCCGGCGCAGCGGGGCAGGGTTGCTGGCCCTCTGCGCGGCCTTGCTGTTGCTGCTGCCGCTGGCGGCATGGCTGACCGGGGCACAGGCCCTGGCGCTGGCCGATGTCTTTGCGCGGGCCGGCGCCCTGGTTTTCGGTGGCGGCCATGTGGTGCTGCCCCTGCTGCAGGCCGAGGTGGTGGGGCGCGGCTGGCTGGCGTCCGACACCTTTCTGGCGGGCTATGGTGCGGCCCAGCTGATGCCCGGGCCGCTGTTCTCGTTTGCCGCCTTTGTGGGGGCAGCGGCGGGGCCGGAACCCCATGGGCTGGCGGGTGCCGCCATCGCCCTTTGCGCCCTGTTCCTGCCGGGCCTGCTGCTGGTGGCGGGCGCCCTGCCATTTTGGGAGGGCCTGCGCCGCCTGCCCCGGGCCAAGGCAGCCCTTGCCGGGGCCAATGCCGCCGTGGTGGGCGTGCTGGCGCTGGCCCTTTGGGATCCGGTGTGGACCGGGGCGGTGCACGCCCTGCCTGATGGGATCCTGGCAGTGGCGGGCTTTGCGGCGCTGGCTTTTCTCCGTGTGCCGCCAGTGCTGCTGGTGCTGGCCCTGATGCTGTCAGGCCTGGTCTGAGGCCGGCCCGTGCACCAGCAGCAACCGCTCTGGCGCAAGGCTGAGGCTGACGGGCAGGGCGGCCAGAATATCGCCATCACCCTGTACGGGATCGCCCGCCGGGCCGCTGACCGTGATGACCTGGCCTTCCACGACGTCAAAATCCGGCAGGCGGGGCAACAGGCCCAGGGCCAGCGCCACCGCATAGCGCGTGACATTCCACAGCCCCCGCCGCCTGAACAGGCACAGCGCCAGGCTCTCGCGCCCCAGACCGGCCTGCGGCGTGATCACCCATGGCCCGCCATAGTGCCGCCCGTTGGCGATCACGGCGGAGGCGGCGGTAACCGGCTGCCCGTCAACCGTGATGTCATAGGCGGGAAAGCGGAAATGCCGGGTCTGGCGGACCATTTCGGCAACATAGGCCAGCTTGCCAAAGCGGCGCTTCAGGCCGGTATCGACGTCGCGCACCACATGGGCGTCAAAGCCGATGCCGGCCATCAGGATGAAGTGCCGTGTGCCCAGTGCCGACGTGGCGCATCCCAGGGTAACGGGCCGGGGCACGCCGCCGGCAATCGCCTGTGCAACCGCGTCGGGCCGCCGGGGCAGGCCAATTTCCGAAGCCAGGACATTGGCGGTGCCAAGGGGCACGATGGCCAGTGGCATGGCCGAACCCACCAGCCCGTTGACCACCTCATTGATCGTGCCGTCGCCCCCGGCGGCCACCACCAGATCCCAGGAACTGCCGGCGGTCAGCCGGGCGAAAGCCTCGGCATCCCCCCGGGCCTGGGTGTCACGCACCTCAACCTCGGCGCCGGCGGCCCTGAGATGGGCAAGGGTTGCCGCCAGAAAGCCACCATGGCGCTGGCCCGCCACCGGATTGTGGATCACCAGGCAGCGCCGTGTCGTTGCGGGTATCAGGGCCATTCTTGATCCGCCAATGGTCACATGGTCTGCTGGGGAGATAGGAAGGGGGCGTGTACTTTCTACCCCCGGCGCAGGAATGCAGTTGAAATGCAGACTGTTTCATTTTCATGACGGATGGGACGGGCGCCAGCATGCTGTCACACATAACCATCGGCATTTCGGATTTTGGCCGGGCACTGACCTTTTATGACGGCCTCTTCGCGATTCTGGGCCTTGTCCGCAAGTTTGCCGCCCCCGACCCGGGTTGGGCTGGCTGGATGGAGGGGGACCAACCCCGGCCCCTTGTGATTATCACGCTCCCCCATGATGGCGCCCCGCACCTGCCGGGTAACGGGCAGATGACGGCTTTTCTGGCCAGGGACCGGGCGCTGGTGGCGCGCGCGCATGCTTTTGCGCTTGCCCATGGCGGGATTGATGAAGGGGCGCCGGGCCTGCGGCCACAGTACCACCCCGACTATTACGGGGCCTATTTCGGCGATCCCGATGGCAACAAGCTCTGCGTCTGCTGCCACGCGGCCGGATAGCCTTCCTCTTTGGAAGCAACAATATCTTTGTCAAATCTACAGTTTGTGGTATCGACTATAAAGAAACACCAAATATTGCATTTACGTGACAAAGCAAAGGCAACTTGATGACATCGATCAAGGCGCGGGCCTTACTCGACGATAACTTGGATTCCTTTGGTCTGCCGGGCGGCATCTCTACAGGTGACGGTGGCGACCCGCCGGGATCTGACCACGGGGGGCAGGGGTCCGACGGGGGCGATGCGGAGTGGAGCCTCAACTATCGCACGATCTGGCTTTCCGACATTCATCTTGGCACGCGCGGCTGCAAGGCTGATATGCTGCTCAGCTTCCTGAAACATACCGAGTGCGAGACGCTTTATCTGGTTGGCGACATTGTCGATGGCTGGCGGCTGAAGCGCGCCTGGTTCTGGGCACAGAGCCATAATGACGTGGTGCAGAAGGTGCTGCGCAAGGCGCGCAAGGGCACCCGCGTGATCTATGTGCCGGGCAACCATGACGAAGCCCTGCGCGATTTTACCGGCCACCACTTTGGCGGCGTTGCCGTGGTTGACGAAGCGGTTCATGACACGGCCGACGGCCGCCAGTTTCTGGTAATCCATGGCGATGCCTTTGACGGCGTGGTGCGCTATGCCAAATGGCTCGCCATCCTCGGGGACCAGGCCTATACGGTGCTGCTGGCCGCCAATCACTGGCTGAACATCGCGCGCCGCCGCCTGGGCTATCCCTATTGGTCGCTGTCGGCCTTCCTGAAACACAAGGTGAAGAACGCCGTCGAATACATCTCGAATTTCGAGGTGGCGGTGGCGGCAGAGGCGCGGCGCCGCAATGTGACCGGGGTTATCTGCGGCCATATCCACCATGCCGAGATCCGCGAGATCGATGGCATTCTATATTGCAACGATGGCGACTGGGTGGAGAGCTGTACCGCCCTCGTCGAACATGCCGATGGCCGCCTCGAGATCCTGCGCTGGACCGAGGAAATGACGCGCCGCACGGCTGCCGCCGCAGCCGGGGCCGAGGGTCAGTTGCTGGCGGGTCGGGCATGACGATGGTGCAGATCCCGGTGGGCCAGCCGGCCACCATTCTGATCATCACGGACGCCTGGCATCCCCAGGTGAATGGGGTGGTGCGGACCATTGATACGGTCACAGGCGAACTGCGCCGTCTTGGCCACCCGGTCGAGGTGATCGGGCCTGATGGTTTCACGACCTTTCCGTGCCCCACCTATCCAGAGATCCGCCTGTCGCTGCTGCCGCGCCGGCGGCTGGCGCGGCTGATTGATGCGGCGCAACCCTGTGCGATCCATATCGCCACGGAAGGGCCGCTGGGCTATGCCGCCCGGGCGCATTGCCTGAAGCGCGGCCTGCCGTTCACCACCGCCTATCACACCCGCTTTCCCGAATATGTTCATGCCCGTTTCCGGATTCCGCTGGGCCTCACCTACAGGGTGATGCGCCGGTTTCACGATCCGGCGGCCGGCATCATGGTGGCCACCCGTTCCATTGCCGCCGACCTTGAGGCGCGCGGTTTCACCAATACGCGGGCCTGGTCACGCGGGGTCGATGTGGTGCTGTTCCGCCCGGAAGAGACGGCGGCGGAACAGGATCCCTTTGCCGGGCTGGAACGGCCCATCTGGCTCAATGTCGGCCGGGTGGCGGTGGAGAAGAACATCGAGGCATTCCTTGCCCTCGACCTGCCGGGCACCAAGGTGGTGGTGGGCGACGGGCCCGCGCGGGAGCGCCTGATGCGGGCCTGGCCCAAGGCGCACTTTGCCGGCGCCCGCCATGGCGAGGATCTGGCCCGCTATTTCCGGGCGGCCGATGTCTTTGTCTTTCCCAGCCGCACCGACACCTTTGGCCTGGTGCTGCTGGAAGCGCTTGCCTCTGGCGTGCCGGTGGCAGCCTTCCCGGTGCCCGGCCCCCTCGATGTGCTGACGCCGCAGGTCGGCATCATGGACGAAGACCTGCAAAAGGCGGCCACGGCGGCCCTCGCCCTTGATCCCGTGGCCTGCCGCGAACATGCGCTTGGCTTCTCGTGGGAAGCCTGCGCCCGGCAGTTCCTCGCCAATCTGGAACCGCTGGAGCCCGGTGGATCGGTCTTGACCGAATGGCAACAGAACCTTCACGGCAGCGTCACAGAAGTCCCCTAGTGCTGACTGTACACAAAATTTTCAGAGAATCGTCATGAAGGAACAGCCTATGCAGATGGATCTGGGCGAGGCGGGCAACATTGGTGGTGCCGCCGGGGTAATCCGGCTTCGTTCGGCGATCCATCAGCACAAGGCGCTGTCTGCCAAGGGCCTGCAGGAGCGCCTGTTCTCCCAGCTGTTCACCGGTCTGGTCTATCCCCAGATCTGGGAGGACCCGGAGGTTGACCTCGCGGCCCTGCAGATCGATGCAAACAGCCGCATCATGACCATCACCTCTGGTGGCTGCAATGTGATGAGTTACCTCAGCGCCGGCCCTGCCCGCATCCATGCCCTCGACCTCAACGCCGCCCATGTGGCCCTGACGCGTCTGAAGCTGGCGGCGGCAGCCAGCCTGCCAGATCAGCAAAGCTTCTATCTTTTCTTTGGCAATGCCGCCGACCGCCGCAATATCGATGCCTATGACACCTATATCCGCCCGCGTCTCGACGACGCCAGCCGCGGCTGGTGGGAGCGCCGGGATCTGCTGGGGCGCCGCCGCATCGAGATGTTTGCGCGCAATTTCTATCGCCATGGCCTGCTGGGCCGCTTCATTGGCGCCACCCACCTGCTGGCCCGGGCCTTTGGCGTGCGCCTGCAGGATCTGGTAGAGGCGCCGACCCAGGCCGACCAGGTGGCGTTTTTCGAGCGCAGCATCCTGCCCGTGTTCGAAAGCCGCTTTGTCCAGTGGCTCACCACCAAGCCGGCCTCGCTCTTTGGCCTTGGCATTCCCCCGGCCCAGTTCCATGTGCTGGCCGGTGGCCGCCCCATGTTCGAGGTCCTGCGCGAGCGGGTGCGCCGCCTCGCCTGTGATTTTCCCATGGCGAACAACTACTTTGCCCGCCAGGCCTTTGGCCGTGCCTATGGCCCCGATGGCGCCCTGCCGCCCTATCTGGAAAGCGCCAGTTTCGACGCCCTGAAGACCCGCACCGACCGGGTCGAGGTGCTGAACCGCTCGGTGACAGAATTCATGCAGGGCTGCAGCGCCGCCGCGCTCGACCGTTATGTGCTGCTCGACGCCCAGGACTGGATGACCGATGCCCAGCTGACGGAGCTGTGGACCGAGATCACCCGCACCGCCGCCCCCGGCGCCCGGGTGATCTTCCGCACGGCGGCCGAACCCACCCTGTTGCCGGGCCGCCTGCCCGACAGCCTGCTGGCGCGCTGGCACTATCACGCCGAGGAATCCCTCGCCTTTGGCAAGGCCGACCGTTCGTCGATCTATGGCGGCTTCCACCTCTATAGCCTCAAGCCCACCGCATGAGCCCTGCACCAGAGGTCGTGATAGCCCCGGCGGCAGGCCATGCGGCCCTCATGGACGGCGTCTATCGCTACCAGCGCCATTTCTATGACCTGACGCGCAAGTATTATTTATTGGGCCGCGACCGCATGATCGCCGACCTTGAGGTGCCAGCGGGCGGGCGCGTGCTGGAGATTGGCTGCGGCACCGGGCGCAATCTGGTTACGCTCGCCCGGCGCTATCCCCAGGCCACGGCCGTGGGGGTGGATATCTCGGAAGCCATGCTTGAGACGGCCACGCGGCAGATTACCCGCCGCGATCTGGCCGGGCGGATCAGCGTGCGGGCTGGCGACGCCAGTGCGCTGGAGCAGCTGGAACTGGGGCAGTTTGACCGCGTGGTGTTCTCCTACACCCTCTCCATGATGCCGGTCTGGCAGCAGGCCCTGGAACAGGGCTTTGCCAGGCTTGCCCCCGGCGGCAGCGTGCATGTGGTGGATTTCGGCAGTCTGGCCGGCCTGCCCGGGCTGCTGGCACGGGTTCTGCACGCCTGGCTGCGGCGGTTTCATGTAACCCCACGCGCCAATCTTGACGAGACCTTCCGCGCCCTTGCCCGCCGCCATGGCCTGGCGGTGCAGACGGGGGAGACCCATCGCGGCTATGTCTGGCTGGGTCGGGCAAGCGGCGGCCAGCCGGCCTGAGGCCACTCAGCCGGCGATGTCTTCCAGGCGCAGGATGCTCTCCAGTCCCATGGGGGCATCGGGGGCACAGGCCTCGTAATGCATGTCGCTGATCATGCGCTGGCCATAGCTGCGAATGCGGGCGTGCCAGCGATGCCGGAAGGCATTGCGGTTTTCAAAGCGCAGGTGCTGGTCGGCAACGCCCGAGATGAGGATGACGTCGCCATTCCGCACTTCCGCCGTGAAGGCGGCATCGGCAAACAGCCGCCCCACATCTCCCACCAGATGCTCGGCAAGGCGCCGGTCCAGCAGTCGCGTCATATGGGGCCAGTGTGCCATCAGGCCGGCCGACAGTCCGAGCAGTCGGATTCCGTCCAGATCGAAAAACGCCCGCATGGACGCCTGGCGGCCAAGAAAGGCCCGCTCGATGGCCAGTTCATCGCGCTCGGTCTGTGCCATGAGATCGCGCAGGCGGCGCGACATCTCGGGCGATGGCTCATCAAGGCCGCGTTCCCAGCGCGAGACGGCGGATTGCGTGACCCCAATGGCAGCCCCCAGCGCCTCTTGCTTCATGCAGTTCAGGCGCCGCCAGAGGCGCAGGTCGGCCGCGAAGGTATTGCCGCTCATAAATGCTCGTAAATCAGTTGTCAGCCCAAAGATCATTTTATGGCATAGATGCCACCAGTTGTCGTGGGTAAGGTTTTTATTGCCTATGCCTGTCGGCGGCCTCCAATCAGATGAGGGGATTTGACCCATGCGTACCGGCATTGCCCTTGCGGCAGCATTTCTTTCTCTTCTCCCCTTTGCCGCCAGCGCTGACGAGACCGCAGCCTGGAGCGATGGCGCCTATGCCGGTGTTACGGCAGGCCTCGGGCGTGGCAACAGCAAGATGGAATTCCCTGACAAGTATTGGGAACTCGACGATGCCTATGACGCGGTCACGGGCCATACCACTGCCTATGTTCTGGGCGCCGAGGCCGGCTACAACTGGATCCGTGGCAATTACCTGCTCGGCACTGAAGTCGATCTGTCGCACGTCGGCTTCAACACGACCAACAACAATGCCATCAGCGGCGACACGGGCTCTGCCACCGTGGGCCAGAAGGTCAGCCTGCTGAGCACGGCACGTCTGCGCGCCGGTTACATCCACAACAGCGCGGTCTTCTACGTTACGGGCGGCCTTGCCATGACGATGAATGACGTGACGATGATCGATGGCGATCATGAAGGTGATGCCAAGACCCGCGACCGTGTCTGGGCGCCGGGCTGGGCGGTTGGCGTCGGCTCGGAATGTGCGATGTCCGAGCACTGGACCTCGAAGATCGAATACCTGCACGTCGATACCCGCCAGAAGGCCGGCACCACCGAGCCCAGCGAGGACGAGACGTTCCACACCAAGGCCAAGTTCAACGCCGACATCATCCGTCTGGCCGTGAACTACCGCTTCTAGGCTCTGCCGGAAGACAAATGGCGGGGCTGCCCTTCGCTGGGTGGCCCCGTTTTGTTTCAGGGCCCCGGTCAGATCCCGCGCGAGCCCTTGTAGGTGCCGCTGTCGTTGAAGACCACACGGCGGTTGGGGCGCTGGTTGCTGTTGTGGGCGGTCAGTACATGGACCTCGTTGCCCACGGTCTCCACCCCGAACACCTTGTGGCTGCCCGCCGTGATGGCCGTGGCATTGACCCGGTAGGTCTGGCCGTTGGTGCGGCGAATGGTCAGGGTCTGGCTTGCCTCATCCCACATTCCAAGCAGCATGCTGGTCTCCCCCGGGAAATTCCCTATGCCTCTGGCGGCGCCCCCTTGCCGGGCGCGCTGGCGGCCTCCATCTTGGGGGTTCTCAACCCGTGGAACAAGGTGGTCTTCATGCCGGTTCGCATCAGCAGGCGGCATCTTCTGGCCGGCCTCACAATCTCGCTCGCGGCCTCGCCTTTGCCCGGTTCCCGCATCGCCCTCGCGGCGCCAGAGCCGGTAGAGGTCTGGAAATCGCCCACCTGTGGCTGCTGCAAGGCCTGGGTCGATCATCTGCAGGCTGCCGGCTTTGCCGTTACCGTCCATGATGTGGACGATGTGGAGGCGGTCAAGACCGCCCATGGCGTGCCGCGCGCCTTGCGCTCGTGCCATACGGCCCTGGTGGGGGGCTATGTGGTGGAGGGGCATGTGCCTGCCGCCGATCTGCGGCGCCTGCTGGCCGAGCGGCCCCGGGCGGGCGGCCTTGCCGTGGCCGGCATGCCCCAGGATGCCCCCGGCATGGACATGAACACGGGCGAGCCCTATCAGGTTGTGCTGTTTGGCGCCCCTGGCGGCGGGACGACGGTATTCGCCAGCCACTGAGCCGCCAGCATGGCATCGCTGCCGCCCGCGTCTTTCTCCTAGCGCCCCGGTCGGATATTTCTTGATCTTGGCGGCATCCTCAGGCATTGATGGATGCATGTGAGGAGACTCCAAGATGTTTATCCAGACCGAGACCACCCCGAACCCCGCCACCCTGAAGTTCCTGCCCGGCCGCGAGGTGATGGAGGCGGGGACCGTGGATTTCGCCAATGCCGAGACGGCCAGCCGCTCGCCGCTGGCGACACGCCTGTTCGCCATCAGCGGCGTGACCCGGGTGTTCTTTGGCAATGACTTTGTCACCGTGACCAAGGGTGACGAGGAATGGCAGCACATCAAGCCGGCCGTTCTTGGCGCCATCATGGAACATTTCACCTCGGGTGATCCCACCATGCTGGATGGCGAGGCCCAGGTGGGCGGCGCTGCCGAAGGTGATTCCGACATCGTCATCCAGATCAAGGACCTGCTCGACACGCGCGTGCGGCCGGCCGTGGCCCAGGACGGCGGCGACATCGTGTTCCACGGCTTTGAGGATGGCGTGGTCTATCTGACCATGCAGGGCGCCTGCTCGGGCTGCCCGTCATCCACGGCCACCCTGAAGTCCGGCATCGAGAACATGCTGCGGCACTATGTGCCCGAGGTGCAGGAAGTCCGCGCCGTCTGACGTCTTGCTTCTGGCGCCTGTCGCCCGAAACGATTACCAAAGGCGGCTCAGGCCGCCTTTGGCTTTTCTACCCC
>CANCOY010000050.1 GCA_947379865.1 Acetobacteraceae bacterium
GACCTGCCCATCGGCGGGCGGCCCTGGCGTGTCAGCTTCGACGACTGGATGTTCCTGCAGCCAGGCGGCGCCATGCTGAACAAGGCTGATATCTCAAAGCTTGGCGTGCGCCTTGGCACCGTCTCCATCTTCTTCGTCCGCCCCGGCGCCGGACCGGTCCCTGTGGCGCCACAACCGGTCGCTCCCTGACACAGACGGCCACAGGACCACGATAGATGGACCTTGACGGATCCATAAAAAGATCAGGATAATCATTCTCGATCTTTTTATGGATCATCCAAGTCGCCATGCCCAAACCTGCTCCACGCGCCCGCTCTGGCTATTCCCGTGATGCCCTGGCCCTGCTGGGGCAGATGATCCGCCGTGCACGGCTGGAGCAGAGGATGACGGCCGCCGACCTGGCGGAGCGCGTTGGTGTCTCGCGGGGGGTGATCCAGCGCATCGAACAGGCTGAGCCCGGCTGTGCCATCGGCGCCGTCTTCGAGGCGGCGGCGGTGCTGGGCCTGAGGCTGTTCGACGCCAGCCCGGCCGATGTCGCCATGCACCTGGCCACCCACGGCAAGGTCCTGACCCTGCTGCCCCTGTCCGCCCGCCCCCCAGCCAAGGCGGTGAAAGATGATTTCTGAGGGGCGCCCTGACGAGGCCTTTGTCTGGATCTGGCTGCCCGGCAAGACCGCCCCGGTGGTCGCCGGGCGCCTCGCGCGCGACGGTGCGCGCCTGACCTTCAATTATGGCCGCAGCTATCTGGAGCGCCCCGACGCCCTGTCCATCTACGAGCCGGAACTGCCCCTGCGCACGGGTGCGATCCAGCCGCTGCCGGGGTTGGCGCTGGCAAGTTGCCTGCGTGATGCCGCGCCCGATGCCTGGGGCCGCCGCGTAATCCTTAATCGCAGGTTCGGGCGGCGACAGGGGCCGGGCGATACAACTGATCTGGATGACCTCAGCTGGTTTCTTGAATCCGGATCAGATCGCATGGGGGCGCTGGACTTTCAGCGCGCATCAGACATTTACGTACCGCGCGGCGACGGGGCCCCCAGGCTAGAGGAACTTCTGAGTGTTGCCGACCAAGTCGAGCAGGGTGTGCCTGTTTCCCCTGATCTTGATGTAGCCCTCTTCCATGGAACTCACCTGGGCGGCGCCCGGCCCAAGGCAAACATAGAAGACGGCAATGCCAAGCTGATTGCAAAATTTCCTTTGCAGGCCGACGTGTTCAACGTCGTCAAGGGTGAGTTTGTCGCCATGCGGCTGGCCGCCCATGCCGGGCTCAATGTGGCGCCTGTGCGGCTTGTCTCGGCGGCGGGCAAGGATGTGCTGCTGGTGGAGCGTTTTGACCGGATCCAAGCCGGTGACGGCTGGCATCGCAAGCCCATGGTCTCTGCCCTGACCCTGCTTGGTCTGGACGAGATGATGGCGCGTTACGCCAGCTATGAAACGCTGGCCCAGATCATTTGCCACCGCTTCACTGATCCCGGCGAGACCCTGGCCGAGCTTTTTGCCCGACTGGTGTTCAATATCCTGTGCGGCAATACCGACGATCACGCGCGCAACCATGCCGCCTTCTGGGATGGCAAGGCGCTAAGCCTGACGCCCGCCTATGATATCTGCCCGCAGGGTCGCTCTGGTGGCGAGGCTGGCCAGGCCATGCGGATCAAGGGGGAAAGCAATCTCAGCCGCCTTGCGCTCTGCCTTGAGGCAGCACCGCAGTTCCACCTTGAGCCTGCCACGGCCCTGCACCTGATCGAGGCCCAGGTTATGGCCATAAGCGACCATTGGGCGGCGGTTTGTGAGGAGGCGGCGCTCTCGCAGGTTGAGCGCGCCTTTCTGTGGCGGCGCCAGATCCTGAACCCCTTTGCCTTCGAAGGGGCACCCACCAGCCTTGTGCGGCTGGCCAGCGGGGCATGACGGGCTCCCGGTGCCGCGTGGGCAGCACCGGGGACCTTGATCAGGGCGATCAGGCCAGCGGGCGGCCCATGCGGCAGATGGCGTTCGTGTTCACGCGCGCCAGCGCATCGGCATATTCATGCTGGAAGCGGGCCACCAGTTCGCCGACCGAGAGCACGTCCTTGATGGCGCCAATGCCCTGGCCGCAGCCCCAGATGTCCTTCCAGGCCTTGGCGTCCGTGTTGCCGCCCGAGCCAAAGTTCATGGCCGAGGGATCGGAGACCGGCAGATTTTCGGGGTCGAGGCCGGCGCGGACGATGGAGGGGCGCAGATAATTGCCGTGCACGCCGGTGAACAGGTTTGAATAGACGATATCGTCGGCGGCGGACTCGGTGATCATTTCCTTGTAGCCGGCGGCCGCATTGGCTTCCTTGGTCGCGATGAAGGCCGAACCGATATAGCCAAAGTCAGCCCCCATGGCCTCTGCCGCCAGCACGGCGCTGCCCGACGCAATGGCGCCCGACAGGGCCAGCGGCCCATCGAACCACTCGCGGATTTCCTGGATCAGGGCAAGCGGCGAGATGGTGCCTGCATGGCCACCGGCGCCAGCCGCCACGGCGATCAGGCCATCGGCGCCCTTCTCAATCGCCTTGCGCGAGAAGGTGGCGTTGATGACATCGTGCAAAGTAACGCCGCCATAGGAATGAATGGCGTCATTCAAATCAGGCCGGGCGCCCAGCGAGGTGATGACCACGGGCACCTTGTGCTTCACGCACATCTCGACGTCGTGATCGAGGCGGTCGTTGGAGCGGTGGACGATCTGGTTCACGGCAAAGGGGGCCGAGGGATGATCCGGATGATCACGGTCCCAGGCGGCCAGCTCCTCGGTGATGCGGTGCAGCCATTCGTCAAGCAGGGTGGCCGGGCGCGCATTCAGCGCCGGGAACGAGCCGATGATGCCCGCCTTGCACTGGGCGATCACCAGATCCGGCGTCGAGATGATGAACAAAGGCGAGGCGATGACCGGCATGGACATGCGGCTCTTGAGCTTGGCGACGATGGGGGACATGGGGGCTCCGGGCCTGGGGGCAGTGGGGGGGTGAGGAGATTGGGGCAAGGCGGCTTTGCCTGGTGCCTGGCGCCTGTTTGCCAGGGCCAGCGCCCCTCTGGTAACATTGTTACCATGACCCTTGGTGCCCTCTCAAGCCTGACATCCCGTGCTGCCGTGATGGCGGCGGCGCGCCTGATTCTGGCGCAGGAGGGCATCAGTGCGCTGACCGTGAGGCGGCTGGCCGACGCGCTTGGCTGTTCTACAAAGGTGATCTACACGCGTTTTGGCGGCAAGGAAGGGCTGGTCGATGCCCTTTATCTCGATGCCTTCGCCCGCCTGGGCGAGGCGCTGGCCGCCGTGCCCCTGGTCTATGATCCCCTGGTGCGGCTAAAGGGCAGTGTGGACGCCTATCGCCGGTTGGCCCTGGCGGATCCGGTGGGCTATCGCATCATGTTTGGCGGCGCCATTGGCGATTTCGCGCCCCCTCTGGCCAGCCGTCGCCGCGCCAGCGAGACCTTCAATACCATGCGGCGGGTGGTGGCCAATTGCATGGACGCGGGGCTGCTGGCCCGGGATGACGCCGGCCACGTCGCCCGCCTGATCTGGGTGACGGCCCATGGCGCCGTCTCGCTGGAACTGCTGGGCCTGCTGCCGGAAAACGACGCCGACGCCCGCTTTGCCAGCGCCATCAACGCCACCCTCAGGGCCCTGGGCGCGCCGGAATAGGGGTGGGCCTTATCGGGCGTTGACAGCCCAAAATATTGATATCACGATATCATTTTGCGTGGGGGATCTGGCGTGGCAGACTTGCTCATTCGGAAAATCAACGAGACAACCAAGGAGCTTCTGAGGCGGCGTGCGGAACGGCACGGCAAGAGCCTTGAGGCCGATTTGCGGGACACGCTTGAACGTCTCGCACATGAAGAAGCCGAAACCCCAGACGATACTGAGCCCTTTGGCTCCTGGCTGGTGGGCATAACCCGGCCCGGGCTTGACCTCGATGACACCCTTGCAACGCTGCGCTCGGCGCCTGTGCGCCCGGCTTCTTTCGAGTGACGTGCTTTGTTTTTACTCGATACAAATGTGGTCTCGGAAGCGCTCAAGCCGTCTCCGGCACCGCAGGTGATCAAGTGGCTCGACCAGAATTTCGCGGCCAGCGCCATTTGCAGCATAACGATTTTTGAACTGGGTGCCGGCATCGCCATTCTCGATGCGGGCCGTCGTCGCGATACGCTGGAGGCCGTCATCGCGCGGATGATCCGCCGCTTTGGCGCCCGCGTGTACGCATTTGACACGCCAGCTGCACAAGCTGCGGTTCGCTTGCTGGCGCATGCCAAGGCACGAGGGCTTGGCCTGCATCAGATGCCGGCGAAGCTTGCTGACCTCCAGATTGGAGGGATCGCCTCAGCTTATGGATTGTCGCTGGCAACCCGCAATGTCGGCGATTTTCAAGGTCTTGGCCTGACGCTGGAAAATCCCTGGGAGGCGGCCTGATAGCCGCTCCATAAACGGATCGCGCAATCGCTAGCCGTCTGAGGGTAGCAAGGCATTGGCGCTGGATTTCGGGAGGTCATCCGCAGCCTGTGCGGGGAAGTGGCGCGCCCGGAACGATTCGAACGTCCGACCCTCAGATTCGTAGTCTGATGCTCTATCCAGCTGAGCTACGGGCGCATTCCCTTCGGAAGCGGCACTGCCGCCTCGTTCGGAGGAGCGGACACTACTCGATGGCCCCATGGCACGCAAGCAGGAGAACGTTAAAAAAACGCTGCCCGCTAAAGCGCCGCATGGGGCAACAAAATTACCCTAATTTACGCGAAATCGGTGCCTTGGGTGCACCGCGGCACTTGTTCAAGGACTAGGCTTTATATACAGTCTGAAGCCGAATTCGCGGGGAACGGCAATGGTTGCGCGGTGGTACGCGCGCCCGGGCCGAGCGACCTTAGGGGCAGGGCTACATGAGCGGACTTGCTGCGGTGCGACGGGAAATCGAACGCGCCTTCCATGCACACGCCCTTTCCGGACACGAGCGCGTGGGCCAAGCCCCCCGTGGTCGCGGTCTGTCGAGGACGGTTCTTTTCGGGGCGCTTACGGGTGCGGCGCTCTTTCTGGCGGGCTGCGCGGAGGACTCGATCTTCCCGACCGTCATGGATGAGCCGGCGCCAGGGGCCGAAACTGTCGAGATCCCGGCAGCCGAAGCAACGCCTGCGCCGGCACCGATGGCAACAATCGTGCCCCTGCCTGTCTTTGAGTCGACGGGCACAACGGTTGGACAGCGCGTGGCACAGCTTCGCCAGGAGCTTGACCGCCTGGAAGGCACCATTGGCCAGCAGGTCGCCCAGGTCGACCAGTTCCGCGCTTCGACCGAAGCGACGAGCGCCAGCTATCACGTGCTTGTCGCGGCGATCAATGCCCGGCTGCAGGTTGGCACGACCCCTGGCAACCCGATCCTCGTTGGCCAGCTGGGCCAGGCCCAGGGCGCCCTCGACAAGATCAATGCCGAGGTCAACACCATGACCCGCATGGCCAGTGATGTGGCCAGCATGGCGACCTCTGCCAAGTTCCTGGCCGGCAATACCAAGGCTACCCTTGGCCTGTCGGGCGCACTTGACGAAGATCACCGCCAGCTTCGCCTGATGCAGGACCAATTGGCCCGCGATCAGGTGATGGTGGACCGCATGGTCGGCAGCCTGAACACCGATATCTCGCGCCAGATCGCCTATGTCACGACCGAGCGCGCCAATCTGGCGGCCCTGTCGGCGTCGGTTTCTGCGGGTGAACTGGTGGCGCCGACCAATGCCGGCGCCCGCACGATGCCCTCCATGGCACCGGGCTCCGCCTCGCTTGCCCCCGCCGCCGTCGGCAGCCGCAAGCCGCTGGTGGTGGTGCGTTTCGAGCGGCCTGACGTTGCCTATCAGCGTCAGCTCTCGGAGGCGGTGAACAAGGCCCTGCAGCGCCATCCCGACGCCCGGTTTGACGTGGTGGCCCTGGCGCCCAACGCGGCTGAAATGCTGAACGCCCAGTCCAATGCCGACGGGGTCGTCCAGACCCTGAACAGCCTTGGCCTTGGCGCCGCCCGCGTCAGCCTGGCTTCGTCGATCAATGCCATGGCTTCGGTCAACGAAGTCCGCCTCTACGTTCGCTGAGCCCTGAACGGCGCTGCCTTCCGGCTTAGACCGGAAGAGCAGCAGCGCCCCTGCGGCTGGCAGGCCGCCTCAGGCCGCTGCTCCCAAAAATAACCTTGGCCACCCCTTCAACGGCCAGCTCCTGCGGCTTGACCGCTGATCTCCTGCGCCTTAGGCAAATGGTTCCGGGGTGCGGGCCTGTGCCCGTGAGAAGGAAATGCCATGCCGATGAACATCAAGACCCTTGCCTTCCTGCTGCTGCCCTTGGTCGTTCTGTCGGCCTGTGGCGACAAAAAGACCGAGTACCCCCAGGAGGTCAGGACCAATTTCATCGGGGCCTGCATGGCCCAGACCCCGTCAGAGCAGATGTGTGGCTGCATTCTGGGAAAAATCGAAAAAAAGTGGTCCCTGGACGCCTATACCAAGCTTGAAAACACCCTGAGCGAGGCGCCGGTGAGCGCGGAATCGCTGGCAACAGTCGAGATCTTCAAGACCATGGCGGCGGAATGCACCGAGGGTAAGTGATCCCGCGGCCATTTTCGGCCGTCATGCCGGACTGCGGCGCAGGGGATCTGGAGCGGGTGAAGGGAATCGAACCCTCGTCGTAAGCTTGGGAAGCTTCTGCTCTACCATTGAGCTACACCCGCGACTTTATTAAGCCATTGATTTTAAACGGGTTTTCTTAGAGGGCCTCGTGCTCTTTCGCCATAAGGGTCACATTCTGGAATAGCTGCCACTCCAAACCGGCAAGCGTTTCTACTCGGTGTAGGGCCTTCGAGGCTTAGAAACTTGCAAACAAAAGCAAGCTGGTGGCAAAATGGTCCCTTGAACGTCGGTATTGTTCATTACGGCTCTACTTGCAAAATAGGGGCTACGGCGCCTTAGTAATTTGGTTGCGACTTTTGCCTTGCCATTTATTGGCAGCAATAGGTGTAGAAATCAGATTGCAGGACTTTTCGCTTCAGAAAAGAGTGAAAATGAAAAATTTTTTGATCTCAGCTTATCGAAGCGTGTTTAACCAAACTGGCGCCGTAAAAAGAGCAAAAAAGCGGTTATTAAACGCGACAAATCAGAAAAGTAGGTTTTTAATTTGTATCCCTTATTTAAAATCTGGTGGTGCCGAACGTGTAGTTGCAAATATATGCACTGTATTGGCTGAAAAATACGGACCAGATAGTGTAACAATATTAGTTACTGATTGGAATTCTCTTGTTGTCCGGATGCTGTTTCCTGAAAACACATCAAATAACTATCCAAAAAACATTAAGTTTGTTGATGTTACTTCTTTATCGCATGCCTCATACGATGATCGTGTTTGGAGTTTGTTGTTAGCCATAAAAAACTTGCAACCTGAGATGATTTTTAATGTGAACTCCCTTTTGTTATGGGAATGCTTAGAGCGTTTTGCTCCAGAGTTACAAAGTGGCACCCGTATCGGGACAGTTGCATTTTCTCATTGCGTCAACAAGGGTGGGCGTGAAATAGGATATACTGCTACCCACTTAGAGAGGATGTTACCTTATCTGAATTTTGTTCTTAGTGACAATAAAACCTATATTGAGTATTTGACGTCGTTTCTTGTAAAAGTTCCTGTCACAGAAAAGGTCTTAACTAAAAAACAATGGCATCTCGCTAAGATTGCCTCGAAAAAAATGAGTTACGCTGATCGTGAAATGTTCGATATGACTGACGATTTTTCCGGTCAACCGCCATCGAAGGTAGATTGGATGGTTGCTAAACAAGTATCAAGAGTAATTGAAAAAGACCTTTCCGTGAAAGATATTGAGAAATTCAAGGTCATCTATCAGCCTGCTCCAACCACAAAAGAAAAATCATTCGCCCAGAAAGAAAATAAAAGACCTCAGATAATGTGGGCATCCCGAGTTACGCGCCAGAAATTTCCAGAAATTCTACCGCATATCGCAATGTTGTTGCCAAACTGCGATATACATGTGTATGGGGCGCGGGAAATAGGCTATATATTTCCACTTTTGACTAGAGCCTTTTTGCGAGGTGCTGATTTGGGTGGTAACATTGAAAAGATGCCAAATATATTTTGGCATGGAGGATACCGTTCTTTCGATAGTCTGCCGGTAAACCATTTTGATGCATTTTTGTACACGAGCTTGTACGATGGCTTGCCGAATGTGCTTTTAGAAGCGGCTGCCGCCCGTATCCCGGTCGTCGCGCCGATGGTCGGCGGAATCAGCGAGTTAATAAACCAGGCAACCGGATGGCCCGTTGCGGATGTCTATAATCCTCTCCAATACGCAAAGGCAATTCTTGGAGTTCTTGATAATCCGGATGTGGCAGTTCAGAAATCAAATGCCCTTGTGGAGGTGATTGCAGAAAGGCATTCATATGAGCGCTTTCGTGAAAATGTCTTAGAACTCGTGGGTGATGCTCACGAGCGTGATGTTTCTCTCTGCGCGCTTCAGATCGACAAATAACAGCCAACAATGACCCGCACACCGCCTGGGAGAATGATCTGAATGCGGCCGCAGGTGGGTGGGGCAATTGGTGGCGCAAGCCCTGCCTCCATCTCCTCCACTGCTGCGAGCGTCAAAGGCAAGATGGCGCCATGCCTCACACGCGCCCCTTCACCATCAAGCCGTCGCCGCCAAGCGTAAAACTGGTTGGCGTTCAAACCATGACGCCGCGCGCCCCCTCAATCGAGGCGCCTTCTGCGCCACACTCGGCGACCACGCGCCGCTTCTGCTCCAGCGTCCAGGACCGGCGCGCCCGCCAAACCGCGGCCCCATCGCCCTCTGTGGCAAATGACATGGCTGATAGTGTCCACCTCTAAACAAGTGGACATCAACATCGGACCACCCTTGCCCGATCAATCAGCTCAACCCTCAGCCAGGCCAGACGGCCTTCGGCGGAGGGCTTCTCCAGGTTATTGATTTTAAAGGGGAAATTTGGAGCGGGTGAAGGGAATCGAACCCTCGTCGTAAGCTTGGGAAGCTTCTGCTCTACCATTGAGCTACACCCGCGACGCTCGTTTCATAGCACGGTCGGCCCCGCTTATCCAAGGTGTTTGGCGCAAGACATCTGGACGATCTTGCATCCAGAAGGCAGGATCAGGCCCATGACCGTTGTGTCCCAGACATCGCCGCCACCGCCCCGGCTGGATCCGGCGAAATTCCGCGATCCGCACCGCACCGCCAGGGGTGAGGCGCGGGCCCAGGTGGCTTTGGCGCGGCTCACCACCCTGTGGCTGAACACCGGCAGCCTCTGCAATCTGGCCTGCAGCAACTGTTACATCGAATCCAGCCCCACCAACGACCGCCTGGCCTATCTCTCGGCCGCAGAAGCGGCGGCGTTTCTGGATGAAATCGCGCGCGATGCCTGGCCGGTGCGGGAAATCGGCTTCACCGGTGGCGAGCCGTTCATGAACCGCGACATCCTGGCCATGCTGGCGGCGGCGCTGGACCGGGGCTTTGAGGTGCTGGTGCTGACCAACGCCATGCGGCCGATGATGAAACTGGCCCAACCGCTGCTGGCCTTGCATCTGGCCCATCCCGGGCGCCTCACCTTGCGGGTCTCCCTCGATCACTGGGGGCCTGACCTGCATGAGCGCGAGCGGGGGGCGGGCAGCTGGGCGCCTGCGGTGGAGGGCCTCGACTGGCTGTGCGCCAATGGTTTTGCCCCGCATGTCGCCAGCCGGCTGATGTGGGGGGAGAGCGAGGCCGAAGCGCGGGCGGGCTTTCGGGCGCTGTTTGCCGCGCGGGGCTGGGCGATCCATGCGGAAGATCCGGCGGCCCTGGTGCTGTTCCCGGAAATGGATGCGCGCCTCGACGTGCCAGAAATCACCACCGCCTGCTGGGGCATTCTTGATGTGTCGCCAGAGGCCATGATGTGCGCGTCGAGCCGCATGGTGGTGAAACGGCGCGGTGCCGCCACCCCGGTGGTGCTGCCCTGCACCCTGCTGCCCTATGACACCGCCTTTGAGATGGGCGCGCGTCTGGCCGAGGCGGCGGGGCCGGTGACCCTGAACCATCCCCATTGTGCACGTTTCTGTGTGCTCGGCGGGGCCTCGTGCAGCCCTGTGGCCTAAGTTCGTGGCCTAAGTTCGTGGCCTAAGTTCGCTGCCTCGGGTTTGCTCCCCCGGGTTCGCTACCTCGGATTCAGGCCTCGGCTTTCTCCTGCTCAAGGGCGGCCAGTCCCTCGGCCACGCTGCGCCGGGCGGCGTCGGCATCAGTTGGAAGGGCGGCCAGTTCGATCATGCGCACGGCGCGGTAAAGCCGCGCCCGCCTGGCCTCGTTGGCTGCCGTCGCTCCGGCCATGCGAAGGGCGCGCAGATCGGTGTTGAGCCATCTCTGGCCTATTTTCACCACCTCCCGAAGGGCCTCGCTGAAGTCGGTGCCCTTGCCGAAGCGCGGCGCAATCGTGCTGCACATCCGCAGGGCGATCATTTGCGCGTCGGCCTCGATCAGCGCTGCCGCCGTCGGTTCATCCTCGCCATTGGCTTGCGCAATGGCTGTCCGCGCGGCTTGCAGAGTTTCATCAAGGCCCCGCTTGATGCCGTCCCGGAAAGCCAGCGTCTGTTCCCCCAGCACCTTGCCGGTTCCCGCCGCCACCAGCGCCCCCTCGGTAGAGAGCAGGGCGAGGGCAATGTCGCGCAGCGCTGCGGCACCGGCCACGGCACTGCTGCCCTTGCGGGCTTCGGCAACACTGGCCGAGCGGGCCTGCAGATCGGCCGCCAGCGGCGAGGAGAGCCAGGTCATCACGTCGAGGCGCTCGCGCCCCTTTATGCCAAGGTCCTGTCCCGCAAGGCGTTCCAGAAGAAGGGCAGGCGGCGAGACCCGCACCATCAGGACGCTGAGCAGGGCGAACACCTTGCCGCTGTCGCCCCGCGCATTGCCCACGATCGCCCAACGCATGGCCTTGACGGACTCTTCGTCCAGCAGGCGGATGGGGGCCGGCGGCAGCTTGCGCTTCAGGCCCTGGATGGTGTCGCCAAGCTCGAGCGCCCGGCCGATCTGCGCAATATCGTTTCGCCAGAGGCCATTGGGGCCAAGTGGGCCATCGCGGCGCTTGGCCTCGGCATCACCCTTGCGGAACAAGGCGATGATCTGGGTCGCGCCAACCCGCCAGAGATCGCGCCCGATCGCTTCCTCGGCATCCTTGTCGGCAATAGCGCACTCGCGCAGGCGGCCTTCCATGTTTTCAAGGTCGAAACTGGGCGCTTCCAGCACCAGGCGCCAGGCAGACGCCATGGCATTGCGCAGGATCCGCCCATCGGGCTGCGGCCCGTCCTTGCGCACATTGATCAGCAGATCCTCGAACGGCAGGCAGAACAGGCGCTGCAGGGTTGGCCGTCGCAGGGGGCGCAGGCGCTGCATGCGGGTGCGGGCCTGATCATAGAGACGCTTGGTGCGCGCCGTTTCTGGCAAACCGTTGAGCAGGGACAGGACCTGAATGAATTTTTCTTCCGACAGGTTTTCCAGGCTCTGCTCGATGGCGTCGAGGACATCCTCACTCATGGGTCTCTCCGGGTAGCGGGGGCAGTCCGCGCATGACCTGGGCCTTCACCCCTTCAATCGCCGCAAGTTGTTCCAGTTCGTGGCGACCGGTGCGCCACTCTTCCAACTGCCGGGTGCGCGGCGCCTCCTTCTGGCGCTCGGCCGGATTGGCTTTGCGCACGTCTACTGGCGTTGCCACCGCGGGCATGGTCGGCAGGACACGGAAGATCTGCAGCACGGTGTCGCGCTGATCCTGGGCAGAGCCATTTTCATGACGCTCCCAGATGGCCACCACAAAATCCCAGCCATCCAGCAACCAGCCAATCCCGCTGGTCAGATTCTGCAGGGCGCGAAAGTTTTGCGGCCAACCCGCCAGCACGGGGCCAAGGTCTGCCAGGGTCTGGTCCAGCGCCTCAAAAGCCGGGGTGGAGAGGGCGAGGGTTTCATCAGCCGCGATCACTGCGGCACGGCCAAGTTCGGTCACCTCGGTGCGGTCGGCCGAGATCCAGGTCAGCAGCCGGTTGCGCGCCGCGATAAGCCGGCTCTGCACACGCCTGAGGCGGGCCGGTGCATCAGGCAGGCCGATGGGGGCGAGGACCCGGGCGATCTCCACGACGCGTGCGGCATGATGATTGGCGTCCAGTCCCTGCTGTGTCGCCAGTTCGGTCAACCGCTGCCGCGCCAGGGCCTGCCAGCCGCCCTTGCCGCGGCCGGCGGCCACCAGTTCGGCCCGGTCCAGACCCAGTGCCCGAAATGCCTCGAGCGTCGCAAAAAAATAGCTCGCCTGGGCTTCCCCACGGTCGGCAAAGGCCCCAGCGGCCGCTGCCTCGGCGGCCTGCGGCCCGGCCAGGCCCGTTGCCGCCACCTTGAGGGCGGCGCGGCGCACGCGCTCGGGCGTGATGGCCATGGTGGCCTCGATTTCCTGGTGCAGCATGCGGTCGTGCATGGTCAGCGTGGCCAGGTCGGGCACGCCCTTCCATGGCACGACATAGCTTGTGCTGCCGGCAATACCTGGCATGGCCAGGGCCAGGCTGTTGCGGTCGCTGCCAGGGCGGACCCGCATCTGGGCAATCTGCAGCGTGGTGAAGGGAACTGCGGTGCCGCGCTCCCCCAGTGAGGCGAGGGGCAGGGGCCGCAGGGAGCGTGCTATGTCCGTCATTCGTCCGGCCGATGTTTGCGACGGACCCATGATGGATGGGGGTTGGTAGACGAAGCGTTAACAGTCGGGCGAAAAAGCTTTTGTCCTGGCGCAAAACCTGCGCGCGCCCCCTGCGGCTCCCGCTTGAGGCTGTGCGGCTCCGGCTTGACGCCGGGTGCCTCCGGGTCTAATCGAAAGCTTCCGTGGAATTTGAGCCGGTCGGCTTGCGGCCACGTAAAAAACCGCTAAAAGGCCGGGTCGCTTCCAGACCCTGGCCATGACCGGGGATTTTTGGGCCGCCGACAGACGCGGCCAAGGGGAGCGTGGCATGGCACGACGGACTGAACGCGACATCGCCGCCAAATGGCGCACCCAGACGCGCGCCGTGCGCGGCGGCACCAACCGTTCCGACTTTGGCGAGCAGAGCGAAGCCATCTTCATGACCTCGGGCTTCCGCTATGACACGGCGGAGACGGCCGAGCGTCGCTTCACCGGCGCCGAACAGGGCTTCACTTATTCCCGCCTTGGCAATCCGACCGTCGCCATGTTCGAAGAGCGCATGGCGCTGCTGGAAGGGGCGCCGATTGCGCGTGCCACGGCCAGTGGCATGGCGGCGGTGGCCGCCAGCCTGCTCTGCCGGGTGAAGGCGGGCGACCGGGTGGTGGCTGGTCAGGCCCTGTTTGGCTCGTGCCGCTATATTCTTGATGAAGTCATGCCGCGCTTTGGCGTTTCCGTCACCCTGATCGACGGCACGGATCTGGACGCCTGGGAAAAGGCACTGGCGCCGGGTGCCGAGGTGGTCTTCCTCGAGACGCCGGCCAATCCCACGCTTGAGGTCGTCGACCTGCGCGCTGTCTCGACGCTCGCCCATGCAGCCGGCGCCCTTGTCATTGTCGACAATGTCTTTGCCACGCCGATCCTGCAGCGTCCGCGCGAGTTTGGCGCCGATGTCGTTGTCTATTCCGCGACCAAGCATATTGATGGCCAGGGTCGCTGCCTCGGTGGCTGCATCCTTTCGGACGAGGATTATTACGAGCGCTATCTGAACCAGTACCTGCGCCACACCGGGCCGGCCCTTTCACCCTTCAATGCCTGGGTTCTGCTCAAGGGGCTGGAGACCATCGACCTCAGGGTGCGCCGCCATTGCGACAATGCCCTGACGGTGGCCGATTTCCTGGCCAACCATCCGCGCATCGCTGCGGTGCGTTATCCGGGCCGGGCCGATCATCCCCAGCACGCCCTTGCCATGGCCCAGATGGATGGGGCGGGCGGCAGCGTGGTGACGTTTGAACTCGACGGCGGGCGTGCCCGTGCCTTCGAGGTGATGAACGCCCTTGGCATGATCGACATTTCCAACAACCTTGGCGATTCCAAGACCATGATCACCCATCCGGCCAGCACGACCCACCAGCGTCTGCCTGCCGCCGAGCGCGAGCGCCTTGGCATTGGCGAGGGCCTGATCCGGTTGTCGGTGGGGCTGGAGGATGTGCATGACATCATCGAGGACCTGGGCCACGCGCTTGGCTGAGGCACCCGTCTGGCGGGCCGGTCGGGGCAGTTCCTGTCTGGACAGTTCCGGTCTGGACAGGCGCCCCGCCAAGGCCGATATCATCCCCTGACAGATCGACACCGCGCCACTGGCGCGGCGGGAGGGCAGCGATGTATCACGAGACCACGCGCAATATTGCCATCACCGTAGAGCCGACCTATCTCAGTGACGAATCCTCGCCCGAGGACAACCGTTTCATCTGGAGCTATCACGTCCAGATTTCCAACGAGGGCAAGGAGACGGTTCAGCTGCGCGATCGTTACTGGCGGATCATGGATGCCCGTGGGCGCGTCCAGGAGGTGCGGGGCGTCGGCGTTGTCGGTGAACAGCCGGTGCTGGGTCCGGGCGAGAGCTATTCCTATACGTCAGGCGCGCCGCTCTCGACGCCGTCCGGCATCATGAGTGGCACCTATCGGATGGAGACCGCTGACGGGGAGAGCTTTGAGGTGACGATACCTGCCTTCTCGCTCGACAGTCCCCACCAGTTTGCCCGCCTGAACTGAGAGTGCGGTTTGTGTCAGGCGGATGACTGATCCGGAAGCCTGCCGCCTTCGTAGTGACTTGGCCGCCGACACCGTATCGGCCTGGTAGAGTGCAGCACGGGACGATCGGCGGTCTCTGAATGTCTTGAGGCGGTCACGCCCGGGCGCCGGAACGCATCGTCCATCAACCGGAAACACGGGTGGCCACCGAGCCATCCGGACGGCAGGGAGAGCAGGATTGAGCGCGACAACCACAAAGAAGCCCGCTGCCAGGGGCTCCAAGGCCAAGGCCACCACTGCCAAAACCAGGGCAAGCGCCGCCAGGGCGCCTACCACAATGGCCGCAGACCAGCGCCCCAGCCGCGAAGAGGCTGAGGCTGCGGTGCGTGTCCTGCTGCGCTGGGCCGGCGACGACCCCACCCGCGAGGGCCTGATCGATACGCCGTCGCGCGTGGCGCGCAGCTATGACGAGTTTTTCTCGGGCTATGCCGGCGATCCGGTGGAAATGCTGCAGCGGACCTTCGAGGAAGTCGAAGGCTATGACGAGATGATCGTGCTGCGCGACATCCGCATGGAATCCTATTGCGAGCACCACATGGTGCCGATCATCGGCAAGGCCCATGTGGCCTATCTGCCCAGCCACCGTGTGGTGGGCATTTCCAAGCTGGCCCGCGTGATCGACCTTTATGCCAAGCGCTTCCAGGTGCAGGAAAAGCTGACGGCGCAGATCGCCAACTGCATCGAGGACGTGCTGCAGCCGCGCGGTGTGGCCGTGGTGATCGAAGCCCAGCACCAGTGCATGACCACCCGCGGCGTCCACAAGACCGGCGTCAGCATGGTCACCAGCCGCATGCTGGGCGCCTTCCGCCAGGATCCGCTCACCCGTCGCGAGTTTCTGTCGATCATTGGCAGCCCCTCCAGCTCCCATGGCGGCTGAGGACACCATGGCAGGCGGCAATCCCGGACTGGCCACCACAGAAGCCCTGCTGGCTGAGCTGATTGCCTATGATACGACAAGCCGCCTGTCGAACCTTGCCCTGATCGAGCATGTCCGCGCCTATCTCCAGGGCCATGGCATTGCCTCGGAACTGGTGTTCGACGAGACGGGCGCCAAGGCCAATCTCTTTGCCACCATTGGGCCTGATACCCATGGCGGTATCGTGCTGTCGGGCCACACCGACGTGGTGCCGGTGGACGGCCAGGACTGGTCGAGCGACCCCTTCACCCTGGTGGAGCGCGACGGCCTGCTTTATGGCCGTGGCACGTGCGACATGAAGGGCTTTATTGCCTGCGTGCTCTCCAAGGTGCCGGAGTGGACAAGCCGGCCCCTGAAGGAACCGGTGCATCTGGCCTTTTCTTATGACGAGGAGGTCGGCTGCCTCGGCGTGCATGGCCTGCTGGAGCATGTGGTGCGCAATCACCCCCGGCCGCGTCTGGCCATTGTGGGGGAGCCCACCAGCATGCAGGTGGTGGATTCCCACAAGGGCATCCAGTCTTTCTTTACCGAGGTCACGGGGCTTGAGGCGCATTCAAGTGCCACCCATGTGGGCGTCAGCGCCATCCTCGCCGCCGCCGACCTGATCCATTTTCTGGGCCAGCTGGCCGAGGAACTGCGGGCCGAGGGCGATCCGTCTGGCCGCTTCACCCCCGGCTATACGACGATTTCGGTGGGCACCATCGAGGGTGGCACAGCCATCAACATCATCCCGCGCACCTGCCGCTTTGGCTGGGAGTTCCGCCCGCTGCCGGGTGCCGATCCCGCCCGCATCCTGACCCGGTTCGAGGCCTTTGCGAATGATGTGGTGCTGCCGGCCATGCAGGCGCGTTTTCCCGGCGCCAGCATCGTGACGCGACCCCGCAGCCATTGCCCGCCACTGGATGCCGAGCCTGGGTCGGCGGCTGAAACCCTGGCCCTGGCGCTGGCGGAATCAAACGAGACCCATGCGGTTTCCTATACCACCGAGGCCTCTTTGTTCCAGAAATCGGCGGCGATCCCCACGGTGGTCTGTGGCCCGGGCGACATCCTTCAGGCCCATCGGCCTGACGAGTTCGTCGCCCGCAGCCAACTCTCCCTCTGCCTCGACTTCCTCGACCGTCTGACGGCGCGTATTATTGCCTGAGGTCACGGGGGCCACTTTTCCTGGGTTCAAAAAATAAAATTTGAAATACAAGAAGAATTCTCAATGAGAATAATAACAAGCCTAAACAGTCATATACTCAGGAATGTCACTGTTATTACCCGCTATTGCGCAATAGAAAGGCCGTATTGGCTAGCCTTTCTAAATCATTATAAATCATTGGGTGTAATGAATATACACGTTTGTGTTCAAAAAAAAGAAGAATATGAAGAGGTTCACTGTTTTAAAAATCCGGATGGTCTTAATGTTATTTGCCATATGTTGTCTGATGATTGCAGCCCCGATCTCGCGCTGATCAAGTTCGACCTTTCAGACATCAAGGTGCGTGCAGATCTGGTGATGCACATTGACTGTGACGAGTATTTTGTTGCCGGGTTGGGATCTCTGGCTGTCGAAGACATATTCAATAGCCACAATGAACCTGTCGGGCTGGATATTCCCTGGATCATGAACCCGGTGATCGATCCAAGCAGTGTCCCGGCGGGTGGGTATTTTGGTGCAGGCACCAAGCAGATTGCGCGCGCCAAGGATATTATTGGGGTGTTGTCTGATCACAAGTTTCTTCTGAGAAAAAAAAGATATTTTCTGCCAAAATGGAATAAGCGAAATACAGTAACAAGCGGCCATCTTTACGGCTTTGGGCTTGTGCATTATTGGTCAAGAAGCTTCAGGGATTGTTTGCTTAAGGTATTTTTGAACCGTTTTGAAAATTTCAAATCAAGCGATCAGGCTGAGGCCCTTACAAAAATCAGGGCGGGCGGGCTTCCCAATCGCCTGAAACTCCTTGCCTTGCTTGAGGTTCAGCCAAGGGTGCTGGATCTGCAGATGCCTGTTATTGCGCCCTTCGACACAGAGGCGGAAGAGAGTCTGCTAAGAAAATACATCTCAGCAGATGATGAAAAAATGGCTCTCGCCAGCTATGTTTCTTATCGAGAGACACTGTTGGGCATGGATCGCAGAGATATTTTTTACCCGCATGCTACAAATAGTCTTATGGGACTGGGAGATATGCTTCCATAGCGCTGATTTTGAGCAAAAAAATCAAACAAATTCATCCATGCTGGCTGGTGCGGAAATAGTATTCGCGCTCAAAATCCTTGCCTTTCATAAAGCCACGTCCTGCCATCAATGTTCGATAGGACTCGCTGCAACCGGGCACCATGCGATCGTGCAGTTCGCAGGAGATCACTTTGCAGCGATCGACCCAGCGATGCGCCTCAGGGTCGTCGAACAGGACTTTCTCCGAGCCTTCAACATCGATCTTCAGGAAGTCGAGTTCCCCGTCAAAACCAGCGTGGTCCATAAGCTCACCAACACTGTGGCAGGGTATGCGCAGGGCCGACCCATCTGTCCCGGCTGTCTCGCGCATCATGATGCCCCAGTCGCCATGGGTGCGGTTATCGATGGTCAGATGGCCAGACTTTGACCAGACGCCGGCCCGCAGGCAGGTGATGTTCGGGTAGGGGCGACAATTCAGCTGAGCCAGCAGGAAATTGTCCGGATCGGGCTCCACCAGGAGGATCCGGGCATCTGGATAGCGGTGGGCCAGAGACAGGCTTGCGAGGCCGATGTAACCGCCCAGATCGAGGATCGTGCGCGGGCTGAGCGGCAGGAAGGAAAAGGCATCCTGGATGAAGATCTGCCTGAAGTTCCGAACGTCGCTGGTGCCACGCCGCAGGTATACGGGCGCCTTGAAGCCCGCAGGCACCACCGAGGCCAGTTCATAGCGTGAGCCCCGCAGCGTGCGGTTGAAAAACCTCTCCCAGCGCCACCGGGCAATGCCGAACAGATCAGGTTTCAGCACGCCAGGGGCCTCCAAAAAAAGGTTTGACCACAATACGCTATCTTGAGCCGCGCTATGTTTTGCCACAGGCCATCCGGGGCAGGGCAGCCGGGCGGCCGCCCAGGCCCATCCTGCCTAGCGGAGGTAACCGCCCAGATACTGTTCGATATTTTGCGTCATCTGCTGGTCAAACGAGGTCAGCAGGTCCTTGTTGAAATTGTAGAGGGCCACGTCGCGCTCGTTCAGCGACATCTGCTCGGGCAGAGTGGTGGAGCGGCTGACGCGGGCATCGGTGGTGGCCACCTGGCGGCCATCGGCGCCACGGATCGAAAGCACCGCCTCGATGGTGCCGGTCACCTTGGTTGCCTGCTGCTTGGTGAAGGTGGCGGTAACGCCCGTCTCCGTTGCCAGGGCCTGTTCCACGGCTGACGCCTTTTTCAGGGTCAGCACGGCGGTGTTGGCGCCGCCCGTTGGCTTCAGCCGGTCGATGGCCCATTGGCGCACGGCGGTTGCCGGCGTCTCGGGAAACTGGTGCTCCACATTGGGGGCGCGCAGGGGCGGGTTGTATTCGTCGCGCACATCCACCGCGCGCACATCAAGGGCGATGGGCGTGCCCGTGCGGAACGACAGGGGCGGGAAGCGCGGGGGCGGCGGTGCCTGCTGGCAGGCCGAAAGGGCCAGCATCGCGAGGGCAGCGAGCCCGAGGGAGCGGGAGAAAGCGCGTCCTGAAAGGCGCGGGCGGGCCTTGGCCATGGTCACTCCTTGCCGTCTTGTGGAACAGGTTAACGTCCGAGCGGTACAGGACCATGGTGGCGTTTTCAAGACGCTCCGCGCCCAAAGCGCCATCGGTATCGGTTTACAGCGGCGTGGCAGCAACGCTCAGGCGCCGGGTCCTTCGGCTGCAGGGTCGTCGGCGCCTTCGGCGGCTATGGTTGCCGGGTCAAAGGCAAAGCCAGCGCTGCAGAATTCGCAGGTCACCACGATGCGGCCATCCACGGCCATTTCGGCCCGCTCGGACTCCGGAAAGCGGCTCAGCACATTGGCGATGTGCTGGCGGTTGCAGCGGCAACCTACGGCCAGGTCCATGGAGGGAAACACCCGCACGCCATCCTCGTGATAGAGGCGATAAAGCAGGCGGTCGGGCGTCAGGTTCCGGTCGGTCAGTTCAGCCGGGGTGACCGTGGCAAAGAGGGTGGCGGCGCGGCGCCAGTTTTCGGCGGCATCGCCGGAGAGATTTTCGGCCGGGGCCGCCTGGGTGCCGGCCTTGGGCAGGTGCTGGATCATGATGCCGCCAGCATGCCAGGGCTCGCCCGCAGCCGCCCGGGTGACAGCCAGGCGCAGCGAGGTGGCGATCTGCTCGGAATCGCGGAAATAGGTCTCGGCACAGGCGGCGATGGTCTCGCCCTCCAGCGCCACGATGCCCTGATAGCGTTCCGTGTGGGCGCCCTGGTCGATGGTGAGCGCCAGATAACCCCCGCCAAGCAACTGCTCGACGCCAGCGTCCTCGGGCAGGGCGGCCACGGCGTCCGCATCGAACTGGGCATAGCCGCGCAGGGCGCCGGGGGTGGCGAAATCTGCCACCATCAGGCCCACCGGCCCGTCGCCCTTGGTCTGCACCGTGAACATGCCATCGAACTTCAGGGCGCTGCCCACCAGGGCTGCCACCAGCAGCATCTCCCCCAGCACGCGCGAGACGGCTGGCGGATAGGCATGGCGGTTCAGGATCGTGTCCACCACCGGCCCCAGCCGGGCCAGGCGGCCACGCACATCCAGCCCCTCTACCTGGAAGGGCAGGATGACATCGTCATGGGCGGCGCTATAGATGGAAAACGTCAAGGCGCAGGCTCCCCGTGCGGCGGAGCCGCAGGTTGATCAGATGGCCGGCCGCCGACGGAATGTCAGGCGGCCGCAGTGGGGGCAAGGGCGCGGCAGGCCTGGTCGATGAGCCCCAGGGCGGCCGAAATCTCGGCCTCCCCGATGATCAGCGGCGGCAGCAGGCGCACCACATTGTCACCCCCGGCAACAGACAGCAGGCCCTGGTCGCGGAAGGCGGCCATGACGTCGCGATTGGCGGGCCGCACCTTCAGGCCCAGCATCAGGCCCTGGCCGCGCACCCCCTCGATCACCTCGGGATGGCTGTCGACCAGGCCCTCAAGGCCCTGGCGCAGGCGGTTCGACATGGCGTTGACATGGTCAAGGAACCCATCGGCCAGCATCACGTCGAGCACCGCATTGCCCACCGCCATGGCCAGCGGATTGCCGCCATAGGTGGAGCCATGGCTGCCGGCCACCATGCCGACGGCGGCGCGTTCGGTGGCAAGGCAGGCGCCCACGGGAAAACCGCCGCCCAGCGCCTTGGCCACCGCCATGATATCGGGTGCAACCCCGGCCCATTCATGGGCGAACAATTTGCCGGTACGGCCCATGCCGCACTGGACCTCGTCGAAGATCAGCAGAATGCCGGCTGCATCGCACAGCTCACGCAGGCCGCGCAGGCATTGCGGCGGCACCGGGCGGATGCCGCCCTCGCCCTGTACCGGCTCTACCAGAATGGCGGCGGTCTCGGGGCCGATGGCGGCCTTCATGGCGTCGTGGTCGCCAAAGGCCACCTGGTCAAAGCCCGGCACCGGCGGGCCAAAGCCCTCCAGATGCTTGGCCTGGCCGCCAGCGGCGATGGTGGCGAGTGTCCGGCCGTGAAAGGCGCCCTCGAAGGTGATGACGCGCCAGCGCTCGGGATTGCCGGTGGCGCTGTGATATTTGCGGGCCATCTTGATGGCGCATTCCAGGGCCTCGGCCCCGGAATTTCCAAAGAAGACCGTGTCGGCAAAGGTGGCGGCCACCAGCCGTTCGGCCAGGCGCTCCTGACCGGGAATGCGGAAGAGGTTCGACGTGTGCCACACCTTGCCGGCCTGCTCCCTGAGGGCGGCGACAAGGTGCGGATGGGCGTGCCCCAGCGCCGTGACAGCGATGCCGGCTGCGAAATCCAGATAGCGGCGGCCGCTGGCATCGATGAGCCAGGCGCCCTCGCCACGCTCAAACGACAGGTCAGCGCGCTGGTAGGTCGGCAGAACAGCAGTGATCACGCCAGGCTCCCTCGGCGAAACAGCCCGCACCGGGCCGTAAACCCGCCGAATATCGGGGCAGGGTTTGCGGGTGTCAACGCGTGAAACCCCTTTTGTCTCCAACGGTGTAGCCCTGCCGCCGCGAGACCGTGTGCAAGCCGTCGCCAAGTGCCTCTGACACCTTTGTTTATGACAAATTTACTGCAAATACCCGTCAAATTAATATATAGCTTAAACATTGTTATTAGGCGGTCCTCCGGCGCGGCACATGGAACCTTTGCTGCAGAATTGCCTTTACAGGAAAATTTGTGGGGGAGTTGCCGTCATGCCCAAAGTCGCTTTAACGGACGCAGATAACCACGGTGGGAAAGTCATAAGAAACAAGGAAACCCGCGAGATCATGAGTGAGTGGCCGGTTGATGTGAAACCACTCATAGATTTTGACAAAAAGATGGGTCTGATCTGGTCTGCCAAGTCGGCGTGCTCGCTCTCGGTTCTTTGGTTTTTTGCGGTTACCGGGCGGCTTCGGGAGGCGCTGGCGCATGACAAATGGCCACATGTCTATAGGGGTGAAGTTTTCAATCACCTGCAATTCACGCAAGCGCGGGACAACCGCCTGACATCAGCACAGACCAGATGGGTTCGCGTCATGCGCGATCCCTTCAAGAGAGCCGTGAGCAGCTATCGCCATTTTTTGCTCCACGATATTGAAAGAGAGCAGGGAACTGCATTTTTTGGCGCGCCTGTTGAGGAGCGCGGCCTCTCGTTCGACGAATTCCTTACTTATCTTGAAACGAGAGATATAAATCTGTGTGACATTCATTTGCGCCAACAATGGACCGCAGTCGAGGAATTCTGCCTTCAGCCGACCATAATAAATGCTGACACGTCTGATGTTGAACAAAAACTTTTCAGTATTTTTAAGGCCGATGAGGAAAATATTCAGCTTTTTATTGAATGTCGGGATTGGATTTTCCCGTTTCACAATGCAAAAGTAGAAAAAATACCTGATGTGAACAGCTCAACTGTTATAAAAAAAGGACAAGTCATTGAAAAATGGCCAGGTTTTTTGGCCTTTGAAAACACCAGAACCCGCGAAATGGTCCGAAAAATCTATGATGAAGACTACAGGCGCTTCAACTCGTTTATCTGACCGGGAGAGGCAAACGGCATCGCCAGCGTGTACGTAACTGAATCCCGCCTCTGGACACCGGTAGGGGCTCAAAAGCGGAAAAGCACGAAATCTGGGGACAACTTGCATATCTGGTATCGCCAAGCAGGTACCTAACGATATATTGTATCTTGGCTGGTTGGAGCATGAAACTGGTCAGAGGAGACGTGTGTCATGGGATGGACCGAAGAGCGTATTGCTGCCCTGAAAAGCCTCTGGGAAGAGGGTCTTAGCGCCTCCCAGATCGCAGCGCGGCTTGGCGGCGTCACGCGCAATGCCGTGATTGGCAAGGTGCATCGTCTGGGCCTGTCGGGCCGGCCATCTCCCCTGCGTGCCGATCAGGCCCGGGCTGAAGCAAAGCCCGCTGTTTCTGCCGCGCCGGCGGCGCCGCGCCTGGTGCCCCAGCCCACCCTTACCGTCGTCCGCACCGCGGCACCGGTGGAGGAGCGCCCCCCGGTGCAGGTCCAGGCCGTGGCACCGGCACCTGTGCAGGTGGCTGCCGCCCCTACGGCCGTTGCCGTGGCAACGCCTGCCGCAGTTGTGCCCTCGGGCAAGCGTGTCAGCCTGCTGAACATCACCGATCGCATGTGCAAATGGCCCATCGGCCATCCGGGCGAGCCCGATTTCCACTTCTGTGGCGACCGTTCGCTTACGGGTCAGCCTTATTGCCAGACCCATGCCTCCATGGCCTATCAGCATGCGGCCCCGCGCCGCGACAAGCAGCGTAATGGCGCCGGTGGCTCCGGCGCCTGAGGCAGGGGCCTCCGGGCTCAGGCTTCGCGGGCGGTGAGCACGTCTCGCAACAGGACCTCCATGGTTGTGGCTGTCATGCCCGCCTTGGTCCAGTTGTAGGGCGTCAGGTTCACCGCCCGGATCAGGGCACGGGCCGGTACCGTGCCCGCAAAATCCACATCAATGATGTTCAGGCAGCCCGGATCCTGCTCAAAGGCTGGAAAGATCGAGCGGCCGGCCCCACAGGCCCAGCCCAGGATCATCCGGTTGACGCCGCCATGGGCCACCAGCAGCAGGCTCTGCCAGCCGGGTTCTGCGATCGTTGCCTCAAAGGCCGGCACAATCCGCGCCTCGAAATCGGCAAAACGCTCGCCCCCCAGAAAGCGCGTCTCGGCCCCCTCGGCATTGCTCATGGCATTGAGGAAGGTTGCTTCCAGCCGATCCGGCGGGACCAGGCGGATATCGCCCGGCTTCAGTTCCTCCAGCGCCGGCACCTCGCCAAGGGCAAGGCTGCGGTTGCCAAGCACGATGCCCGCCGTCTCCACGGTGCGCGGCAGGCCGGTGCACAGGGCACGATCAAAGTTGACTGCCTCCAGCGCCACGCGCATGGCCTCGGCCTGGCTGCGTCCCCGGGCGGTCAGGGGCACCAGACGGGAATCCGGGGCGCGATGGCCCGCCTCGGTGATATAGGCCGCCTCGGCGTGGCGCATCAGATAGATGCGACGGCGATCCCGGCCTGTGCTGGATCCGCTCATTGTTCCCCCTGTCCGATGGCGTCGCGCGGGCCATGCGGATTGCTGTCCGCCCGGCCACAGGCCATTCTCTCGCCCCGACGATACCCAGACCGAAAGACAAGACAATGAACCGTGTCCTGCAGCATACCGGAACCCGCTATCCGATCATCCAGGCCCCCATGGGCTGGATTGCGCGCTCCCAGCTGGCGAGTGCCGTATCGAACGCCGGTGGCCTTGGCATCATCGAGACCTCGTCGGGTGAGATCGATGCCGTCAAGGGCGAGATCGTGAAGATGCGCACCCTCACGGACAAGCCGTTCGGCGTGAACCTGCCGATCCTGTTTCTGAAGGACGACACCATTGTTGACTGGATTGCGGCCCAGGGCGTGCGGTTCGTCACGACCTCTGCCGGCAGCCCCGCCAAATACATCGGCGTGCTGAAAAAGGCTGGCATCACCGTCTATCACGCCGTGCCTACGGTGAAGGCAGCGGTCAAGGCGGTGGAAGCCGGCGTTGACGGCCTGGTGGTGGAGGGCGCCGAGGGCGGCGGCTTCAAGAATCCGGAAGAGGTCTCGACCCTGGTGCTGCTGCAGGCGATCCGCGACCAGGTGGACGTGCCCATGGTGGCCGCCGGTGGCATCGCCGACGGACGCGGCATGGCGGCCGCCTTTGCGGTGGGGGCCGAGGCCGTGCAGATGGGCACCCGCTTTGTCTCCAGCGCCGAAAGCCCGGTCCACGCCAATTACAAGAACGCCATCATCGCCGCCACCGAGACCGACACGGTGGTGCTGAACAAGAAGGCCAGTCCCTGCATCCGCGCCATCAAGACCGAGCTGACAAAGGGTATTGCCGAGGCCGGCCTGATGCCGCCCGACGTGTTGAAGCGCGTGCTGGATGTCTATTTCGGGGGTGACATGGAAGCCGCCCCCGCCCTTGCTGGCCAGGCCGCCGCCCTGATCACCAGCGTCAAGCCCGTGGCCCAGGTGATCGAGGAGACCGTGGCAGGTTTCCACGCCGCCGCCGCCCGCATGGGCGCCCTTGCCGCCGGGGGAACCTTCTAGGCCCCCGTTCCGGCTACCACGCCCTACTGGAGGGTCAGCAGCAGGCCGTTGGTGGCAAGGCCATCCACCATATAGCCTTTCTTGGCTTCATAGCTGCGAATGGCTTCGCGCGTACGGGGGCCGATCACCCCGTCCGCCGGGCCGGCATCAAAGCCAAGGGTGTTGAGGCGCGCCTGCAGGCGGGCAGCATCGGCGCGCGAAAGCGTGTCGACCGCTGCGGGCGCTGGCGTGGTGTGTTTCGGCCGGATGATGTCGAGGGTGGCGGAAATCCCGCCGGGCGCTTCCCCGCAGGTGCCATTGGCAGACGAGCAATCCCAGTAATAGCCATTGCCAATGCGCGGCGCATCGGCCGGCAAGGCCGTGCAGACACAGATCGTGCCATCGGAACAGCTGTGCCGCCCCTCGGTCTGCTGCGAGCAGCTCTGGAAACCGTCGGCCCTAACCGGCGCTGCGCCAGCCCACAGCATCGCAGCCGCCAGCAGGCCCAGGGCAAGGCGCCCGGGGGCGTAATCAGGTCTGATCATGAAGGGTCTGCCTGGCTGCGCATCTTGCGATGCGAGACTAGGCAAATACCCTTAGCAGCCGGTTAACAGCCTAATAGCCTCGGCGCAGATCCACCAGATTGATGGGTGCCTCGCCCCGCTCGATGCGGCCGATGTTGCCAATGACCTGGGCGACGCAGGCCCGCGGATCGGTAACGGCCGCGATATGGGGTGTCAGCGTCACCTTTGGATGGTGCCAAAAGCCGTGGTCCTGGGGCAGCGGCTCCACATGGAAGACATCAAGGGTGGCGGCGGCCAGCTGCCCCGTATCAAGGGCGGCCAGCAGATCGGCGTCCACCACATGCCGGCCCCGCGCGGCGTTGATGAATGAGGCGCCCCTGGGCAGGCGGGCGAGAAGGCCGGCATTGATGATGCCTTCTGTCTCGGCCGTTAGCGGCAGCAGGCAGACGAGGATCTCGCAGGCGCCAAGAAAGGCATCAAGGCCGGCGGCGCCATGAAACATCTCCACGCCCGGCACCGCGTGGGCGGTGCGCGTCCAGCCCGATACCGCAAAACCAAGGGCGCCAAGGGCGCGCGCCGCATCACCCCCCAGTACGCCCAGGCCCAGAATGCCCACCCGCCGCTCGCTGGCCAGCGGCTGGGCCAGCGCCCGCCATTTGCCCAGGCGTTGCAGGGCATCATAGTCGTGCTGGCGGCGGTGATGGCGCAGCACGTGCAGCACCACATATTCCGTCATCCGGGCGGTCAGATTGGGGTCCACCACCCGGGTCATGGGCACATCGCGCCGCAGGTCCGGGTCGCTCAGCAGATGATCAATGCCGGCCCCAAGGGAGAAGATCGCCTTCAGCCCTGGCAGGCGCGCCGTCAGCCCCGCCGGTGGCTTCCACAACAGGGCATAGTCGATCGCCTCGGCCGCCACGGCGCCACTGTCGAGGTCGGCCAGGGTAACCAGATTGATATCGCCCCGGTGGCGGGCGAATTCGTCATCCCACCACTCGCGACGGTCAACCTCGGAATGGAACAGCAGAGTGATCATGGCGCGGCGCGCTCCTTCATGACGAGACCACTCCGTGGGGGGCCGTTTCCAGACGCAGGGCGGCGGCCAGCAGGGCCTGGGTATAGGCTTCACGGGGGTGGTCAAAGACGCGGT
>CANCOY010000051.1 GCA_947379865.1 Acetobacteraceae bacterium
AGGCCGGCGCGCTCAACCGCTGAGATGTGGACGAAAACGTCCTTCGAACCGTCGGCGGGAACGATAAAACCAAAGCCCTTTGTGGGATTGAACCACTTCACGGTACCAGTAGCCATTGTACTCTCCTCAGTTGTTTCAGCCGCATCCCAAACTCAACTGACGTTTGGGCGCGTAGCAATCAGATGGTCCTGGTAACGGTTTCTGAACGCCCGACGCCAAAAATTCCTGCGGCGTCAAGAAGGCGATACGGCAAAGCGTGCCGGGTGGACTGCTGGGCACACATAAGGGGTGGAGGCCGCAAAGAGTCAAGGATTATGTCCGAATCTGCCGGATTTGACCCATCCCTTGGGGGGCTTCAGTCGCCTGTGCCCAAAATCAGGGGCGCATGTCAGGAATATGACCGGCGTTCATAACTGGATAACCCTTGTGGCCTAGAGTGAACCCGCATTCACTGACGAGCCGCCGCCACGTAATGACCCCGCCCAAGCCAGACAGGCCGAAAAACACCCCCGGACCACACCCCGATCATGCCGCCAATCTGGTTAACCCCAAGCTGCGCGGCCTGCTGGACTATTGGACCACCCTCAAGGGCACGGCACGCCTGCCCCTGCGCTCGGCGCTTGCGCCAGCCGCGTTCAAGCAGCTTCTGCCCAATGTCTTCCTGATCGAAGTGCTGGACGGTGGCGCCGATTTCTCGCACCGTCTGGCTGGCGAAGCGGTGATCGCGGCCCATTCCTATGACATCGTGCATACACGGGTCAGCGAAGTCGATTATGGGTCGGCAGAGAGGGGACAGGGGGTCATGAGGTTCTATCGCTCCATCGTGAAACGGGGTGAGGCGGTGCGCCTGACGGGCCACTTCGAATACCTCGTGCAGGATTTCCTGGAGTTCGAGAGCATCTATCTGCCGCTGTCGCGCGACGGGGAGAGGGTGGACTTCATCTTTGGCGCCAGCATCTTCCGCTCGCGCATGGGAACAGTCGGCGCATGACGTCCAGCGGCGCCCGCCTGCGCGCCCGGCTTGGCAAACCCGGTCTTCTGATTGTTCCCGGCGCCTATGACGCATTGTCGGCGAGGCTGGCCACGGCGGCGGGGGCAGAGGCTGTCTATATGACGGGCTTTGGCGTTGCCGGCTCCCTGCTTGGGGTGCCGGACATCGGCCTTGTGACCGCAACCGAAATGGCGGACCGGGTGCGCGCCCTGGCCGAGGCGGCGGGCACGGTCCCCTTGATTGCCGATGGCGACAATGGCCATGGCGGCCCCCATAACGCCGCCCGCCTGACCCGGCTTTATGAGGCGGCGGGTGCTGCCTGTATCCAGATCGAGGATCAGGTGCTGCCCAAGCGCTGCGGCCATCTGGCCGGCAAGGAAATCGTGCCCCTGGCCGATGCGGTGGCGCGGATAAAGGCCGTGGTCGGCGCCCGCACCTCGCCCGATTTCCTGGTCATGGCCCGCACGGACGCCCGCGCCGTGGCGGGTCTGGACGAGGCCCTGCGCCGGGGCGAGGCGTTTCTGGCAGCCGGCGCCGACATCCTGTTCGTCGAAGCGCCCCAGACAGAGGCCGAACTGGCACAGGTGGCCCGGGCCTTTGCCGGCGTACCCCTGGTGGCCAACATGGTGGAAGGCGGCCGCACGCCTGCGCTGGATGCCGCAGCCCTTGGCGATCTGGGCTACCGGATCGCGCTTTACCCCGTTACCGCCTTGCTCTCGGTCGCGGCCACCCTGCAGCAGGTCTATGGCACCTTGCTCGCCACCGGCCACTCCCCCACCACCATCCCCCGCCTCGATTTCGCCGCCTACAACCAGATGATCGGCCTCGACACCCTCCTGAGGGACGACGCGGCGGACTGAGCAGCGGCAGGGAGGCCACTCTTGAGCAGGCTTGCTGATTTATATCAAATTGGGTATAAATCCTCTTATGGTCGGTAAGCCGCCCAAAGAGGGGGAGAAGCCGGTTCATTGGATCGGCACTTCCAAAACTGACTTGCTCTGCTTTCCGGCGGAGGTGATCAGTGACATGGGATACGCCCTCGGCGTCGCCCAGCTTGGTGGCAAGCATCCGGCCGCCAAACCTTGGAAAGGCGAAGGCCCAGGCGTGTTCGAGGTCGTGGAAAGCTTCGACGGCGAGGCGTATCGGGCCATTTACACTGTCCGCTTTGAAGGCGTTGTCTACGTTTTGCATGCGTTTCAGAAGAAATCGCCATCCGGCATCAGGACGGCGCAAAGCGACATTGACCTGGTTGGTCAGCGGCTGAGACGCGCCCGAGAACACCATGAGAGCAACCACCAACTGTCCAGCTGGGGCAAAAATGGCAAATGACGTCACCACCGGAACCGGCAATGTTTTTGCCGACCTCGGCCTCCCCGAGGCATCGGCGCGCCAAACCAAGACGCGCCTTGCGATGGTCGTGAATGGGTTGCTGAAGGAGCGCGGCGTCAGGCAGGCGGAGGCGGCGCTGATCCTCGGGATCCCTCAGCCAAAGGTCTCGGCGCTTGCCAACTACCGCCTCGACCACTTTTCAGTCGAAAAGCTGATGACCTTCCTGAACGCGCTCGACCGCGATGTCGAGATCGTCATTCGCGCAAGCCGGCACGGGGCGGGCCACACCTCGGTCTCTTCCCTGAGTTGACCCGGAGCCAGCGGGCCATAGGCCTCGACAGCCGCGTCGCAACCGAAGACAGGTCCCTGTAAGCTCTCAGAAAACACAGGGCGGGAGGGCAGAATGGCATTCCAGAACAGGCTTACATCCATGCTGGGCGTGGATTATCCCATCGTGCAGGCGCCCATGGGGCTGATTGCCACCGGGCGCTTTGCTGCGGCCGTCTCCAATGCCGGGGGCTTTGGGCTGGTGGGGGTGGGTACGGGCGACCTGGAGACCACCGTGCGTGAACTGGCAGAGGCCAAGCGCCTTGCCACGCGCCCCTTTGGCGCCAATGTGGCGCTTGCCTTCCTGCGCGATCCCGACATCATCCGGGTCATTGTCGAGGCGGGCATCCGCGTCGTCACCACCTCGGCCGGTGATCCAGGTCGTTACGCACCGGTGCTGAAGGCGGCCGGCATCACCGTGTTCCACGTGGTCCCCACCCTGGCGGCCGCCCGCAAGGCGGTTGAGGCAGGCGTTGACGGGCTGGTGGTGGAAGGTGGCGAGGGTGGCGGCTTCAAGGGAACCGTACAGGTCTCTACCATGGTGCTGGTGCCGCAGGTCCGCGCTCATGTGGACCTGCCGATCATTGCCGCCGGCGGCATTGTAGATGGCCCCAGCATGGCGGCCGCCTTTGCCCTGGGGGCTGACGGCGTGCAGATGGGAACCCGCCTGGTTGCCTCCACCGAGGCAGGCGTACACGACAATTGGAAGAACGCCATCGTTGCCTCGGCCGAGACCGACACGCTGATCCTGAACGCCTTTGGCAAGCCGACAGTGCGGGTGATGCGGACCAGGCGCAGCGAGCGGCTGGAGCGCGAGCCCAACCTCAACCTGATGGGCGAACTCCAGAACGCCGCCGACCTTTATTACGGCGGCGACATGGAGGCGAGCGTTGCCCTGCTGGGCCAGGGCTGCGGCCGCATCACCGATATCAAGCCGGTGGCGACCATCCTGGAGGAGACCATGGCGGGCTTCACCCGGACCCTTGGCAGCCTCGGCCGCCTTGCCGGCTGATTATTGCGAGCGGCCCCGCGCCTCGATGGGCCAGATGTCCACCAGGGTATCGCCCTGCACCACGTGATAACGGTCGTAGAGGTTCACGGTCGGGTCGCAATGGGGCACCTGCAGCAAGAGGCGCCCGGCCAGCGGTGGCCGGGCCGGATCGCCCTCGCTGGCGGTCACCGCGCCGTGTTCATCGCCCATGAAGAAATACTGGGCCTCGGCCGGGGCGCCCGCCAGCACCAGGGGCTTTGGCCCCTCGGTGGCAAAGGCCTTCAACCCCGCATCCACCGTCACGAAATGGGGTGCATTGGCGCTGATCACCGTCGCCTCGACAAAGAGGGCGGGGGCAAAGGCCTGTGGCCCGCCGCCCACCTGCCCCACGGCGTCGTATTCCACGTCCATGAACAGATAGGAGCCGCACTGCAGTTCGGTAAAGACGCCCGCCTCAAGGTCGATGGCAAAGGTGCCGGTGCCACTGCCCGTAACGATCCCCGGCGCCAAACCCGCCTCGCCCAGGGCAGCGACAGTGCCCCGCACGTCGTCCAGCGCCGCCAGGCTGAGGCTGCGGCGGCTGTCATGCTCGGCAATATGCTGCAGGTGGCCGGCATAGGCCTGCACCCCGGCAAAGGCGAGGCCCGGGTGTTCCGCCACCTGCCGGGCCAGAGACAATGCACCCTGGCGATCGGCAACGCCGGTGCGGTGCAGGCCCATGTCGAGGTCAACCAGAAGAGGGAGCCTGATCCCGGCAGCCACGGCCGCCGCCCCCAGCGCCGCCACGGCACGGGGATGATCGACCACCGCCATCAGCCCCCGGGTCCGCTTGGCCAGCGCCACCAGCCGGGCCACGGAGCCTTCGGTCACCACGGGCGAGGTCAGCAGGATGCCGGAAAGCTCGGGGGCTGCCTCCACCAGGGCCTCGGCCTCGCCCAGTTTGGCGCAGCAGATGCCCAGTGCCCCTGCCGCCATCTGGCGGCGCGCCACGGTGGCAGACTTGTGGGTCTTGGCATGGGGCCGCAGGCCAACGCCCGCCGCCGCCGCCAGGGCCGCCATGCGCGCCAGATTGGCCTCGAACGCGTCAAGGTCGAGCACGAGTGCCGGGGTCGCCACAAGGGCACGGCTGCCCGCCGCGCCAATCAGCGCCGCAGAGGGTCCAAGGTCGCTGGCCATGCTCATATGTCCTCGCCTGTCAGAGCGTCCGTAGACCGCGCAATCGGGGCGCGGCAATTTGCGCGGACATGCTACAGGGATTGTGCCTATAACGAAGCCCCCGCGCCCTCTCGCTCCGGTTTCAGCGATGACTTTTGCCCTCGATCCGCGTCTGGCGGCCGATACACTGCCAGCCGGCCACCTGCCCCTGTGCGAGGTGCGCTTGATGAACGACGCCCGCTTTCCCTGGCTGGTCCTGGTGCCACGCAGGGCTGGCGCGCGGGAACTGCACGACCTCTGCCCCGCCGACCGCGCCCTGCTGATGGAAGAAGCCACTGCGGCCTCGGCCATGCTGGCCGCACGCGGGGCGTTCAAGGTGAATGTCGGGGCACTGGGCAACATCGTCGCGCAACTGCATGTGCATGTGGTGGCCCGCATGCCAGATGATGCCGCCTGGCCCGGGCCCGTATGGGGCTCTGGCACCCGCCAGCCCTATCAGGGCAATGCGGGACAATCCCTTGCAGACACACTCTCCCAGGCCCTTGGCACCCAGGAACATCCATGACCCCCGGCACCTTTGATCTTCATACGCTCATTCTTTTTGGCCTGTCGCTTTCGGCCGCCGGTGTGCTGGCGGGGTTGCTGGCGGGGCTTTTGGGGGTGGGCGGCGGCATCGTGATTGTGCCGGTGCTCTATCACCTGCTGCTGGCCGTGGGCTTTGATGCGGACCTCACCATGCATGTGGCCGTGGGCACCTCGCTTGCGGCCATCGTGCCCACCTCGATCATGTCGGCCCGGGCGCATGACCGGCGCGGCGCGGTCGACCGTGACCTGCTGCTTCTCATTGGCCCTGGCATCCTGATCGGCAGCATTGCGGGCGTGCTGGTGGCAGCCGTGGCGCGGGGCTGGGTGCTGTCGCTGGTGTTCGGCGTGATGGCGCTGGCCGTCTCGGCCCACATGACCTTCACGCCCGAGGGCTTTCGCCTCGCCGACAAGCTGCCGGGCCGCTTTGCCACACGGGCGATCGGGGCGGTGATCGGTTTCTTCTCGTCCCTCATGGGGATTGGCGGCGGCACCCTGACGGTGCCGGTGCTGAGCCTGCACAATTACCCGATCCGCCGCGCCGTCGGCACCTCGGCCGCCTGCGGCCTGATCATTTCGCTGCCGGGCGCCATCGGCTTTGCCGCCACGGGCTTTGGCCGGCCCGATCTGCCGCCCTACAGCCTTGGCTATGTCAGCCTGGTTGGCATCCTGATGATCGTGCCCGCCACCCTGGTGATGAGCCAGGTGGGGGCCAAGCTGGCGCACACCATTTCCCCGCGCGCCCTGCGGGTGGCCTTTGCCGTGTTCCTGTTCACCACGTCCATCCGGATGCTGTGGAACACCTTTGGCTAGGACAGAGACGGTTACAGCTAGAGGGAAAGGGTCGTTGCCGTCAGGCCGGCGATGACACCTTCCTCGTCCGTTGGTATCACCCAGGCCGTGGCCGGGCCGGCGCTGCTGATACGCGGGCCATTACTGGCATTGGCCGTGGCGTCGGGTACAATGCCCAGCCAGCGGCAACCCTCCATCACGGCGGCGCGCACGGGCGCTGCCCGTTCTCCGATACCGGCGGTAAAGACCAGGGCATCCAGCCCGCCAATGGTGGCGGCCAGCGCCCCGATCTCGCGCACCACCCGGTGCACAAAGACCTCCACCGCAAAGCGCGCCGCCGCATCATCCGAAGCCAGCAACGCCCGCATGTCGCTGGACAGGCCCGAGAGGCCCAAAAGGCCCGATTCGCGGTAAAGCAGCCGGGTGAGACGCGCCTCATCCCAGCCCTTGGCGGACATGAGGTGCAGCAGGACACCGGGATCAATGCTGCCCGACCGCGTGCCCATCACCAGCCCGTCAAGTGCGGTAAAGCCCATGGTGGTGGCCATGCTGCGCCGACCCTGCAGGGCACACAGGCTGGCGCCATTGCCCAGATGGGCGACGATCACCCGACCCTCCGCCACAGGCCCCAGCAGGGCCGGCAGGCGGTTGGCAATGGCCTGATAAGAAAGGCCATGAAAGCCATAACGGCGAATGCCCTCGTCGGCCAGGGCCTGTGGCAGGGCAAAGGCCTGGACCACGGGCGCGATGGTGGCGTGAAAGGCCGTATCGAAACACGCCACCTGGGGCAGGCCGGGGGCCGCCGCCGCCACGGCCCGGATCGCCGCAAGATTATGGGGCTGGTGCAAAGGCGCCAGGGGCACCAGGGCGTCGAGTGCCGCCAGCACCTCCGCATCAATGGCAACCGGCGCCGTGAAGCGGGCGCCGCCATGCACCACCCGGTGGCCGGCTGCCACCAGCGATATTTCGGGCATGGCCTGTTTCAGCCAGGGCAGCAGCAGGCCCAGGGCCATGGCATGGCTGGCAGCCGGAGCCACGGGCGGCACCACCAGAATGGCCCCCGCCGCATCACGCGCCCGGAAAGTGGCCGCAGTGCCCAGTTCCTCGAAATCACCCGCCAGCAGGCGCCGCTCGGGCGCTGCGGCATCACGCAGGGTGAATTTCAGGCTGGAGGAACCGGCATTGAGGACAAGGATCGCCGAGGTCATGCGTGGGGCTTCTCAATACCCGCCGCGCGGGCATGGACAAAGAGGGAGGCAAGGGCGGCCGAGGCGGTGCGGGCCAGCACCCCGTCGGCACGGGAGGTCAGCGCAATCGGCACCGCCGCCCCCAGCACCAGCCCGGCACTGTCGGCTTCCGCCAGATAGGACAATTGCTTGGCCAGCATATTGCCAGAGACGATATCGGGGACCACGAGAATATCGGGCCGCCCCGCCACCTCGGAGACAATGCGCTTGGCCGCCGCCGCCTCGGCCGAAATGGCATTGTCGAAGGCAAGCGGCCCATCCAGCACGCCGCCCACGATCTGGCCACGCTCCGCCATCTTGCACAGGGCCGCCGCATCCAGGGTGGAGGGCATGCGGGGGTAGACCGTCTCCACCGCCGAGAGCAGGGCCACAAAAGGCCGCGCAATGCCGATGGCACGCGCCAGATCGATGGCGTTCTGCACGATGTCGCGCTTGTCCTCCAAAGTAGGCTCGATATTGATCGCGGCGTCAGTGATCAGCAGCAGGCGCGGATAGGTCGCCACGTCCATCACAAAGACATGGCTCAGCCTGCGGTCGGTGCGCAGGCCCGTGTCCCTGGCCACCACGGCCGCCATCAATTCGTCGGTATGGAGGGAGCCCTTCATCAGGGAGGCCACCTTGCCGGCGCGGGCCAGGGCCACGCCCAAGCTTGCAGCGGCATGGCTGTGGGGTGTGTCCACCAGTTCCGCACGGGATATGTCGATACCACCGGCTGCCGCCACCGCACGGATGCGCGCCTCTGGCCCCACCAGCACCGGCACCAGCAAGCCGGCCGTGGCCGCATCCATGGCGCCGCGCAGGGCATTGTCGTCCACCGGGTGGATGATGGCGGTGCGTGGTGGGGGCAGCGCGCGGGCCGTGGCAATCAGCCGGGCCAACCGCCCCTCGCCGCCTGCCAGACGCAGGGCCGGCAGGGCCGCAGCCGGGCAGCGCACCTTGACCAGGGGCACCCGTACCATGATCTCGCCCGATACCAGGGGGGTGCCGGCACCTGGCGTATCGGGGGCAATCGTGATGCTGCAGGCAAAGTTGGCGGTACCCTCGACAGCGTTCTTTGCGGCAAGGGTGACGCGCACGTCCACCCGCGTCCCCGGCACGGCCGGGGCCAGAAAGCGCAGGTTCTGGGCAAGCTGTGTGGTGCCGGGTCCCGGCAGGCTGGTGCCAAGAAGCGTCGAGAACAGGGCCGTGGCCCACAGGCTGGGTGAAACGGCCGCCCCCTCGTCCAGAGTTGCCCCGCCCGGATTTGCCCCGCCCTCCACGGCGCAGCGGTCGGGCGCCACTTCGCCAGACAGGGTGGCAAACAGGCGGATGTCGCGCTCCGTCACCGTGCGCGACAGGCATGCCGTATTCCCGACCTCAAGCTCGTCGAAGGTGCGGTTTTCCAGCATTTCCATGGGCGGCCCCGCTATCCGGCAGGCCGGCAGGAAGATCCCGCCCGGCGTCCTGTTCTGACCGTCCCGAAGCGCCTGCGATCAGTTTGTCTTGTCGGGAACCGGAACCGTGTTGCCCGGCACAAACTTGCCGACATAAGCGGCGCGTCCCACCTGGCAGCGGTCGGTCGAGACCATGGTGCACTGGGAATAGACAAGGCGCACCTGGCCAGCCTGTTCCATCACGTCAAAGCAATCCTTCGCGCCCGAGGCGCGGTGCAGGAACTGCAGGCACAGGCGGTCGTTCTCCACCCACCACTTGCCGTTTTCGTCCAGCTTGTGGATCTGGGCCGGCTCATTCTTGAGGAGTTCCAGCCATTCGACGGCCGTTACCATGGCAAAGGTGCCATCGGCATCGGGGCGGATCCAGGTATCCCATTCAAAGGCCACCATGATGTTGCCCTTGGCCTCAAGGGTGGAACCTGCCACCAGCCTGGAGATTTCGGCCCCCTTGAGGCGCTTGCCTGCCGTGGCGTCTGCATGCGCCACACCGCCTGCAACAAGAAGGGCGATGGCGGCAGAGACGGCGGCGAGCCGGCCGAAGAAGCTGACGGTCATGATGCTGATTTCCCCTTGGGCGTTATTTTACCTTGTTGGCCGGTGCGGAGCCTAGATTGTATACCTCTCCCCTGCAATGCCGGTACACTTGCCTCGCAAAGGCAAAAAGAACGTCCCAGCAGAGCCGGAAAGCGACATGCCCCCATAACTGAGGACTTGTCAGTTTTCCACCGGACGCTATTTTTGAGAAGATGTCGCAGGCCCACAAGGGCCCGACGCGGAAATCCGGAGCCGGCACCAGGCCGGCCCACAGGGCAGGAGATGACAGATGAGCGCCGAAGCCATTGAGACGATCACCACGGAAATGCGTGCCCGCGTGGGCGACAATTCGGGCCTGGGCGCCACGCTGAAGTTCGACTTCAACGGCGCCGGCATCGTCTATATCGACGGCAAGTCGACCCCGAACACCGTTTCGAACGAAGACAAGGCCGCCGACTGCACCATCAATGTCAGCCTCGAGAACTTCCAGGCCATGGCCGAAGGCAAGCTCGACGGCACCACCGCCTTCATGATGGGCAAGCTGAAGGTTGCCGGCAACATGGCCATTGCCATGAAGCTTGGCCCGCTGCTGTCAGGCAAGTAAGCGGCCACACAAGGCTGTTTCAGGCGGCGGGTGTACCCTCACCCGCCGTCCTTTTTTCAGGCGCGGAACAGGAGTGAGTGCATCATGGCAGGCAGCGACGAAAACATCGTCATCGTCGGGGCGGGCATTGCCGGCCTGGGCGCCGCCCTTGCCCTTGGCCGACCCGGCCGGCGCATCACCCTGCTCGACCAGGATCCCCCGCCCCCCGAAGGCGAGGCTGACGAGGTGTTCCGCGACTGGAACCACCGGGGCGTGGCGCAGCTGCGGCACTCCCACGCCTTTCTGGCGCGGCTGCACAATCTGCTGCGCACCCGCTATCCGGCCCTGGTAGAGGATCTGCGCGCCGCTGGTGTACGCGAGATCACCTTCCGCGACGGCCTGCCCCATACCCTGCGCGACAGCTATGTCCCCACACCCGAGGATGACGACCTCACCATCCTCACCTCGCGGCGCACCACCATGGAAATGGTCATCCGCCGCTGGGTGCAGGCCAATGCCGCCGTCACCATCGAGACCGGCGTCAAGGTTGAGGGGCTGACCCATATAGAGGGCTCAAGCCCGGTGCAGGTAACCGGCGTCACCGTTGTGCGCACCACTGCCGAGGGCGTGGCCCAGCGTGACACCGTGGCGGCCGACGTGGTGATCGATGCCTCTGGCCGCCGCTCGATCTTCCCGCGCTGGCTGAGGGAGCTGGGGGCCGAGATCACCGAGGAATCGTCCGACGCGGGCATCCTCTATTACACCCGCCACTATCGTCTGAACGCCGGCCAGATTGAGCCAGAGCGCGGCGTGGTGCCGGGTGCAGGCGACCTTGGCTATCTGAAATATGGCGTCTTTCCGGCCGACAATGGCTGCTTTTCCATCACCCTGGCGGTACCAACGCCCGAGGCCGACCTGCGCCGCCTGATGACCCGGGCCGAGGTCTTCCAGCAGGTCTGCATGACCCTGCCGGGCCTGGTGCCCTGGGTGAACGAGGAGCGGTCTGAGGCCACCTCCGATGTCTTTGGCATGGGGGGCCTCAGGAACCGCTACAATCATTTTGTGAAGGACGGGGTGCCGGCCGCCCTCAACTTCTTTGCCGTGGGCGATGCTTTCCTGTTCACCAACCCGCTTTATGGCCGGGGCTGCAGCCAGGGCATTCTCCACAGCCATCTGCTGGCCGATGTGCTCGATACGGTTACCGACCCGCGCGAGCGCATGCTGCAATATGCGGCGCTGACGGCAAAGGAACTGCGCCCGTTTTATGACTCCGGCGTGCAGCAGGACAAGTCCGCCATCCGCCGGGCAGAGGCGGCCATGGCGGTGGTGCCCCGCCGCCTGCGCCTGAAGGCCCGCCTGATGAAGTCCTTTACCGAGGATGCCATCGTGCCGGCCTCGCGCGGGGATCTGGGCGTGCTGCGCGCCCTGTCGCGCGGATTCCACATGCTGGAGCCGCCGGCGCTTGCCTTCCGCCGCCTTGATGTGCTGCTGCCCATCCTGCGCTTCTGGCTTATGGGCAAGGCGCGCAAGGCGCCCTTCTACACCCCCCGCATGGGACCAGAGCGCCACGAGATGCGCAATCTGCTGGGCCTTGCCTGAACCAAATAAAAATCAAGAGGAAACCCCATGCTTCCCAACATGCCTGAACCCCATTTCGTCGAAACCAACGGCATCCGCATGGGTGTCTATGAGCAGGGCACCGGCATGCCCGTGGTGCTGTGCCATGGCTTTCCGGAACTGGCCTATTCCTGGCGCCACCAGATCCCGGCAATCGCCGCCGCCGGCTTTCGCGCCATCGCGCCCGACCAGCGCGGCTATGGCCTGACCGACCGTCCCGCGCCGGTGGAAGCCTATGACATGGCGAGCCTGCACGGCGACCTCATCGGCCTGCTGGATGCCAAGGGCATCGACAAGGCGGTGTTTGTTGGCCACGACTGGGGCGGGCTGGTGGTCTGGCAACTGCCCCTGTTCCATCCCGACCGGGTGGCTGGCGTCATCGGCGTGAACACGCCCTTCCTGCCGCGCGCCCCCATGGACCCCATCGAACTGATGCGGATGACCATGGGCGAGGACATGTACATCGTCTTCTTCCAGAAATATGGCGTGGCCGATGAACTGCTGGCGCGCGACGTGCGCCGCACCTTTGACCTGTTCATGCGCAAGAGCGCCGTCACCTTCGAGCAGTTCGAAAAGCTGCCGGCGGAGGCCAAGCGGTTCGAACTGATGAAGGCGCTGGAAGCCCCGGTCTTTCCGGGCGAGCCTTTGCTGTCGGACGCTGACCTCGCCCCCTTTGTCGAGACCTTCACCCGCACGGGCTTTACCGGCGGCATCAACTGGTACCGCAATTTCACCCGCAACTGGCACGCCTCGGAAGGCGTGGTGGAGAAGGTGAACGTGCCCGGCCTGATGATCTCTGCTGAGGACGACGTGGTGCTGCCGCCGCGCCTGGCCGATGGCATGGAAACCTTTGTGCCCGACCTCGAAAAGCACATCATCCCCGCCTGCGGCCACTGGACCCAGCAGGAAAAGCCTGCCGAGACCAACCGCCTGATCATCGACTGGCTGCAGCGCCGGTTTGGCTGAAGGCAAGGGCAGCCAGCGGCCTTCGACCGTCGGCTGCCCGCACCGGGGTACGTCATCCCACCTTATGGCTCCACCAGAAGCTGGTGGGCCAGGGCCTCTGCCTGCCGACGGATGTCGGGCACGGCAATGATTTCCCAGAAGGCCGCCCGTGTGGGTGGGCCCAGCGCAAACAGGCGGCCAACGCTCGCCTCCACCGCATTGCGCAGGGCGAAATCCTCCCCCACGTCGAGGCCGAGGCCGCACAGGTCCGGCCGGGCGAGGCCCCGGTCGAGCAGATCGCGCACCAGCGCATCCTTGATGTGCGCATAATCGGTCTCTGGCCCTGAGCAATTGACCACGCGGTCAACCAATATGGTCTGTCTCTCCTCGCCACCCCGGCGCCGGAAGGTGACGGCAAGGCGCCCGTCGTCCTGCGGCACCAGCTGCTCGATGCGCCCTGCCTCGACAGCAAAGCGCCCCGCATCAAAAAGGCCATCCACCCGGGCGGCGATGGCCGGGGCCAGACGATGGCGATGCACGTCCCACCAGGGCTGCACATGGCGGGTAAAGCGCAAGCGTTCTTCTGACGGCAGGTTCTGCCACAGGCGCTGGGTAATGGGCCGCAGGGCATCGATCACGCTGCGCCAGTCATAGCCATGGGAGGCGGCCCGCCGCACCTCGCGCCGCACAAGGCGCACCAGCGTCGCGATGCGCGTGGGCAGATTGGCAGGGTCGAGAAACAGGGGATAGCGCCGCGCCTGTTCATGCCGCCGGGGCAGCAGGCCGCGCCGCGACAGGGCCGTTATGCGGCCGCGATGGCCGGCCTCGTCCAGCAGAATGGCAAAGTCGACCATGGTCAGGCTGGCACCGATGATCAGCACATCGTCGTCCGCCCGGATGCTGGCAAAGCCCACCGGATCCCAGGGATTGCCGATGAAGCAGGGGTCTTCGGCAAGGGAGTCGGGCAGGCCGCGTGGCAGCGCTGGGGGAAAGTTGCCCACACACAGCACCACCTTGTCGACCCGTGTTGTGCTGCCGTCAGCCATTTCCAGGGAAACGCCCGCTGGCCCGGGATCGAGCCGGACCACCTCATGGGGGATGGCTGTGAGGCTGGCGCGCCCCTGCGCCGCCGCCACGGCATCGGCAAAGACATCGCCAATATAGGCACCATAGACCCCGCGCGAGACGAAGGCATGGCCGGACGGCGGTATGGCAGAGGGATCGTCCATGGGGTGCGAGGGCTCTGTCGCCCATAGCCAGCGCAGGAAATGGCTGGGGTCATTGTCAAAGGCGCTCATATTGGCAACGCGCACGTTCAGCAGATGGTGCGGGTTCTGCGCCGAATAGGCGACGCCCCGGCCCACCTGCCCCGTCCGTTCGGCCAGCACGATCTCCATCTCCGGCTGCGCCCGCCGAAGCAAATGGACGGCCAGCATGCAGCCCGAAAAGCCGCCACCAATGATCCCGATTCGCATGCACCGTTTCCTCCCAGTTTTGTACGCTTACAGAATTTTCTGGAGAGGGCATGAAAAAAACCGGCGGTCCTCTGACCGCCGGTTTCTGCATGATTGCCTAAGCATAAGTGCCTTGGTTATTAAGGCTTGTAGATCTGGTCGAACACACCGCCATCGGCAAAGTGGGTGGCCTGTGCCTTCTGCCAGCCACCAAAGGCTGCGATGTTGGTCAACTCGAGCGCCGGGAACTGGTCCTTGTGGCGGGCGAGCACTGCCGGGTCGGACGGACGGTAGAAATGCTTGGCCGCCAGTTCCTGGCCCTCGGGTGTGTAAAGCCCCTTCAGATAGGCCTCGGCAATGGCGCGGGTGCCCTTGCGGTCGACCACGGTATCAACCACCGTGACCGGCGGTTCGGCCAGGATGCTGAACGGCGGATAGACGATGTCGAATTTGTCCGTGCCCAGTTCATTCACCGCAAGATGGGCCTCGTTCTCCCAGGTGATCAGCACATCACCAATGCCACGCTGGGCAAAGGTGGTGGTGGAGCCACGCGCGCCAGTGTCGAGCACGGGCACGTTCTTATAGAGAGCCGTGACAAAATCCTTGGCTGTTGCCTCGCTGCCGCCCGGCTGCTTCAGGGCGAAACCCCAGGCCGCCAGATAGTTCCAGCGCGCCCCGCCCGAGGTCTTGGGATTGGGCGTGATCACCTGGATCCCTTGCTTCACAAGGTCAGACCAGGTGTGGATCTGCCAGGGGTTTCCCTTGCGCACCAGGAAGACGATGGTCGACGTATAGGGGGAAGAACTGTTGGGCAGGCGGGCCTGCCAATCCTTGGCGATGAACCCGGACTTTGCCGCGATCTCGTCAATATCATAGGCAAGGGCCAGGGTGACGACATCTGCCTCAAGACCGTCAATGACTGCGCGGGCCTGCTTGCCCGAGCCGCCGTGCGACACATTGATCGCCAGGGTGCTGCCGGCATGCTTCGCCGCCCAATCCTTGGCGAAGAGGTCGTTGTATTCCTTGTAGAGCTCGCGCGTCGGGTCGTAAGACACGTTCAGGAACGTCGTATCCTCGGCCCGGGCGGTCTTGCTGCCCGCCATGAAGGGGGCGAGTGCCAGAACCGTGGCGATGGCGGCAAGGCCAAGGCCATGCTTGAAGGTCTGTATCATCTCATGTCTCCTCAGGACAGGCGTGGTCAGAAAGCGAATTGCGAGCGCAGCGAGACGGCCTGGAAATTCTGGCCAATCTGCAGTCCGCGTGTCGGGAAGTCGGTAGATCCGTCGCTGAGACGATCAACGGCAGTCCACTGATAATCAAGCAGGAAACGCACATTGCTATTGGGATACCAGTTCAGACCAAGGGTCCAGATGTCCTGGATGCCACCGCGCACCGCACCGGTGGGGTTTGCCTCGCCCGGGCTGCCGGCATTGTGGTTGAGATTGGTATGCGAGAAACGGCCCGCAACCTCAAGCGCGCCGAAACCGGAGCCATCAAGATTGAGCGGGTTGGTTGGCTTCAGCCCGCTGAAACCACCGGTCGCCGGATCCCAGGTCCGCTTCTCGCCCGTCAGGGCATAGGCCGCCTGGCCATAGAAACCGCTGAACTCGGGGTCATCGAGGGTAGCGGATCCAAGGTTGGACCGGTCAACGTGATAGAGGAAGTATTCTCCGGATACGAACAGGGACTTCCACGTCGCCCCCAGTTCCGCACCGCCAACGACCAGATCTTCGGCGTTGATGTTGCCGGTATCGATCAGACGGGTGCCATCCACCCGCAGTTCGGGCCGGTCGCGCAGGCGGATGGTCGTCCGCGCCTTGGTGTATACCGTGGACGGGTCCGCCTGGGGCGGGCTGAACAGGAACGAGCCGTTCAGGCCGACGTGAACCGTGATGTCCGCATCCTTGTAGGGGACATAGGCCACGCGGCCAACCACGGCGGTCTGTTCGTCAGCAACGGTCGCGGTGGTGACGCTGGAGCCCGTGAGATAGCCCGACGCAAACCAGACATCGCCTGATCCCTGCACGCCCACCGCCGAGCGGCCGTCACCGCCAACCGTTGCGCGGGCCAGTTCCGCCGGTGCCGCGCGCTCCAGGAACAGGCTGTCGCGGGACGAGAAGGCATCGTCGAGGCCGGCCGGTGGCGCCAGCGCACCGATGCGGAACTGCACCGGCTTCAGGCCTGAATAGCCAATCCAGGCCTGGGAGATGCGGCCCTGCTCCTCAACGGAGCTGCCACCAAACTCATAGATCGCCGAGTAATCGAAATCACCAAACAGCTTGCCCTGAAAGCCGATCTGGGCGCGGCGGAAGTTGCTGCCACTGCCGAAATCCCTGGCGCGGGAGCCTTCGGCGGCATCACCAAAGGAGCCGCGCCGAGGGCTGGTGGCATAGTCGCCGCCATCATGCTGAAGGTAGTTGGCCCAGTCGGCCTGCACCGTGGAGCGCAGGGCCAGGCTGAACTGGCCATCGGCCGTGGCCAGCGTCGGCCGACCATTCTTGAAGGTGAGGGTTGGCTGTTCAGCCTGAGAGCGCCGTACCTCAGCCACCTGGCTGGAGGTGCCGGTCTTGAGGTCGCGGATCTGGCTTTGCTGAAGCTCGATCTGGGCCTGCTGCTGACGCAGCGAGGCCTCCAGCGCCTCGATGCGGGCGGCCGTGGCGGGATCGATGGCGCCCGCCTGGGCCTGGGGGCTGGCAAGGCTGAGGGCCGTGAGGGAAACCGCCGCAAGCAGCAGGGCCTTCAAGCCGCTGGCGGAAGCTCCCAGAGCACGCGCCGCCTGCTCCACCTCACGGCGGCGACGGAAACTGCGGGCCTCCAGCACGCGAAAGCCAGGCAGGCTTGCGTAAAACGCAAAGCCACGGCGCTGGCGGACGGCAAGGCCGGCAATCTCGCCCCCGACCTCGATGGGGTGAACATGGGAATGGGTCATTTCGTCATCTCGCGAATTGTTGTGTCTGGATCAGGTCTGGCGGCGCGGCCGCGAACGAAGGAGGCGCGGGCGGCATGCCCTGCGGCCTTGTCTGGTGAGGGACGAAGGCCGTTCAGGCATCCGCCCTCAGACATCGCAGACCCTTGAGATCCAGCATTTTGCTCTCCAGAAACACCGAGGCGGCGCGAGTGCAGTCTCTTGTGTGGATAAAATTATTTTACCTTTGAAAATGAGTCAACATAAAAATTCACGCGCAATATGCCAAAATTTGTCTTTTGTGATTTATATAACATTTTTTTGATGTGATTTATGCATAATTGGTTTGACCACCCGGCAAGCCGGTGGTTGCAGCATGTCGTTTGGATTTTTGCGTGGCTTGAAAAGCGCCAATCGCAGGCGCTCTGGCGATGCGGCTGCAGGCGCGGTGCCACCGACAGGCTTAAGCGCCGGATTGCCAGGCCCAGCCGGGCCAGCCGTTCACCCAGGCCATCCAGCTGCGGATGGCCTGGGGTTTAAGCGGGGAATGGTTCTTTTGGCGTTACTGTGTGAGGGGTACCGCGATCTTGGCGGGTTCTGGAGCGGCGGCCGCCTGGTTCGACCTGATCGCATCGCGGATATAGAGAACTGATTTGCTCCCCATATCCTGAATGGCGGCCGCTGCAGCGGCACCAATTGCTTCACCGATCGTCGCGCATGAGAACACGTCGCGACCACCCCTCCCTTGACCCGTTACAGTTGCCTGATAGGCGAGGCCCTTGTGGCTAATAACTGCCAACGTGCTGGTTAACTCAACCCCAGAACCGGCGGTACCACTGAACATGTTCTGGGAAACACCAAACTGTGCTTTCGCACTACCCTGATAGAGTACAACCTGGGCTGCATAGCCACGCTTCTGGATTTCCTCAGGCGACAGCGTTTCTTCGATGAAGTCCACTTTCTGAAGCCCCTGCGTGAGCGCGTCCTGCATGGCCGTCCGGTAGGAGGCATTGATGTTTGTATCGAAGGACCACGCACTGCAGGTGTAGGAACTTGATTTGACATCAAGCTTCCATCCACCGGATTGCACCAGGGCGGCGTATCTGCCCGGAACCGGCTCCATTCCCATGGGCGCGGCAATCCGGACTGCCGGAACATTTACCTGTCCGTGGCAGCCTTGCAGGACAAGTCCAAGACAGAAAACACCCAGAACCCGCGTCAGCTTATTCATGGCTGCGGCCCATCAATAATCTTGATGCCCTTTGGGCGCTGAATGGCTGTGGGCAGGCTTGAGGCCGGCAGAACACGCTGATAGCCGCCACTGTTCTGCACGATCACACGGTCGCCAGCATTGATCGGCAGGTCGCCTTTGCCCATTTCCTGAGCAACCGTCAGGGTAACGCCAGACTCAAGAACGACGGTGTACTCCATCCCCGTACGGTCCCGGACGGCCTGTTCCGCGATTTCGCCGATCAAGGCACCGACCACCACGCCGCCCGCAATGGCGGCGCCATTTCCCGAGCCGGATCCGATGAACGAGGCCGCTGCACCACCGCTGGCGCCGCCAAGCAGGGCGCCGGCCCCAACCGTCTTCCCCACAATATCGATGCTATGGACCGCAATCACGGTTCCGAAGCTGACAGCCGTTGTCCGGCCGACATCCGCTTCCTGATAGACATTCTGGCTGGAATGCCGGGCACATCCAGGCAACACCAGTGCGAGTGCAAGCCCCAGGAGAAGAGACGGAAAGAGAGATCCCCGATAGATCATAAGCAACCCCTGAACGATTTTGCGACTGCATCGTTCAAACAGGGTCTATCTATGCCTTTACAGAGTCAAGGTTTCACTTTAAGTGAAGAATGGACAATTTTTTAATAACGCTTCTTACCCCATAAGTTTTTTATTAAGCCCTACGGCTAATTTGTTACTTCTTGCGTTTATTATATAAATACCACACCAACTATTCATCGTATTGAGAGAGAATGACTCATTTTTACATGAAAAGGGCGCGACAAAATTCAGATTGGCTTGTGCCGGGGATAGCCGCCAATCCCCACGCTCCAGACCTGCTCAGCCAGGCTTAGACGACAGAAATCCGCCCGTGCTCACCCGTGAGCGCGATATCGCGCAGGCGGCCTTCGCCTTCGCCATGGCCAAAGATGCTGACGGCGATGAGCCAGACGCCCACCACGCGCGAAGGCATGGGGCCGCCGATGGCCTCGGCATAATCGGCCAGCAGCAGGCGGCGTTCGCCGTGCCATTGGCCAAGGCCCATCTGGCCAGAGCGCAGCACCCAATGGGTTTCCCGCTGGTCCCACATGGGCAGCGGGCAGCGGTAATGGGTGCCCTCGGGCAGGGCCGCACTCCAGTAATAGGTCAGGTCCTGGCCATTGTCGAACTCGACGGCGATGGACAGATAGTCATGGGTATGGGCCTGATCCTCCGCCACGCTGGTGGGGAGATGGCTAAGGTTCCATGACCATTCAAGGGCGGTTTCGGCCGTAAGGGGCGCCGCGACCGGCTTTTGCAGGATGCCCACATCATTGCGGGTGTGGGCGTGGAGGCAGGGCTTGCCCGCCTCCATACGGGTCGAGAAGATCTCGCCCTCCCCCAGGAACCACAGGTATTTCCAGCCCTCGGGCGTAACTGCCGGATGGGCCAGGCGGTGGGCCTCGGCCTGTGCGGCCGCGTCTTCGGGGGCTGCCGCCAGCAGGGCCGCAAGCCCGTCTGCCGCCCGGCCACGCCAGCGGATCACCACCACATCAAGGCCGCCACCGAGGCCCTCATAGGCCTCGACCGGGGTCGCCAAAATGCCATCGGGGCTTGCCCATTCGCCCTGATAGACCGCCAGCATCAGGGGGCCGGCGCTGTCGGCCTTGAAACTGGTGGTGTTGCGCTTGCCCTTGAAGATGGTGCCGCCATTGATGCGGCCCCACAGGGCAAAGGTTGGCGCCATCCACAGGTCCATGGCCGGCATGATTTCCACCCGGCCGCTGGCGAACCAGCTGACCTCGTCACCCGCCTCAAGGGCAAGGCCGGTGTCGGTCCAGGGTGGGCGGTTGGAGGGCAGGTGGATGATCCGCCAGTCGCGCACCGGCCCCGCCCCGCCGTCATGCAGGGCATCAAGCAGGGGGGCATAGTGCCCGGCGCGCGTCTGGTCGCTCATGTTCCTGCCTTCCGGGCTCAGACGATGGTGCCGGTGCGGGCCTCGGTATAGGCGCCCCGGTCAACCACGATCTCGCCGTTGACGATGACCTTATCGAACCCTTCTGCGTGCCGCACATAGCGGTTGGCACCGCCGGGGAAGTCGGCCACGAAAATCTCGGCACCCCGGCTGACGGTGGCGGGATCGAAGATGACGAGGTCGGCCGCCATGCCAACTGCGATGGTGCCACGGTCCACAATGCCCCAGTCGCGGGCCAGTTCACCGGTCATGCGGTGCACGGCACGTTCCAGCGTCAGGCGGCCATAGTCGCGCACAAAGCGCTCCAGCATATAGGCGGTGTCGCCCGCGCCACAGAACTGGGCGATGTGGGCGCCCGCGTCAGAGCCGCCGATGTGGATCAGCGGATGGTCGAGGATATTGCCCACGATCTCAGGGTCCGCATGAATGGCGCCACGGATCTGGAACTCCGTGCGCAGACCATCCACCAGGGCGATGTCGAGCATCACATCGGGCATGGCCTTGCCACGCTCGCGGGCGATGTCGGCAAGGGTGCGGCCGGTCAGGCCCGCGTTCTCTGGCGCATAGGTCTGGCCGATGAGGGTGTTCATCAGCAAGGGCGTAAGTGCTGCCCCTTCCATCACCAGGCGCTGGCGCGCGGCAGGGTCGCCAAACAGGCCCAGGCGCTCGGCCACAGGCTTGTCCATGATGGCGTTCCACGACGGCAGGCTGTAGAGCAGGAAGGAGGTTTCCGACAGGCGGATGTTGATGTCGAAGGTGCGCGGCATGGACTGGCCAAACACCTTGGCGCCACGGGCCTGCTGGGCCTCCAGCTCGTCAAGGCTGCGGCGCCAGTTCTGCGGCCCCAGCGGGCTGAAGACGATGGGCGCGATGGAGCAGGTTACGCCAGACGCCAGGCTCAGCTCACCCAGCTCGCGGATATTGGCCAGCTGGCGCTCGATGTCGATGAAATAGGGCACGGTCTGCAGCACGCCTCGGCCGGACTTGGCCATGGCCTGGCACAGCGCCACCTTTTCGCGCATGTCGGCATAGCGGCTGGGCACCGCCTTGCCGTTCTCGTCGATGTCGACATAGGAGATCGACAGGCCCATGGCGCCGTCAGCCATGGCTTCTTCCAGCAGGCGGCACATCTCGGCGATCTCGGCGTCGGTCGCCACACGCTCCTGCGCCTCGGTGCCCATCACGTAGTAACGCAGGGCCGAATGGCCGACCAGCGCCCCCACATTGATGCCAAGACCCGGGCGGATGAAGGTCAGATAATCGCCAAAGCTCTCCCACGAGAAGGGCACGCCTTCGTTGAAGGTGGGCTCCTTGATGTCCTCGATCTTCTCGAACATCTTCACCAGCTTGCGGCGGTGTTCCGGGCGGACGGGGGCAAGGCTGAGGGAGCAGTTGCCGAACACCACCGTGGTTACACCATGTTCAAGCGACGGCGTGGCCAGGCGGTCCCAGCAGATCTGCGGATCATAATGGGTGTGGATGTCGATGAAGCCGGGCGCCAGCACCCGGCCACCGGCCTGAATCTCGGTTGCCCCGGCGGCGCCATCCACCTTGCCTACGGCCACGATGCGGCCATTCTCAACCGCCACGTCGCCGTGAAAGGCCGGCGCGCCGGTGCCGTCGATGATCTGTGCGTCGCGAATGACCAGCCGGTTCGTTCCCATGTCCATGTTCCCTTGCAAATGTTGCGCGCACGCTAGACGAGTTCGGGGCTCAAGTCAGCCCCGGCCCCGCTGTTCAGAGAAAGCGGTCAGATGCCTCGAACCACATATAGGCCGCCCGCAGATAGGCCTTGCGCAGGCCCGGCATGGGGAAGCGGCGCAGGGGCTGGCTCATGATCACCGGGGCCGAGCTGCCCGAGGCGTCGTTGCGCCCCACCAGGTCGCGTGCCAGATAGCGCCCGGCCCAGGTGCCCATGGCCACGCCGTTGCCGTGATAGGCGAGCGCATAAGAGACACTGGGCTCATCCGGCAGGCGGCCCAGATGGGGCAAGAGGTCGGCGGAGAGATCCGTCAGCCCACGCCAGAAATGGGTCGTCTCGATCCCCTTCCAGGCCGGGTACATCTCGCCCAGGCGGCGTTCCATCCAGCGGCGCATGGTGGCGGCGCCGTCGGGCGAGGCATCAAGGCCGCCGCGCGCACCCAGCATGAAACGGCCATCCTTCAACAGGCGGTAATAGAACAGCAGGTTGCGGCTGTCGGAGATTACCATCTCCGTCCGCCAGCCCTGGGCCTCGCGCTCGGCTTGCGTCAGGGGGCGGGTGGTGACGATGTTGGTCAGCACCGGCAGCAGCACGCCGTTGAAGGCCGGATGCAGGCCTTCCTGGGTGAAGCCGGCCGTCGCCACGATCACATGGCCCGCCGTCACCGTGCCACCCGCCGTGATCAGGCGGTGGCGCGAGCCCTGGCGCTCCCACTTCAGGACCTTGCTGTGGCCATGCACCACGGCACCGCGCCGGATCGCAGCCCCGGCCAGGCCCCGGCAATATTTCAGCGGGTGCAGACCGAACCCTACTGGCGTGTAGAGGGCGCCAAAGGCCTCTGGCCCGGCATAGGCGCGTTCCGCCAATTCCGCGCGCGACCAGACTTCCGAGGGCTGGTCGAGCACGTCGCGCTGGAAATCGCGCTCGGCCGCCATCTCGGCCATGCGGTTGGGCTTGTGGGCGACATAGACCTCGCCCTTGGGGCTGGCATCGATCTCGAACCCCTCTTCCTCGGCAAGCGCCGCCACCAGATCGGAGGATTCCACCTGGGTGGCATGGAAATGGCGCAGGGCGTCGCGGCCAAAGCGCCTGAGCAGTTCCTGATAGGACAGTTTCGACGAGCCACGGGTGGCAAAGCCGCCATTGCGGCCAGAGGCACCCCAGGCCGGCACGCCCGCCTCCAGCACCCGCACGTCCACGCCATGGTCCCGCGCCAGATGCAGGGCGGCCGACAGGCCCGTATAGCCGCCGCCGATGATCGCCACATCGCAACTGGCATCGCCGGCCAGCGGCGACCAGCCCTCAACCGGCGGCCCGGCGGTGGCTTCCCAATAGCTTTCGACCGGGGTCGAGGCATCGTGGATGACCGGATGATAGAGCTGGCGCATGGCGTGGTCCTGGCGTTCCGGGGGCAAGAGGCTGCCGCCCCTGATTCAGTCCATTACTGTAGATCACGACCAGGCAGGCCGGGAAAAGACCTTATCGCGCCGATGCTTTTCACCCGCCTGCGGATCTCGTCAGGGCTGGCGGTCTTGGTTAGAGTGGCGCCGCCCCAGGCCGGGGTGGAAATGGGGCCTCGATCTTGAAGATGACCGACATTGCGCCCGCAGATGCGGCGCTGGCCGATGCCGTGATGACGGGTGACCGGCGCGCGCTGGCACGGGCCATCACCTTGGTTGAATCCAGCCGCGCCGACCATCAGGTGCGCGCCCAGCAGGTGCTGGCCCGGGTGCTGCCCGCCGCCGGGCGCTCCATCCGGCTTGGCTTTTCGGGCGCGCCGGGCGTGGGCAAGTCAACCTTTATCGAGACCTTTGGCGGCCATGTGACCAGCCTTGGCCACCGGCTGGCCGTGCTGGCCATCGACCCCTCGTCGCGGGTGTCGGGCGGCTCCATCCTGGGCGACAAGACGCGCATGGAACTGCTCGCCCGCAACCCGGCCGCCTTCATCCGCCCCACCCCGTCGGGCGGTGCCTTGGGTGGCGTGGCGCGCCGCACGCGCGAGGCCATGATTCTGGTGGAAGCAGCCGGTTTTGACGTGGTGATTGTCGAGACGGTCGGCGTTGGCCAGTCCGAGACGACGGTGGCCGACATGGTGGACATGTTCGTGCTGCTGCTCTCGCCCGGCGGCGGTGATGATCTGCAGGGCATCAAGCGCGGCATCATGGAACTGGCCGACCTGCTGGTGGTGAACAAGGCCGATGGCGCGCTGGAGGCGCCGGCCCGGATGGCGGCGGCAGACCATGCGGCGGCGCTGCACCTGATGCGCCCCAAGACGCCCGTGTGGACGGCGGAGGTGCTGCTGGCCTCCGCCATGACCAACAAGGGCATCGCCGAGGTCTGGGCGGCGGTCTGCCGTTATCGCGCGGCGCTGGATGGCGCCGGCCTGATCGAAAGCCGCCGCCATACCCAGGCCCGGGCCTGGATGTGGCGCGAGATCGAGGACGGGCTGATCGAGCGCCTGCGGGCAGACCCGGCCGTGGCGGGCCTGGCACCCGGCATGGAGGCCGCCGTTGCCGAAGGCCGGCTGACGCCAACCGCCGCCGCCTTTGAGGTGCTGGCCCGCTTCAGGGGCTGAGAGGGCCTATCCCGCCTCAGGCCGCAAGGGAGGTTGGCATCGGGGTATCGCGCGTCTGCTCGGCCGCCAGTTTCTCGGCTGCGGCACGGCGCTCCTCGCGGCGGCGCAGCAGTTCATAGGCAATGGCCCCGGCCAGCGTGATCGCAACAATGATCACCGCCAGTGCCGACAGGCTGGGCGTGGTGCCCTGGCGCACGCGGCCGGCCAGCACGGTGACCAGCGTCTTGTCGGCAAGAATCGCAAAGGTCGTCGTGTTGTAGTTCTCGAACGACGACAGGAACGCCAACACCGCCGACGAGGCGATGGCAGGGGCGAGGAACGGCAGCAGAACGTGGCGGAAGACCTGCGGATAGGTGGCGCCCAGATCCAGCGCCGCCTCTTCCTGGGCGCGGTCAAAGCGCTGCAGGCGCGAGGTGAAGACCAGCATGCAATAGGCCGAAACAAAGGTGCTCTGGCCCAGGATGGCAAGGAAGACACCATTGAACAGCCAGCTGGCACCCGAAACCGTGGTCAGGTCCTTCCAGAAGATCACCGTCGAGATGCCAAGAATGACACCCGGCGTCAGCACCGGTGAGACCACGATCAGGTAATAGATCGAGCGCGCCCGGTGATAGACCTGGGTCATCACGATGGCCGCCGCCAGGCCCACGGGCACCGACAGCGCCACCACCCCAAGCCCGATGATGATCGAGGTCTTGAGGCCGTACATCATGTCGGCATCAGTGGCCAGGTCCGCGAACCACTTCAGCGTGAAGGCCTCGAACGGCCAGGCCGTGGGATAGCTCGGCGTGTTGAAGGCGCTGATACCCATCACCAGCAGCGGGCCAAACAGATAGGTGAAAAAGATCACCGTATAAAAGCCAAACATGGCCTTGCGGACAGTGGTGGAATTCATCGCGTGATCTCCCCCAGGCTGACCTTGAAGATCCGCATCACCGCCAGCACGAAGGCAATGCAACTGAGCAGCAGGATGATGGCGTAGGCCGAGCCCTGGGGCCAGTTGAAGGCCTGGTAGAAGCGGTCAAAGACGATGGGTGTGAACCAAAGGCTGCGCGGCCCGCCCAGCACCATGGGGGCGGCAAGGGCACCGGCCGACAGCATGAACACCATGGTGCAGCCAGAGGCGATGCCCGGCTTGGCATGGGGCATCACCACAAAGGCATGGATGTGCCACCACGGTGCCCCCAGATCCCGCGCCGCCTCGATCTGGTTGTGGTCGAGGCTTTCAATGGCGTTATAGAGCGGGAACATCATCATCAGCAGATAGGCATAGGACAGGCCGGCATAGAGGCCCACGTCATTGCCAAGGAAGTCGATCGGCTCGCTGGTGAGGCCCAGCGCCATCAGGCTGGTGTTGACGACACCCCCCGAGCTCAGCAGCACGCGGAAGGCAAAGGCGCGCAGGATCTCGTTCACCCAGAAGGGCGTGATGAGCATCAGCAGCACCAGCCGCAGCTGCGCCGGCCGCGCCGACTGGGCCATATAGAAGGCCAGCGGATAGCACAGGCAGAAATTCAGGAACGTCACCGCGATGGAGGCAACGATCGTCGTCCAGAATGCCTTGATATGGGTGGTGTTCCAGTTCTCGGTCGAGGTGGTGCTGCCATAAAGGAAATAGCGATAGTTCTCGAGCGTATAGACATCCTTTGGCCCGCCGACTTCGCGCGGCAACAGCTTGGGATGGAACGAGAAATCGATCATGTAGATCTGCGGCAGCACGATCAGCAGCAGCGCCCAGAAGCCCACCGCCACCAACAGATAGGTGGAGATGACAATGCCGTTGCGGGCGAAAAAGCCGCGCTCCCCCGGATGGCCACTCAGGCGCCGCTCGCGCAGGGCCAGCGCCCAGAAACCCAGGATCACGACAAATGGGGCAGCCAGGATCAGCCCCTTGGCGGTGATCTCAATCATGGGCGATCTGGCCCGCCGGCAGGACCAGCCCCTGTGCTGCGGCATAGGTAACCAAAGCCGTTGCACCCGCCTCAGGAATGACCTGACCGGCGCCGCGCCCGACACTCACGGTCAGCTGACGGGGCAGGCCATCCGCGCCCACTGGCCCCGCCAGGAACACGTGGCTCATGTTGCCTTCAAAGGCGACGGCGGTCACGGGCGCACTGAAGCCCGTCTCGGCCGGGCCTTCGGCAAGGCGCAGGGCCTCAGGCCGGACAAACAGGATCGCCTCGGCGCCCACGCCAAGCCCCTTGGTATTGCGGCCAACCAGGCGGCCCATGGGCGTATCAACGGCAGCCATGCCCTCGGCCACGCTGGCGATGCGCCCGGCAAAGGCATTGTTCTCGCCAACGAAGGAGGCGACGAAGGCGGTTTCCGGCTCGTCATAGACGGCGCGGCCATCGCCCACCTGCTGGATGACGCCCGCCTCCATCACGGCGATGCGGTCGGACATGGTCAGGGCCTCGCCCTGGTCATGGGTGATGTAGATGAAGGTAACGCCCGTGCGCTGCTGGATCGCGCGCAATTCGTTGCGCATATGCTGGCGCAGCTTCAGGTCGAGGGCCGACAGGGGCTCGTCCAGCAGCAGCACGTCGGGGGCCACCGCCAGGGCGCGGGCAATCGCCACGCGCTGCTTCTGGCCGCCCGAAAGCTCCGACACCTTCTTGTCGCCCTGGCCCGTCAGGGCTGTGAGGGCC
>CANCOY010000052.1 GCA_947379865.1 Acetobacteraceae bacterium
TGTTGCGGTCATCGATGATCGCCCGCAGGCGCTTGCGATCACTCGGGCTCAGGTGAATGGCGATGCCTGTACGCATCACATAACATCGCACAACCAGCTAGATGTGGGAATCCAGAAACGGACTCCTATGTCAGCATCAATCCACTAGAAGCACATCCTCGGCGCCGCGCAAAGTTCTTGCTTTTGCCTCAAGCAGCCTGTCGCCGGTGAAGGGCGGGTGGATGCCGATCCGCACATCAAACCCTGATCTCTCAAGCGCCGGATTGCCAAGCACGGCCGAGACATCGGGCCTGTGGAGCTGCGCAGAACTGCTGGCGATACGTACGCCGTCAAGCTCCAGCGTCACCCATTGCAGCTGATCGCCGGGATCATGGGTTCCAGCCCAACCCGTCACGTGCAAATGGCCTCCCGGAGTGAGCACGCAGACATCCACATATCCCACCGGTTCGGCGAGGAGCGGCAGGGCTTCGACGCGCCTCGCCGGGTCACGCGAGACAACGTACAGATCTTGGGCGCCACACAGGCCCTTTGGCAGGCACCGCATGTGTATCGCGCTGCCAAAGGCCGCCTGCACGGCGCCTGTCACGAACCCTGTCGTGACGTAAGCAGTGCCATAGAGATCCGCGTTCAGCACGCGGGATTCGCTTTCAGCCACAAACAGGTAGCCATCCGCTGGCATGAGGCTGGGGTCTACCATTTCGCTGCCGTGAACGCTGAAGGCCAGCACGCCTCCCGGCTCGAGCAGTGCCGCCAATCTGGCGAGCCAGCCGTGGAAAAGATGTCTCGGCAGATGGCTGAACAGGGAGGATACGACGATCAGATCGAAGCGTGGCACGACCTCCAGGTCTTCCGGACGGGCAGTGGAGGTGAACCCGCCTACGCCGATGGTCGACTGGCAGAACGATACGGCGTCGTCCTTGATGTCAGACGCCCATACCCGCTCTGCCCCGAGATGGGCGGCGAGAAAGCGCGTTGCCCGGCCATGGCCGGACGCGAAGTCGAGTACCGTTGGAGCGTGGGCGCCCGGGAAGCACCATTCGGCGATCCGCCCGAAGGTCGTCGCGATCCGCAGGCCCTGCCGGGCATATTGGCGGCGCGCGAGGCTGACACTGCCAAGCCGTTGGAAGGCAAACTGATACATCTCGTCGTCTGGATGTATCGCCATTTCGACACCGATCGAAGCAGAGCCAGCCAAGACCGGGATAGGGGCGCCCCGTGGGGCATGTTTTGTCGACGGGTTGTCCAATTGAGGTCGATGAAAAAAATAAAACCCCGATCGGGCGTTTTTCTTCGTTGCCATGTTTCTCCTTATTTGGAGAAGCAGCCCCTTCCATTTACCGGACAGTTTCATGCTCTCGGTTGCCCAGATGTTGTTTCAATCGCCGTCATAACGCTGTGTTATATTCAGTCAACAAACACTCAACGCACATACCGTCTTGAGCTGAACTGGCGCGCACTTTGGCACCGGTTGAGGTCTCGGCGCATTCGATCAGGTAATCGTTCTACACCGCGCCAATGTGGCCTTCCCGACGTAAAAAATCTGAGCGGAGACGTTATGGCATGTGGGTGTTTCCGTCGAGTGCTTGCGGCAGCGCCGAGGCCTTCAAGAAGACAAGGAGGGACGGAAATGGAAGCCCCTATCGTGTGCGACAGGTCGCCTGTGGCCGTGGACCTTTTTGTCAGTCCGCAGCGGTAAATAATCCTTGAACTGACGTAAATTTGCCCGCATGAGATTGTAGTCTTCCGCTACCATTCAATCGGAGCATCTCAGAGATGACCAAATTCCTCGGGGCTTCAGTCAGGTTTGTGGCTGTTGCCATAGCGCTTGGCAGCGCCCTTGTGGGCCATTCGGCAAATGCCAAGCCTCACACATTGCCTGAACCTTATATGTCCAGGGCCCTGGAGGCCTTGGTCATGCCGGTGGAGCCGAGCGTCCGCTCGCTCTTCAAGCTTGGCCCCAAAGAAGACGGGATGCTTGTTCTGGCGGTCAAGCCAGGCGGCAGCGCTGCACGCCAGGGCATCCAGGCGGGTGATGTCATTGGCCACGTCAAGGGCCGCGGCATCAAGAAGCCTTCTGAACTTGACGCAATTTTCTACTATTTTCTGAAGAAGGGCGGCACAGGCTTCCCGATTGCCTACAACCGCGGCGGCAAGCCGGCGATGAACCACTATCGCCTTGATCTGCCGCAGTACCAGACGGTCCTGGACCCGGGCTCTGTGGGAAGCTGGACTTCGTCGTCTTCCTTTAGCTCGTTCTTCAATTTCCAGCAGTTCGTTACCGAATTCACGATTGAATTGGCTGCAAGCTACCTGAATGCGCAGACGCAGATTGATCAGATGGTCTCCTCTCAGGAGTTCTCTTCCGGTTTTGATGCGGCCACTCTCGATACCGACAATGACGGCATCCCGGATTCCGCTGACACCGACGACGATAACGATGGCGTCCCCGATGCCCGCGACCATGATGAAGATGGCGACGGTGTGCTCGATTCCGAGGAACTGCACGACAACGACGGTAACATTCACGAAACGGATTCTGAGGAGGCCCGCGACACCGACCACGATGGCACGCCCGACGCGTTCGACGGTGACGATGACGGCGATGGCGTCACTGATGCCCAGGACGCGGACGAGGATGGCGATGGCGTTGCCGACGTGGACGAACTCCATAATGAGCCGGAGGCCTCTCTCGACACCGATCACGACGGTGTCGACGATGCCCACGACAATGATGACGACAATGACGGCGTGGCTGATGCCCAGGATGCTGACGAGGATGGCGACGGCGTCGATGACGTCGAGGAAATCCACGATCATCAGGAATAAGGACTGCTCGCTGGCCTGATTGGCTAGTGAGGACGGTTGCAGATCCTGAGGGAGGCGGGCCACGGCCCGCCTCCCTTTTTTTGCCTGATCCAACCTCTCTGCCTTTGACCTTGGCCCATCATGGAGCCTTTGGTACCCGTGGCGAAAATAGGTCATGCAAATACTTTTATTTGCCGCCCGTGTGCCTGGAGCCCTAAAATTTTTCCATTTGTGCCCGACCAAGGATCCTCTTAAGCACTGTCATGGCTGCATGCTTATTTTAACCAATGCCCTGCGCATCTTCGGTTGTTTTCATCTGTCACCCGCGCCAGCCCACAGGATCACTTTGGGTTTGGCGGAAAATATCCTTGAACTGACAGGAATTTAACTCCATGAGGTGTTATCGGGGTTAACGATACAAATGGGAGTTATTCGAAATGTTCAGGTTCGTGGCACCCTCAGTCCGAGTGATGGCCTTGGCCATTACACTTGGTGGCCCCTTTTTCTCGCAGATGGCGAACGCCAAGCCCCACACATTGCCTGAACCCTATATGTCCAAGGCGCTCGAGGCCCTGGTCATGCCGGTGGAGCCGAGCGTCCGCTCGCTCTTCAAGCTTGGGCCCAAGGATCAGGGGATGCTCGTTCTGGCCGTCAAGCCGGGCGGTACTGCTGCACGCCAGGGTATCCAGGCGGGTGACGTCATCGGCCATGTAAAGGGTCGCGGCATCAAGAAGCCGTCAGAACTTGACGCAATCTTTTACTACTTCCTGAAAAAGGGAAGCACTGGCTTCCCGATTGCCTATAATCGCAGTGGCAAGCCGGCGATGAACCATTACCGCCTTGATCTGCGACAGTACCAGACGGTTCAGGATCCGGGCTCTGTCGGAAGCTGGACCTCATCGTCTTCCTTCACCTCGTTCTTCAATTTCCAGCAGTTTGTTACCGAATTCACGATTGAATTGGCTGCAAGCTATCTGAATTCGCAGACGCAGATCGATCAGATGGTCTCCTCTCAGGAGTTCTCTTCCAGTTTTGATGCGGCCAATCTTGATACCGACAACGACGGCATTGCAGATTCCGTTGACACCGACGACGACAATGACGGCGTCCCTGATGCCCGTGACCACGATGAAGATGGCGACGGTGTGCTCGATTCCGAGGAACTGCAAGACAACGACGGCAACATTCACGAGACGGACAGCGAAGAAGCGCGTGACACCGACCACGATGGCACACCTGACGCATATGATAATGACGATGACGGCGATGGCGTCCCTGATGCCAAGGATGCTGACGAGGACGGCGACGGCGTTGCCGCTACGGACGAACTGCATAATGAATCAGAGGCCACGCTGGACACCGATCAAGATGGTGTAGACGACGCCCATGACAACGATGACGACAATGACGGTGTTCCCGATGCTCAGGATGCTGACGAGGATGGCGACGGCGTTGATGACGTCGAGGAAGTCCACGACCATCAGGAGTAATGGCCAACAGTGCCAGTGGGCGGGGGCCCACCCGCCTTAAGGCGCTCTGAAGGGCGCCTGCCAATGTCAGAATGGAAGTTTGAAGGGGGGCTGCGTGCCCCCCTTTGTTTTAGTCCCTCAGCTCAACCCATACAGGCTGGTGGTCTGAACCGGGCGCCTCCTGGTCGATCCATGCCCTGGCAAGCCTCGTGGTGAGGTCTGCGGACAGGAAAATGTGATCGAGATGTAGCCGGGCGCCAGGGAATGTGATGGCCGTCGAGCCTGTGCGCCGGGCCAGTGCAAGCGCCTCGGCAAACGGCGCTTTTAGCAGGTTCCATTCAGGATCCCCTGGGCCAAAATTGAAATCCCCTGCCAGAACCGCCGAGGCCGGGGAGGGGGGCACGCCGTCGGGCAGGACCAGCCAGTCATCTTCCGGCCCCAGGCCCGACCGCCCTGGCGCGCTGATTGACGTGCCATGGCGCCCGGCCGCCTCGATCATCTCCAGCAGAGCCAGCGCCTGCCCGTAACGTCCCCCCTGAGGGAGGTGGGTGAGGTGGACATTGTAAAGCCTCAGGGCGCCCTGGGGGGCCGCAATGACGGCTTCCAGAACACTGGCCTGATCGTTGAACTCCCCATCCACAGGCAGGGATTGCAGGGGGAAAGTACGTGTGGAGGCGATCGGCCAGCGGGAAAGGATCATGTTCCCGAACTGGCGCCGTGGTGCGGCTCTGGATGCGCCTGTCAGATCGATGGAGGGGCCAAAGACATGATGATGATCTGGCAAAAGGGCAGACAGGCGCGCAACCTGATCTGGCCAGTCCTGGGGGCGCCAGTGCCGTTCCACTTCCTGCAGGGCAATGATGTCGGCGGCGGCAACGGTTTCTGCGATGCGGCCAAGGTCAATCCGGCCATCGCGGCCCAATCCCCATTGGATATTGTAGGTGACGATCAGCATCTGGCTGTGTCCCCGGAGCGCGGTTTCTGTATTGTCATCAGAAGGTTACAAATCTCTGCTGGACGGGACCGCACCTTGGCGTGTCAATTGGCGGCAGCGCCGGATGGAGGCGTTGTAACGAGGATGCAACGAGATGATGTTCAGGGCAATTTTTGGTGCCTGCCTGGTACTTCTTGCCACGCAAGCCGCGTCTGCTGCAGATCGCAAGCTGGTAATCGCTACCGAGGGCGCCTATCCCCCCTATAATCTGGTGGCGCCAGACGGCACGCTACAGGGCTTTGATGTCGATTTTGCCAACGCCCTCTGCGCCAAGATCCATGCCCAGTGCACCATCGTCAAGCAGGACTGGGATGGCATGATCCCCGCCCTGATTGCCCGCAAGTTCGATGTGATCGTTGCCTCCATGGGCATCCTGCCGGAGCGTGAGGAGAAGGTGGACTTCACCATCCCTTACTACATGTCGCCAACCGGGCTGGTCGCCACCAAGACCAGCGGGATCAAGGTCGGGGCCGATGGCCATGTCGACCCGGCAAGCCTGGCTGGCAAGAAGATTGGCGTTCAGCGCGCAACCGGTTACGAGACCTATGCCCGCAAGAACTGGCCCGCCGCCACCATCACGGTCTATGACGCGGCCGAGAGCGCCGACCTTGACCTTACGGGTGGGCGCATCGATGCCCGTTTTGACGACTATATCGTGCTGAAGAATGGTGTGTTGGCCGGCGAGGGCGCCGCTGCCATCGCACTGGTTGGCAAGACCTGGCCCGAGACTGCCTTTGGTTCCAAGGGTGAGGGCATTGCGGTTCGCAAGGGTGAAGGCGACCTGCGTGACGCCCTCAACAAGGCAATCCTTGAGATGCGTGCCGATGGCACCTACAAGGCCATCAACGACAAGTACTTCGACTTCGACATCTACCAGCAATAGGACCCGTGGCCCGGTAGCGTGGCTACCGGGCCATCTCCTGCCCTGAGCCAAAAGTGCCTGACATATTCAACCTGCAAGGCTATGGGCACCTGCTCCTTGAGGGGGCGTGGCTCAGCCTGCGGGTCGCGCTTGCGGCCATGCTTGTGGTGCTCGCGCTCGGCATGGCCGGAGCCTTGGCGCGGCTGTCGCGCTCTGCGCCGTTGAGGGTGGCGAGCGCTGCCTATACAACCATTGTGCGGGGCATTCCCGAGCTTGTCCTGTTGCTGATCGTCTATTATGGCGGCACCGTTCTTCTCCAGGTCCTGATGGAACTGGTTGCCGGTGGCGAGCAACGGGTGGACATCAATGCCTTTCTTGCCGGAACGCTGGTGCTGGGGATTGTCTATGGCGCCTATGCGGCGGAGGTGTTTCGCGGCGCCTTTCTGTCAGTTCCCAGGGGGCAGACCGAGGCGGCGGAGTCCCTTGGCATGCGGCCCGGACTGGTGTTCTGGCGTATTCGTCTGCCCCTTGCCATGCGCTTTGCCGTGCCGGGTCTTGGGAATCTCTGGCTGACCCTGCTCAAGGCTACGTCGATCACATCGGTGATTGGCCTGACCGAACTGGCGCGCCAGGCGGACCTTATCAAGGCGCCCACCCATCGTCCGTTCGCGACGTTCTTTCTCGCCAGCCTTCTCTATCTCGCCGCCACGGCCCTGTCGGACCTCTTGCGCCTGCGGATCCAGAGATGGGCTGATGCGGGCGTCCGGAGGGATTGACCCATGTGGCATGGCATCGACCTTGCCCTTGTCTGGCGCAGCCTGCCTGAACTGGGGCAGGGCCTTGTCGTCACCGTGGAACTCAGCCTGCTGACCATGATCGCTGGCGTGCTGCTGTCTGTGCCGCTTGGCATGGCGCGGGCGTCGCGTTATCGACTGCTTGCGGGGCCCATCTGGGCCTACACTTATGTCTTCCGCGGCACGCCGATGCTGATCCAGCTTTTTCTGATCTATTACGGGCTCGCGCAGTTTGCTGATGTGCGCAGCTCGCTCCTGTGGCCCGTGCTGCGGGAAGGCTTCTGGTGTGCCGTTATCGCCTTCACGCTGAATACTGTTGCCTACACAACCGAGATTGTCGCCAGCGCGATCCGCAATGTGCCCCACGCTGATCTCGAGGCAGGGCGGGCACTAGGCATGTCGTCCTGGCTTTTGCAGCGGCGCATCGTGCTGCCCGTGGCGCTCAGAACCCTGTTTCCGGCGTACACAAATGAGGTCATCTTCATTCTGCAATCGACCTCGCTGGCCAGCCTGGTGACTGTGCTTGATCTCACCGGCATGGCGAGGATTGTCATTGCCCGGACATGGTCGCCCTACGAACTGTTCGTGACCATTGGGATTGTCTATCTGCTGCTCACTTATGGCATGATCTGGTGCTTTGCCCGGGTTGAGCAGCGCCTCTACCGACATCTGAAGCGGGAAGAAGCCGGTACTCGGGTTGATCTGCGTCTCCGCTAGGGGCACCTCGGAAGGACGCGGGCAATCTGCTAGTGTTTTCGGACCGTTAACGATAATCAGGGGGGCAGATGATGGACGCGGAAATCTTAAGGCCAATCCTTACGTTGGTTGGCTGGACCATTGTCATGTGGGTCTGGATGTACGCCACGCGCATCCCGGCGATGCTGCGGGACAAGAATATTGATATGGCCGGGATGGTCGGCACCACCGGGCGCACGCTGGACGATATCCTGCCGCCACAGGTTCAGTGGAAGGCCCATAACTACAATCACCTGCACGAACAGCCGACGCTGTTTTATGCTGTTGCCTTGACGCTGGTCCTGCTGGGGGCTGGCAATGGCACCAATGCGCTGCTGGCGTGGGCCTATGTCGGCTTGCGGATACTGCACAGCCTTGTGCAGGTAACTTCCAACAAGGTTGCCGTTCGCTTCACGATCTTTCTTCTTGCTTCGCTTTGCCTGATTCCGCTGTGGGCCAACGCCTTCATGCTCGCATTCAGGCTTTGAGCGGGGCCGGTTTTTGCGGGCTGGGTGTTTCTACCATTGCGTATTTTCTGAGCGGCCCGTAGTTTCCCCCTATCCCTTTCAGGACAAAACAGGGCATGAACATGAAAATCTCGCGTTGGTTCGGCGTTCTGGCCGTTGCAGCTACGCTCTGGTCGGTCAATCCCACCCAGGGCTTTGCCTATACCACCAAGGGTGCAGGGGAGTGTTCGACCTGGGTCGGCGGTCTCGACGACCGCTTCTGGGTCCTCGGCTACATCACTGGCCATAACAACGCCATGGACAAGGACGTTGGCAAGGATGTGAAGCCTGACGAGATCTACAAGTTTGTGACCAAATACTGCAAACAGAACCCGGCCGACGATCTCGACGACGCCATGTCTTCCTACGTGCGGACCCAGTAACTCCCAGGCGCTCCCCAAGGGGGCTTTTCAGATTGCTGAGCTGCCAGGATCACTGAGTTCCAGATGCCCTGAGATGTCGAAGCCGGAGAATATCCGGCCATGACGCCTCAGGGCATTTGCATGAACAGGGGCAAGCCGCCATATTCCAAACGCCCCGCCTGGCTGCCATGCCAACTGCATGGCCGTGACGGGGCGTTGCAGAATTTGGCCAGTCGAGGACCCGACCCATGGCGCAGACACAGCAAGGGGATCGCACGCCCGTCGCGATTCTGGGTGCAAGCGGTTACACAGGCGCGGAATCCATCCGCCTGCTGGCCCGCCACCCCCGTGTGCGTCTGACGACTCTGACCGCCGACCGCAAGGCGGGTGGCACCCTCGGGCAGGTTTTCCCGCATCTGGCGGGGCTCGATCTGGCGCCACTCGTCAGTCTTGAGGGGATCGACTGGAAGGCACTTGATGCTGCCGTCGTCTTCTGCGGCCTGCCCCATGGCACAACACAGCAGGTTGTGTCGGCGGCCCTTGCTGCCCGGCCCGACCTGGTGATCGTCGATCTGTCGGCTGATTTTCGGCTGACAGATCTCGAATCTTATCGCGAATGGTATGGCGAAGCGCACCACGCGCCCCACCTGCAGACAGAGGCTGTCTATGGCCTGACAGAGCAGGCGCGGGAGGCTGTGGCGGGTGCCCGCCTTATTGCCAATCCCGGCTGCTATCCGACAACGGCACAGTTGCCACTGATGCCCCTGATTGCCGCTGGCCTTATTGACCCCGATGAGATTGTGATCGACGCCAAATCAGGTGTGTCTGGCGCCGGCCGTGCGGCCAAGGAACAGAATCTCTACACCGAGGTGTCGGAAGCGATCCATGCCTATGGCGTTGGACGGCACCGCCACATGCCCGAGATCGAGCAGGGCCTGTCACAGGCTGCCGGCCGCCCGGTTCTGGTCAGTTTCACGCCCCATCTGGTGCCCATGAACCGGGGCATTCTCTCGACCATCTATGTGAAGATGGCGCCGGGTACCGGGGTGGATGATCTGCGCAGCCATCTCGCTACACGCTATGCGGGCGAGCCCTTTGTGCGCGTGCTGCCGGCGGGCGCGGAGCCCGGCACCCGCCATGTTCGTGGCTCCAACCATTGCCTGATTTCGGTGGCGCCCGACCGCAGGCCGGGTCGCGCCATCGTGCTCTGCGTCATCGACAATCTGGTCAAGGGCGCAGCAGGGCAGGCGGTTCAGAACATGAATGTCCGCATGGGCTGGCAAGAGACCCTTGGGCTTGAGCAGGAAGCCCTGTTTCCCTGAGCCCTCAGGTGCGGGTGGCCCAGGCAAGCGCGTTCTCCAGGCGGTCGTTGCCCCAGAACAGCTCATCGCCCACGGTGAATGCAGGCGCCCCATAGACACCTGCCGCAATCGCGGCCTCGGTATTCGTGCGCAGACGGTCCTTGATGGGTTGCGTCTGCGCGCGCGCCAGGATCGCCCCTGCCTCAAGGCCAAGGTCGCCCAACAGGCGGGCGAGCGTCTCGGCCGCTGAAATGTCTGCTCCCTCGGCAAAATTGGCCGTATAGACAGCCTTGCTGAAGTCGGCGATCCAGCCATCCTCGGCCCCCACCAGGGCAAGGCGTGCGGCCATGATCCCGTTCTGTGGGAAAATGGTGGGGTGGACGAGCTTCAGCCCCTCATCGGCGCAGAGGCGCTCCATGTCGCGCCACATGTTGCGTCCCTTGGCGGGATAGATGTTGAAGGGTGAGGTCGTCCATCCCTGGGCACCAAAGATCGGCCCCAGCAGGAAGGGCCGCCACGCGACATCAACCCCGGCCGCCGCCGCCAGGCGCTCCACCCGGTGGGCGGCCAGATATGAATAGGTCGAGGCGAACTCGTACCAGAACACCATCAGGGGCTTGGCTGGCGGCATCAGACGGCCCTTACCTTGACATAGGAACCTGGCGCATCCTCGATCGGTGTCAGCTTGCCGTCGCCGGGTACCCGTGCTGGCACCATTGGGCCGGCTTTCTTGGACAGCCACTTGTGCCAGTCGGTCCACCACGAACCCGGATGTTCGGTGGCACCGGCAACCCATTCCTCGACGGTGCTGACCTTCTTGTCGTTCGTCCAGTGCTGATACTTCTTGGCACTCGGGTGGTTCACCACGCCGGCGACATGGCCCGAGCCCGCCATGATGAAACGCACGGGGCCGGAGTAGAGCTGTGTGGCCTTGAACACCGAGCGATAGGGCGCGATGTGGTCATCCTTGGCTGACTGGAGATAGATCGGAATTTTGACCTTGCGCAGGTCGATGGGCTCGCCACCCAGAGTGGCGCCACCCGGAATGGCCAATTGGTTCTTCTGATAGCATTCGCGCAGATAGAACATGTGCATGGCAATGGGCATGCGCGTCGCGTCCGAGTTCCAGTAGAGGAGATCGAACGGGAAGGGGTCCTTGCCGAGCAGGTAGTTGTTGACGACGAAGCTCCAGATCAGGTCGTTGGCCCGCAGCATGTTGAAGGTCGTCACCATCTGGCCGGCCTCCAGATAGCCCCGTTTGGCCATGGAGTTTTCGATGGTCTCCAACTGTTCTTCATCGATGAAGATGGAGAGCTCACCCGCCTCGGAGAAATCGACCTGGGCGGCAAAGAAGGTGCAGGAGGTGATGCGGTCGTCTTTCTTGGCCGCCATATAGGCCAGAGTGGCCCCCATCAGGGTGCCGCCAATGCAATAGCCAATGGCGTTGATCTCATGCTCACCGGTGGCCGCCTCGATGGCATCGAGCGCCGCCAGCGGTCCAAGGAACATGTAATCCTCAAAGCCACGCTGGGCCAGATGTGCGTCCGGGTTAACCCACGAGACAACAAACACCGTATAGCCCTGCTCGGTCGCCCATTTGATAAACGAGTTTTCCTGACGCAGGTCGAGAATGTAGAACTTGTTGATCCAGGGCGGGACGATCAGCAGGGGGCGCTTGAACACCTTCTCGGTGCGCGCGTCATACTGGATGAGCTGGATCAACTCGTTCTGGAAGATGACCTTGCCCGGCGACACGGCAATATTCTCGCCGATGACGAACGCCTTCTCGTCGGTCATGCGGATGGCAATCTGCCCCTTGCCGCGCTCAAGGTCTTCAAGCAGATGATCGAGACCACGGACGAGGTTCTCGCCGTTGGACTCCATCGTGGCCCGCAGGACCTCCGGATTGGTCAGGACAAAATTCGACGGCGCCATCATGTCGACGAACTGACGGGTGTAAAAATCAACTTTCTTTGCCGTCTTTGTATCAAGCCCGTCGACCTTGCGGACCGTGTCCTGAATCCAGCGGGCGGTCAGCAGATAGGACTGCTTGATGAAATCAAAGACCTGATTCTCGTCCCAGTCGGAATGGTTGAAGCGCTTGTCGCCGCGCACAGGGCTGATCACCGGCTCGGTCGACTGGCCGATCATCCGCAGTGCGGTATTCTGAAGCAGGTTCATATACTCCTGCCACAGCCGCAGATTGGCTTCCACCAGCTTGGCCGGCTGGGTCATCATCTGGCGGGTCATTTCCAGAAATGCAGCGCCGACGTTGAACGGATCGGTCGGGCCAGCAGCGGCGCCGCCTTCGGTCGCCTGGCGCTTCAGGAAATCGGTGACCAGCTTGTTGCTGCGCTCGGCAATCTTGACCAGATTGCGCGACAGTTCAGCCGGGTCGGGCGCGGCCATTTCCGGAGATTCGCCTGCGCCCTTGCTCGGCGTACCGTTGGCTGGTTGCTTGGCCATGGCCCATTCCTTTATTGTCGTGGCGGTTTCGCCGGCTTCGATTGCCTACGTTCTGCCGCGTCCCTCGCACCCGCTCTCCGAAACACGATACTTTCGCTCAGCGGCCGAGATTGGGATTTATAGATTGTCCTGCGCGGGTGTTAAAGACGGTGTCTGCGCTTATGGGCCAAGAGAGTATGAGACGCTTGCACAATTTCGGGTCTGATTGCATCGCGTCGTCGCGTTTCGTGCGCCGGTGCTCCATGCCCGTTCCCGCCGGTTCGGCCGGCCGGCTGGTTCATTGGACCTGGCCGGGGCCCAAGCTGTCCCAAGGAGGACGGAAATGACTGTTATGTCGCTGAGGCGGAATCGGGCACGTCGGCAGGGTGTTACCCTGGCCATGACTGGACTGGCGCTGGTTCTGGCCGGGTGTTCCGCCACCCCTGAATGGGCAAGGCCAACCACGTGGTATAATGACGCAATGTCTGGCCTGGGTGGCAAGCCAACCACTGACGAGGGCGCCGATCCCTCGGCCGCTGCCGAGGCGCCGCTGCCGGATGATGGGCTGGGAACTGCAGCGCCCCCCGCTGATACGTCCATGCCTGCCCCGGTTGAACCGGAGCCGGGCTTCCCCAATCTCGCGACTGTCCCGGATCGGCCGCTGGCCCCCGTTACGTCCGAAGAGCGTGCCGACGTGACTGAAGCCCTTGCGGCGGACCGCAACAATGCCAATTACACCGATGAGCAGTTGAGAGGCGGCTTGGAGGCTGCTGCTGCTCCGCCCAGGCCTACCCAGCCGGTGGCGCCCCCCGTGTCGGCGCCAACAGCGGCGCCTGCCGCAGTGAAGCCTGCCACCCCCGGCATGGTGAAGAAGCCCGCGGCTGCCGCGGCCCCTGCTGCACGGCCGCCCGCTGTGCCAAACAGCTTTTCCGCCCTGTTCGCGGCATCGGGCGCCAAGCGTCTTCCCGGTTCTGCCCCCTGATACGCACAGCGCGTCATCGCACCGATTAGTGACATGGCCTGGGCCGGCCGCCTTGTTTTGGCCCAGGTCAGTTACCAATGTGATTTAACCGGCCGCCTTTGCGGCCAAGATGGTCCGGACTGATGGAAGCCGATTTTCACCGCATCAAACGCCTGCCCCCTTATGTTTTCGATGCGGTCAATCGCGCCAAGGCCAAGGCCCGCGCGGCCGGTGAAGACATCATCGACTTTGGCATGGGCAATCCCGATATGCCGACGCCACAGCACATCGTCGACAAGATGATCGAGGCCGTGGCTGATCCCCGCACCCATCGCTATTCCACCTCGCGCGGCATTCCTGGCCTGCGCAAGGCCATGGCGGCCTATTACGAGCGGCGATTTGGCGTCGAACTTGACCCCGAGCGCGAGATCATCGCCACATTGGGTTCCAAGGAAGGCCTGGCAAATCTGGCCCAGGCCATCACCGCGCCGGGCGATACGATTCTGGTGCCGAACCCCAGCTATCCGATCCATCCCTATGGCTTCATCATTGCCGGGGCATCGATCCGCCATCTGCCCACGGGCCCATCCCACGATTTCATGACCATGCTTGAGCGGGCAACGCGCCATTCGGTGCCGGCCCCCACGGCCCTGGTTCTGAACTATCCGTCAAATCCGACGGCTGAGGTGGTTGATCTGGATTTCTACGGGACGGTGGTCGATTTCTGCCGGTCGCGGAACATCTGGATCCTCTCGGATATGGCCTATGGGGAGATCTATTTCGATGGCAATCCGCCGCCGTCGATCCTGCAGATCCCCGGCGCACGCGAGATCGCCGTCGAATTCACGTCCATGTCCAAGACCTATGCCATGCCAGGCTGGCGGGTAGGCTTTGCCGCTGGCAATGCGCGTCTTGTGCAGGCCCTGGCACGCATCAAGTCCTATCTTGATTATGGGGCGTTTACGCCGATTCAGGTTGCGGCCACGGCCGCCCTCAACGGTCCGCAGGACTGCGTGGAGGAGATGCGGACAATCTATGGCCACCGCCGTGATGTGCTGGTGAAGAGCATGGCCGATGCGGGCTGGACGATCCCCAGCCCGGCCGCGACCATGTTTGCCTGGGTGCCCATTCCGCCGGCCTTTGCCCATCTGGGCAGCCTGGAGTTTTCCCAGCTGCTGCTGGCAGAGGCCAAGGTTGCCGTGGCACCAGGGGTGGGCTTTGGTGAATATGGCGACACCCATGTCCGCATCGCCCTGGTGGAGAATGAACACCGCATTCGCCAGGCAGCGCGCAATGTGCGCCGCTTCCTGTCCAAGGCCGATCCCGATGCCGGCGCAGCAGCCCTGAGGATGAAAGCGTGATGGTGGCCCCCCTGCGCATCGGCCTGGCTGGCCTTGGGACTGTTGGTGGCGGCGTTGTCCGCCTGCTGGATCTGCACGGCGCCCGCCTGGCAGAGCGCTGCGGCCGCGCCATTGTCGTGGCTGGCGTCAGCGCCCGTGATCGCGCCAAGGCAGCTGGCCTGCCCCTGGGCGGCGCCCAATGGCATGATGACTGTATCGATCTGGCAAGGCGGCCGGATATCGACGTTGTCGTTGAACTGATCGGTGGTTCCGACGGTCCCGCCCGCGCCCTTGTCCAGACGGCGCTGGCCAATGGCAAGCATGTGGTTACAGCCAACAAGGCGCTGCTGGCCCATCACGGCGTCGAACTGGCGCGCCTTGCCGATGAAAACAATGTGGCCCTCAACTTCGAGGCGTCGGTTGCCGGGGGCATTCCCATCGTCAAGGCCCTGCGCGAGGGGCTGGCGGGTAATCGCCTCAGTCGCATCTATGGCATCCTCAACGGCACGTCAAATTTTATCCTGACGGCCATGTCCAAGACCGGGCGCGCCTTTGGCGACGTGCTGGCCGAGGCCCAGGCCCTGGGCTATGCCGAGGCGGACCCAAGTTTCGACATCGACGGTGTTGATGCCGCCCACAAGCTTAGCCTGCTCGCCAGCCTTGCCTTCGGTACAGAGGTAGATTTCGGTGCGGTGCATGTGGAGGGTATCCGCCATGTGGCCGCCGCCGACATCGCTTATGCCCGTGAGCTTGGCTACCGGATCAAACTGCTGGGCCTGGCACGTGTAACCCCGCACGGGGTCGAGGCGCGGGTGCATCCCTGCCTGGTGCCGGTTGATGCCGCCATCGCCCATGTTGATGGCGTCTATAATGCCGTGGTTGCCGAGGGTGACTTCGTTGATCAGCAGATGTTCCAGGGCCGTGGTGCGGGGGCAGGGCCAACCGCATCGGCCGTTGTTGCGGATCTGATCGACATTGCCCATGGGCTCAGGCTGTCGCCCTTTGGCGTCCCCACTGCGGCGTTGGCCCGCCTGCCGGCCTCACCCATGGCCCAGCGCATGGGCTGCTATTACTTGCGTTTGCAGGTTGTGGACCGGCCGGGCGTAATCGCTGATATTGCGGCTATCCTGCGTGATGAAAGTGTCAGCATCGAGTCTCTCCTGCAGCGTGGTCGGGCGCCGGGTGAGGGGGTTCCTGTTGCCATCGTGACGCACGAGGCGGAGGAAGCGGCACTAAGCCGGACCCTGCAACGAATTGCGCATATTGACGCCGTTCTTGAGGCGCCAGTGTTGATACGGATCGAGAGCTTCACGGCCTCCTGAGGGCCGTCGCCAAATGTCTCTACCGAACAAGGAATTCCAGAGATGACTGCCAAACGTTCCCCGAAGACGACGACGCCGCCGGAGGAGCCGCACACGACCCCCATGGACCGTGTTCTGGTCCTCGAACTCGTGCGCGTGACCGAAGCAGCCGCAATCGCGGCGGCGACCATGATCGGTCGTGGCGACGAAAAGGCAGCCGACCAGGCCGCCGTTGACGCCATGCGTCGGGCCCTCAACCAGCTCGACATCGACGGCACCGTGGTGATCGGTGAGGGCGAACGCGACGAGGCGCCCATGCTCTTCATCGGCGAGCGTGTCGGGACAACCCGTGGGCCCAAGATCGACATCGCTCTTGATCCGCTTGAAGGCACGACCATCACCGCCAAGGCCATGCCGAATGCGCTGGCCGTTGTGGCTCTGGCCGACCGGGGCAATTTCCTGCATGCCCCTGATGTCTACATGGAAAAGATCGCCATTGGCGGCGGATTTCCCCCCGGCACCGTGGATCTGCGCCGCACCCCTGCCGAGAACATCCAGGCCATCGCCGATGCCAAGGGCGTGCCCGTGTCCGAAATCACGGCCTGCGTTCTCGACCGTCCGCGTCACGCCGAACTGATTGACGCTGTGCGCGGCACCGGCGCCCGGATCCACCTGATTCCTGATGGTGATGTGGCGGGCGTCATTGCCACCGCCGATCCTGATACGGGTGTCGACATCTATCTCGGCTCTGGTGGCGCTCCCGAAGGGGTGCTGGCAGCGGCGGCGCTGCGCTGCATTGGCGGCCAGATGCAGGGCAAGCTCCTGTTCCGCAATGATGACGAGCGCGGCCGGGCCTTCAAGGTTGGCATCACCGACCTCGACCGGATCTATGATCTTGAGGAACTGGCGCGCGGCAACGTGATCTTTGCGGCAACCGGCGTCACCTCAGGCTCCATGCTTGAGGGCGTGAAGCGCACGGCAACCGGCCGCCTTACCACCCAGTCGGTGGTGATGCGCTCGAAGTCAGGCTCCGTGCGCTGGGTCTATACCCGCCACGGCCAGACCAAGCCTGCCTGACGCACAACCTCTCACCGTCATGGCGCCAGTGGCCTACACTGGTGCCATGACGTGCGATTCGGGTACCAGGGACTGCGCCTGCCGGCGTAGCAGGCGGCTGCCATGAGCGAGGCCGCCTTTCTGAATGTTTCAAGCTCGGTGACCGGGCGAGCGTGGCGCGCGCGCTGTCGTGACGACAGGGCGGCCATGGCCATTGCCCAGACCCACGGCCTGCCAGACGCCCTGTCCCGGGTGCTTGCCGCGCGCGGGGTTGGCCTTGATGCTGTTGATAGCTATCTCAGCCCCACCCTCCGGACATTCCTGCCCAACCCATCCGACTTCCTCGACATGGACCGGGCGGCAGCCCGTCTGGCCGATGCGGTCATGGCGGATGAGGCCGTGGCGGTGTTTGGCGATTATGATGTGGACGGCGCCACCTCATCGGCCCTTCTGATCCGTTTTTTCCGCAGTCTTGGCCGCGACCTGCGCCTCTACGTGCCAGACCGCCAGGCAGAGGGCTATGGCCCCAATGCACCCGCCCTGCGCCGACTGGCCGGGGAGGGGGTAAAACTCGTCATCACCGTCGATTGCGGCACCCTGGCCTTTGCAGCACTTGAGGCAGCAGCCGAGGCCGGCCTTGAGGTGGTGATCGCCGACCATCATCAAGGCGCCCCCGACCTGCCCCGGGCGCTTGCCTGTGTGAATCCCAATCGCATGGACGAGGCTGGCGCCTGCCGTGAACTGGCGGCGGTGGGGGTAACCTTCCTGCTGATCATTGCGGTCAACCGGGTTCTGCGGGCGCGTGGCTTTTTTGATGCAAACCGGCCTGAGCCGGATTTGCGGCTCTGGCTGGATCTGGTGGCGCTGGGGACGGTGGCCGATGTGGTGCCCCTGACCGGCCTTAACCGCGCGCTGGTCACCCAGGGGCTCAAGGTCATGGCCCAGGGCGGCAATCCGGGCCTGGCGGCACTCTCCCGTGTAGCGTCAGTCGATGGACCTGCGGGGACCTATCATCTGGGTTTTCTGCTGGGGCCGCGGGTGAATGCGGGGGGGCGTGTCGGCAAATCTGATCTTGGTGCCCGACTGCTTTCTACAGACAATCTGGAGGAGGCGGCCGTTCTGGCGGTTGAACTCGACGGGCTCAACCGCGAGCGCCAGGCGATTGAGGCAGGTGTTCTGGCCGCCGCCATGGCTGAGGCCGAAATACGGCTTGCTGCGGATCCCGATCAGGCGGTGATGGTGGTGACCGGCGATGGCTGGCATCCGGGTGTGGTTGGCATTGTCGCAAGTCGCCTGAAGGACAAATTCGGCCGGCCTGCCTTTGCCCTTGCCCGGGACGGCAATGTTGTGAAGGGTTCCGGACGTTCGGTCTCGGGGGTCGACATGGGGGCGGCCGTGGCGGCAGCCCGCCAGGCGGGCATCCTGAAGGAGGGCGGTGGGCATGCCATGGCAGCCGGCGTGACCCTTGCCGCGGACCGGGTAGAGGACTTCGCCCGTTTCCTTGCTTCCCGACTGGGGCACGACGTTGCGGCATCGCGGGTGGGTGCGGGTCTGGAAATCGACGGGGCGGTTGCCGTGGGTGGGCTGACCGAAGCTCTGGTCGATGGCGTCTCACGTGCTGGCCCCTTTGGCAGTGGCAATCCGGAACCGCGATTCGCGCTGACGGCTGCCCGCATTCTGAAAGCTGACGTTCTGAAGGACCGCCATGTGCGCTGTGTGCTGGGCGGCGCTGATGGGGGCCGCATGGACGCCATTGCCTTCCGGGCCCTTGATGGACCTCTGGGTCCCGCCCTGCTGCGCACCCAGGGCGCACCGCTGCACCTGGCAGGCCATGTGCGGGCTGAAGTCTGGCAGGGCCGCCGCCGCCTGAAGTTCCATATCGAGGATGCTGCCCCCGTGCGCGACGGGGCATGACGGGAAGGGAAATGAAGGGAAATCGCCTCGGCCCCTTGATTTCCCCTCCAAGCCCCGTTACCTCTTCGCCTGCCTCGCGTCCCCTTCGTCTAGAGGCCTAGGACGCCGCCCTTTCACGGCGGCAACACGGGTTCGAATCCCGTAGGGGACGCCAAGGCTTTTCCATTGAATCTTTGGTTTTTCACCTGGCGGATCGATTATCGATAGGCCGGCTGGCGCCTTCTGCGGGATCTCGTTCGCCCCGCGCTGCTGCAATTTCAAATGTTGCAATGCCTGCAGGCAGAACCCGCAGAACCCTATTTCGACCGGCACGTCGGCGTCCTTGCTGCCGCCCACCTTCATCATCCTGGCTCACGCATCGAGCGTCTCCGGCAGGCCGCCGATCTCCTATGTCGTGCTTGCCGGCATCTGATGGGAAACTGGTCGCCATTATGGCGATCATGGCTTCTTGCTGTCATGAAACCTCGGCAAGCCTGAACTGTTCACCCCAGCGCAAGTCCAGACTGCCGCCGCCACAAGGTTAGACCCCAGCAAAAGCAGACAAGGAAAGAACGGCTAGACACCGTACGGTAGCGTACTACTATGCCTGCCGGCTGGCAGCGTGATGCTGTTGAGGCACAGACGGAACAGCCCGGGCAGGGAGGCAGCAAGCATGCGCTATGAATCAATCGTGACGGATCTTCCGATGCTTGGGGATGAGCACGATAACCGCCATGTCCTGAGCACGGAGGCGCATCACAGGGAGGCTGCGGCCTTCATGTTCCAGCTGCCAGAACATGGCCTGGCTGGGTTTCTCTACCCCTGGGTGGACAATGCCGGCATGGCAGGTGCCGCAGCCTGCGTCTTTGGGCCGGGCCTTGCGGTTCCCGTAAAGGAGCGCTTCGGGGAAGTCCCCGTGGGCAGCACCATGGATTTTCGCGCCTGGGACGTGAAGGGCATGTCCATGAAGATCGGGGCGCCCCACCGCACGGTAGACCTTGCCTTTGCCGGCGAGCAGGTGGAGATCCGCTGTCATTATGACGCCATGCACCCGCCTTATGCCTTTGGCTCGCACAATAATGGCTGCCCGTCCTATTATGCGCAGGACCGCACCGAGCAGCATGGTCGCATCCAGGGTGAGCTCAAACTGGGTGGCAAGCAGTATGCCCTGAATGGCTTCATGCAGCGCGACCATTCCTGGGGCGCGCGGGTCTGGGGCCTCAACCAGCATTACAAATGGTTTCACGCCACAACCGAGAGTGCGGCCGTTCATTTCTTCGAGATGCAATCCTTTGGCAAGATCGTCCTGCGGGGCTATGTCGCCAAGGAGGGCCGCATGGCCGAGATCGTATCGATCGAATACGATTATACCTTCGACGAAAACATGCACCAGAAGACCTTCGACGTGGTGGTGCGCGACAGCGCCGGCCGCTCCACCACGGTCAACGCCGTGGTCTTTGCCCGCTTCGAATATGATGTAGACCCCATGATCCTGCTGAAGGAAGGCGCCACCACCGTAACCGTGGACGGCTCAACCGGCACGGGCTGGTGCGAGTTCTGCTGGAACAAGGAATATTTCGAGTTCGCCCGTAACCATGCGCAGCGCTTCTCGGCAGGCGCCTCTCTGACAGGAGGCGGCTGATGGCACAGGCTCCCTCAGCCCAGCAAAGGGATCTGGAACCTCAGGTCCATGCGGTTCTCGAACGCCGCGCGCGCCGCAAGCAGTTCCCGGCCTACCGCTCACGGACGGATGCCGAGGTTGAGGCCGCCCTGAACAGCTTCCTTGCAGAGGTTTCCCCCGGCGCCAGGGCCTCGGGCCTCGCACGCATGGGGGGAGGCGCCTCCAAGGAACAGTTTGTCTTTGCCATCGAGGGTAATGATGGCAGGGCCGAGCGCCATGTACTGCGCATGGAACCGACCCAGTCCATATCCGAATCTGACCGTCGCCGCGAGTTCGAGATCCTCAAGGCCTTCCAGGGGATCGTGCCGGCGCCAAGCCCTGTCTGGCTGGACGCCGAGGGCGCGCACCTTGGCCAGCCAAGCGCCATTATGAAATTCGTGTCTGGCACCACCAAACCGCGCGACACTGGCGCCGGCGTCAGCGGCCTTGGAACCACCATTGGTGGAGATCTGCGGATCGCTATTGCATCGCAGTTCATCGATCATCTCGTCAGCATTCATGCCTTTGACTGGCGCAAGGCTGAACTGCCAAGCTTTACCGCGCCCAATGCTGACCCATGGCAGGCGGCACGCTGGCAAGTGAACTGGTGGAGCCAGGTGTGGCGCGAGGACCGCGTCCAGTCGATACCCGTTGTGGCCCTGGCTGAGCGCTGGATGCGCGCCAATCTGCCAACCTGCGACGACCATGTTCTGGTGCACGGTGACTATAGGACCGGCAATTATCTGTTCGATGAAGATGCAAAGCGCATTACAGCCATTCTCGACTGGGAGCTTTGCCATATTGGCGATCCGCACGAGGATCTTGCCTGGGCCTTGCTGAGGCTGTTTGGCACCATCGACGGGGATCGCCATCTGGCGAGTGGTCTGTTCACGCGCGAAGAGTTCCTCACGCGTTACGAGGCAGCCTCCGGGCGCATCGTGAATCGCAAGACGCTGCGCTTCTACGAGGTATTTGCGACCTACAAGTGCATTGTGATCACCGTGGCGACGGGCCTGAGGTCTGCGGCAGACCAGCACAATCACCAGGATATTCTGCTGACCTGGCTTTCTGCCGTCGGGCATATTTTTCTGAGCGAGATCTGCGATCTGATGGGGGAGGACCTGTAACATGATGCCATCCATCGACTTGCGCCTGGCAAGCATGATCCGGTCCGTTCAGGAGGTTATCCTGCCGGCCCTCAGCGGCCATAGCGGCCTTGCGCAGGAGCAGGCTCATCTGCTGCTTGGCCAGTTGATGGTTCTTCGATCCCAGGTGGATGGCGCACTAGCCTTCGAGCGCATCGAGGCCACCAGCTTGGCTGATCTGGCAAGTGAATTGGCCAGGACGGCTAAAGGCGGCGGGAAAACAGAGGCCGCTGCCGCCGCGCTTGCCGCATTGCTGAAAGGTGCAACAGGGGAACACCCGGCCGAGGTCCGACAATTTTTGCAGGCGTGCAGTCTGGCGGTTGAGGCACTTATTGGCGCCAGCGGCGAGGATGGCAGTGAGGCTTTCCAGGCTGCCTCCGCCGAGGCAATCCTGCGCCATGGGCGACAGGCGGCCCTGCGGAACAGACGCTGGTTTTCAGCCACGAATTTTGAAGCCCCGGAAGTAAGGCTCCCCCCCCTCGATCCACTCGCTGGCGATTAGACGCCTTTGTCGGCGAGGATCGTTTCCGGCACATGGGCTGGTTGATTAGGCCTTGCCCCATGCCCGTTGGCACGATGCTTTATGGGTTGGGCTGTCCATGGCAACCTTGCAGCCAAGCGACATAAGCGGCGGCGGGAGGTTTTCATGGGTGGTGGGACGCAGGGTTTCGAGACGCCGATCGCGCTGCGCGGCCCGTTGCGCCAACCGCGCCAGATGCTGGCCGATCAGGAATATGGCGGCCATGCCTCGATCCACGACGATGCCATGGCGGAAAAGCTGGGCTTTCGCGCTGGCCCCATCGAAGGCCCCACACATTTCAGCCTCTTTCCGCCCTTGCTGGCCCAGATCTGGGGCAAGGCCTGGTTCGAGCGCGGCTGCCTCTCGGCCCATTACCAGAACATGGTTGTGGAAGGGGAAGAGACCCGCGCGTTTGTTGAAATCCCTGCGCCCGGCGCCACCTCCACCCGGGCCTGGGTTGAGAAGGCCGATGGAACCCCCGTGCTGGAGGCCAGTGCCAGCCTTGGACCGGCCCATGGCACAACCCTGTTGGAAACAAGGCTTGCGGCCCTGCGCCCGCCAGGGCCATTGCTGATCCTGGAAGACCTGCGTCTGGGCATGACGGGCAAGGCGGATGAGCCTGTCCAGATGGCCGCGGATCAGCACATGGGTCTGCTCTACCCGTTCAGCCTCAACCAGAAGCTTGCCGCCATCACGGAACCCTCGGCCTGGTATTCGGACGCGGACGCCTCCCCCTGGGGTCGGCCCATCATCCCCCTGGAGATGGTCAGTGTGCTGGCAGAGTATTCCAGCGCCAAGGCTGGTTTCCCGGTGAAGGGGCCGGCGGTGGGGCTGTTTGCCGATCAGGAAATCCGCATGCTCGATGGGCCGCTGTTTGTGGGGGAGGAGTATATCCTGCGTCGTGAAATCGCGGCCCTGTCGGACAGCCGGCGTACGGAATCCTATTGGGTGAGAACCCGCATCTTCGATGCCACGGGCAAGCGCCAGCTGGCCGAAATGCTGCTCAACCACGCCAGCCTCAAGGAGTCCTTTGCAGGCTATGCTGCGGCCTCAGGCAAGGCATAATCGTTACACGATCCCGGCAGCGCGCGGGAAGGGGCCACGGCCCCGTTTCAGGGGAAGACATGACCATGAGCGATGACACCACGATTACCCAGGCCCGCTTCAGTGCCATGACCGACGGCACGGCCGAGGACTGGCAGGTAATTGCCCGCACGGCAGGGGCCGACCGCGCCCATCATGTTGACCGGGTGCTGGCCCACCTGCGCATGCTCGACAATGACCAGGGCGGCTATGCCGTTGACCGGCTTGAACATTCGCTGCAGACGGCCACCCGCGCCCACAAGGATGGCCGCGACGAGGAATATGTCGTCTGCGCCCTGTTGCACGACATTGGTGACATCCTGCTGCCGTCCTCACATGCCGATCTCGCGGCAACCCTGCTGAAGCCCTATGTTTCGGAAGCCAACCACTGGATGGTGGAAAAGCATGGTATCTTCCAGGGCTATTACTTCTTCCACTACCTGGGCCTTGATCGCGATATGCGCGAGCAGTATCGCGGCCACCCCCATTTCGAATACTGCGCCCAGTTCTGCCATCTCTATGACCAGAACAGCTTTGATCCAAACTTCGAATCCATGCCCCTCGAGGCCTTCGAGCCCATGGTGCGCTCGGTCATGAACGTGCCCCGCCAGTCGATCTACATGCGCCCCAGGGACTGAAGGGCAACGCACAAGGCAGGGTTGGCCGGAGCGGCAAAAGCCGCCCGGCGGGGGGAAACACATATGGAAAACAGACATGACCAGAGATGAGGCCATTGCCCAACTGACAGCCCATGGGCAGCCCTATGAGCTAGGCGACCTGAATATCCACGGCGCCAACTCCCGGGTGTTCGTCAACGCGCCACCCACCTTGCGCGACCTCTTTGCCACCGCCGTAAGCGACAAGACCTTCATCGTCTTCGAGGCGGAACGGCTCAGCTTTGCCCAAACCCAGGCCCAGGCCGCCCGCCTTGCCCATGTCCTGCAGACGCACTATGGCGTCACCAAGGGCGACCGGATCGCCATTTCCATGCGGAATTTTCCGGAATGGATCCTGGCCTTTACCGCAGCCACAGCCATTGGGGCGATTGCGGTTGCCATGAACGCCCTGTGGCAACCAGATGAGATGGCCTATGGGCTGACCAACTGTGGCGCCAGGGTCCTGTTCGCCGATCAGGAACGACTGGACCGGCTGGCCCGCTGCGCGCCCCTGCCGGGGCTTGACGTTATTGCCGTGCGTGCCACCACTGTGCCCGCAGGCGCGGCCCGCTTTGAGGACCTGCTTGGCCCGGTACCCGACATGGCCATGCCCATGGTTGATGTGCAGCCCGATGATCCGGCCACCATCTTCTATACGTCCGGCTCCACCGGGCACCCCAAGGGCGTGGTTTCCAGTCATCGCAACATCATTTCGGCCCTGCTTTCCTGGGAGCTTGATGCCCAGGCCGCCGTGATGGCCGAGGGGGTTGAGCCGCCGCCGCCCAGTGACGAGCCGGCGGCCCTTCTGGCGGTGCCGCTGTTTCATGTCACCGGCTCGCACGCGGTCTATCTCCAGTCCTATCGTGCCCAGCGCAAGCTGGTGTGCATGTACAAATGGGACCCGGAACAGGCGGCTGGCATCATCGAGCAGGAGCGGATTACCGCCTTTGTGGCGCCCGCCGCCATGACCGGTGATCTGGTGCGGGTAGCGCGCGCCATGAACCGCGATCTTGCCAGCCTGGTGGCCGTGGGTGGTGGCGGTGCGCCGCGTGCGCCGGAGCAGGTGCGCCAGATCGATGCCTCCTTTGCCAAGGCAGCGCCGATCACCGGCTGGGGCATGACCGAAACCAATGCCATTGGCACCGGCATCGGTGGCGCCGACTATCTGGCCCATGCCGCCAGTTCTGGCCGCTGCTCTGCCGTGCTGCAGCTGAAGGTGGTCGACCCTGAAGGGGCGGCCGTGCCCGTGGGCGAACGGGGAGAGCTGCTGGTGCGGGGAACGTCGGTGTTTGCCGGCTACTGGAACCGGCCAGAGGTGAACGCCGAAGTCTTTGTGGACGGATGGTTCCGCACGGGCGACGTCGCCACCATCGATGCCGAGGGCTATCTCTACATTGTCGACAGGATCAAGGACCTGATCATTCGCGGTGGCGAGAACATCGGCTGTGGCCAGGTGGAGGCGGCCCTGCTGATGCATCCTGATGTGTTCGAGGCTGCCGTCTATGCCGTGCCGGATGAGCGTCTGGGCGAGGAAGTTGGTGCCACGGTGCATGGCGCCGCAACGCTTGATACCGAGGCCTTGCGCGCCTTCCTCCAGGGCCACCTCGCACGCTTTGAAGTGCCGCGCTACATCCTGACCTCGGCCGATCCGTTGCCGCGCACGGCATCGGGCAAGGTGCTGAAACGCCAGCTGCGCGACGAAGCACTGGTCACTCTGGGCCAGGGGACCGCCGCCCCGGCCTGAGGCACGGGCAATATCAGGTCTTCAGCAGAAAAACCAATGAAGGCCGCGACACTTCCCTGAAGGGCCAGTGTTGCGGCCTTCTTCATGTTTAAAATGTATTCTCACAGCAAAGCAGCGATCATTGGTTGATTGGCACCCAACGCATTCCGTTTTGTGGCCGTTTTCCTGTCAAATCCATCCAATGTCATTTGAATGCCGAGGAATTTTGCCCTAGCTTGCCTCTTGAAATTCAATCCCGGGTCTGAGTATTCCTGCGCCTGCTTGCAGCGTGCATGGGATGGCTTGGCCTCGTTTGCCAAGAGAACATGCTCATGAATGCTCCCACCCTGCTTCAGCGTTTCCGCTATGCCTTCGACAATTCCATGTCCAAGGGAACGCCGGCCCTGGTTGGCTGGCTGGGTGCGGCAACCATTCTGCTGATCCTGGTCTACGCGGTCCCCATGTGGGCCAGCGGCTTTGCTTCGGGGGTGGCCGACGATATCGGTGTGCCGAAGCTGATGTGGATGGGCCTCATGCGCACCCTTGACCCGGGTACCATGGGTGGTGACGCGGGGCCCTGGGCCTATCTGTTTGGCAATCTCTTCATCACCGTGGGCGGAATTTTCGTCGTATCCGCCCTGATCGGTATTCTGAACTCCGGGCTGGAGGCGCAACTTGAGCGGCTCCGCAAGGGGCGGTCCATGGTGATCGAAAAGGATCACACCGTCATCCTTGGCTGGTCGCCGGCTGTCTTTACCATCCTTGGCGAACTCTCCATTGCCCAGCGGGACCGTGCCAATGCCTGCATTGTCGTGCTTGCCGACAAGGACAAGGTCGAGATGGAAGACGAGATCAAGGAACGCGTCGACATGGGCAAGGTGCGTGTCGTTTGCCGTTCAGGTTCCCCACATGACCCGCTGCTCCTAGATATGGTTCGCGTGCAGAGTAGCCGTTCGATCGTCATCCCCTCCCTGGAGATGAAGGATGCCGATATCGAGGTCATCAAGACCCTGCTTGCGCTGTGTAATAGCCCCAACCGGCGCACAGAGCCCTATCACATCGTTGCCGAAATACAGGAACCCCGGAACGTCGGCATTGCCCGCATGGTCGGCGGATCAGAGGTTGAGCTTATCCTGGCGGGTGACCTGATTTCGCGCATCACGGTGCAGACCTGCCGGCAGAATGGCCTCTCGGTCATCCATACCGAATTGCTGGATTTTGATGGTGCAGAAATCTATTTTGCCGACGCGGCCCCGGTTGTGGGCAAGACCTTTGGCGAGGCACTTTTCTCCTACCGCACGTCGTCGCTGCTGGGCCTGTCGCGCGCCGGCAAATCGGCGGTTCTGCCAGCGCTCGATAC
>CANCOY010000053.1 GCA_947379865.1 Acetobacteraceae bacterium
GGGTCTGCCTCAACGAATTCCTGCAAGGGCTGCCCATAGGCAACCACCTTCTCGCTCCGCATGGGGGCCTCCCTGGCAATGGCGCGTCTGCCGGCGCCTGGGAGAAGCTTAGCCCAGCCCGCCCCATGCGCCAGCACAAAGGCGGCGGGTAGCCCAAGAGTTTCAGGAAATTGGCGTCTGCTGCCCGGCAATCACCTCACACGCCTCGTCGATCAACCGCCACCCGAGGGGGGTGAGCCGGGCTTTGTCCTTTATCAGGTCACATCCCTGCTGAAACCGGGTGCGCTGCAGGCGGGAGGTTTCCTCAACCTGCGCCAGTTCAGCACCTTTGAGGTCCAACCGCTGCAGCAGCATGTCGAACAGGGTATGAATCCGACCAGAAACATAGGTTGAATGAAACACCGCATTCATTGGCCGGGGCGTTGGCCGCAAAGGGGTGCCGAATGTCTCGTTGACCGGATTGAGCACGAGTGGTTCGGTCCTGGACAGGGCAAACAGCAACTGGTGCGTCGCCTCATGCACCAGAATGGACAGGACCTGAAGGAGGTCTGGCGGCCTGCCGATGTTCACCACGATGCCCCCCCAGACCATCATTGAAGAACCGCCGTAAGCTGGCTCTGCCTTGCTGCCCGGCAGAACGAGGGCAACAACCTGTGCGATCAGGGCGCGCACCTCGGCTGCCCAAGCGGCATGAACGACGTCCAGCAGATCAAGGGCTGCCGGCACGGTCCGCCGCAGGCTGGCCAGCGCCTCCTCATCGGGCCTGACGAATTGCGGCAGCACCGACTGGCCCGCGGAAAAAAGGCGTTGGTAGCGTTCGGCATCATCACCAAGGTCGTTCGTATCGAATGACAGGATCGAGAAGTCGGCTGGCATTGCAGCCCATCTCGAAATCTCCCGCCAAAGCCGTTCGGCAGCCAGCCAGTCCTGCTTCTGCAAGGCTGTGATGAGATCGTAGTAACGGGCAAAAACCCCAGGCAAAATGGCATGGGACCGGATCTGCCGCGCCATGGAGGCGGTATCGACCTCAGCCGGAAGAACGTCACTGGCCCTCTCGCCCAGGCGCTCAAGACTGGTCGCCAGATCGTCACGCATTGCCTGGTCCAGGCGAAGCACAGGCGAATTCAGCTCGGGAATGAACATGGCGGACCCTTGCGTATACGCTTGACTGTATCAGGAATTCATGGAAATTTTAACCTCTGCTTACGAAGGATTTTTGACCATGAAGAAGCACATGGAAAACACCGTTTCGGTTACAGTTTTGTCCGAGCCTGCCAGCAATCAGTCTGTCAGCATTGACCTCAGCGATCTGCTTGGGGCCAATCAAGCCTTTCTGGCCGAATATGATCCGGCAAAGCAGGCAGACCTGATCGACGCCTATTGTAACAAGATCGGTGGCGAGCTCTGCTGAAGGCACCCTTGGCATGGAGCCAGTATTCATTCCCTCGGCAGGGTCGCCTGTACGGCACCTTGACCGAGAGATGCGTGAGGACCTGGCCTCAAGCCTTCAGCGTATTGCCCATCGTGCGGCGGCTTACCTTCCGGGCGACGTATCAATAGAAGCGGCCTGCCGCGATATTCGCGCCCATCGTATTGATCCGGCCCTGTTTGCCGTCTACTACGAATTCATTCACCAGGTGCAGGGCAATGCCTGGGATGGCGCCGCCAGATCGTGGCGGGCCATTGCCGCGAAGGCTGGCGAGACGGTGCGTCTGGAATACCAGCCATTCAATTCTCTTGACGAAGACGCAGAGCGATTTCAGCGGCTGTTCGCCTCGGGCGGGCAGGCGGCAAAATTGTTCGCGCGCCCCGACGAAAGCAGTTGGAGAGGATTTGTCAGCAATGTTGATGCTGCCCTTGCCCTTCTTGAGGCAGTCTCATCGGACTGGCGGGACGAGATCGACAGCCTGCTTACGCGCATTTACGCGGCCGTACCGCCTGAAGATGCCCTGTGGCGCTTCTCTGGGTCTTCCTCATTCATGGTCTGGGGCGCTGTGGTTCTGAATGTGCAACGCAACAACAATCCCATGCGCGTCCTGACAGGCATTGTCCACGAAGCGACGCACCAGATGCTTTTTGGCCTGTCCCGCCGTCAACCACTGACGGAAAATCCGCCAGGTCAGCGTTATCCTTCACCTTTGCGCAGCGATCCACGCCCGATGGATGGTGTCTATCATGCCACCTACGTATCCGGGCGGCTCTGCGCGTTTCATACGCTTCTTGGTCGCCACGAGGGTCTAGACGAGATGGAGCGGGCAGAGATCAACGAGCGTCTTGACCGCCAGAAAAAGCACTTTGCCGACGGATACGCGGTGGTTCGCCGGGAAGGCCGGTTGAGCCCGTTGGGCCGTGAACTGATCGAGGCGGCCGCAGACCACGTCGCCGACCTGGCGCCCTAGTACCCATGGCCAATGCCCTGACCCTTTCATGGGCCCGCGGCGCAGAACTGCCGCCGCGGCCGGACTTGCCCGAAACCTTGCTGGAGGGAATCCACAAGCGGCTCGATCAATCCCCCCTCGCGCGGCTTTGGACGGTGGATTCCTTGGGCCTGCCGACCCACGTTTTCTATCGTGACCTGTGGCCACGCGCCGCCCGGATTGCCGAAGGTCTTGCCTCCAATGGCCTCGAGCAAGGCGAGGTGGTGGCCATTCTGGCGGGATCCGTGCCGGACGTCGTGGCTGTGTTCTGGGCCTGCCTCATGGGGGGGTACACCATTCTGCCCCTGTCCGGGCGGGCACGACGGGCCCGCGAAATGGGCCAGTTCCATGCGTTGAACGCGGTAATAGACCAGCTTCCCGGGGCGCGCATTCTGGCCGACGTGGAAAATCGGAAGCTGGCCCAGGTCCTGTCTGGGGAAAGGGCACTCGATCTTGCGCACATCGAGGAGCTCGGCGCTGGCGAGCCAAGAAGAGCCGCCGCTGCGGCCAATCCCGTGTGCTGGCTGCCGACGTCAGGATCGACCGGGCGGGACAAGCTGGCCGGGCTCAGCGAAGCGACCCTGCTTGCCCGCCGGTTCCATCGAAGCAACAGCAACACAACGCCAGGCGATGTGCAGATGTGGATATCTGATCCCGACTCAGTCAATGGACTGAACGCGGCCTTTGTCCATTCCCCCGATTGGGTCCAGGTTTCGCCAACCCAGGTCCTTGCCCGGCCAGATCTTGTTCTCGACCTTGCAGAGCGTCTGAAGGTGCGAAGCCTGGCCCTGACCAGTTCCCTGGCGCGACTTGTCGCACAGGTCACAGAAAGCACCCTACATATCCGGAACCTCAGCGCTCTGGACAGGGTGACCATGGGCGCCGAGACCGTCGACCCGAAGGTTGCACGGCGGTTGACCGAAGCATTCAGGCGCCATGATGCTGCGGGCGTACAGATATCGGCAGGATATGGCACCACGGAAACTGGCATGCTTGTCACGGGAGCGCGGATCACACCCCACGCTCCGGCGGACGGCGCAGCGCTCATCCTGGGACACCCGGCGGCTGGTGTGGAACTGCGTATTGTTGGCGACGATGGCGGCCTGCTGCCGGAAGGCGAGACAGGCGCCGTTGAGGCGCGCTGTCCGGGCATGATGTTTTCCCGCTACGTCCACGCCACGGGCAGGGCTGCCGGATTTTGCACGGATGGCTGGTGGCAGACCGGCGATCTTGGACGGCTTGAAGGTGGCCGTCTTTCTCTGCACGGACGTCTGAGCCAGGTTGTCGCGATACATGGTCGCAAACTGGCACTCGATGACATTGAAAGCGCGCTGGCAAGCGCGGTTGGCGACGGGCGGCGGGCGGTTGCGTGTCGGCTTGCCATCGAAGAAGGAGAACAATTCGGCGTGATGGTGTACGGCCCGCCAGAGCCCGGACTGCAAGGTGCTGTCCGGCGGCTGATTGGTGAACGTTTCGGCGTCCAGCCGGCCCATATTGGTTTTGCTGCCATGGAAGCCCTCCCCCTTGGGCCGACGGGAAAACTCCTTCGGTTACAGGTAGCGCAGATGCTGGCAGAGGTCGCCGCGCCACTGATCGAGGCACAGGTCGGAAGCGCCGATCTGGACGATCGCCTGCATGCCCTTTGGCGGGAATGCCTGCCGCAAGGGGCCGAAATATCACCCGACAGCCATTTCTTTGCTGATGGTGGCGACTCCCTCGCAGCACAGCACCTGTTCGCTGGGGTGGAAGAACAGTTCGGCCTGGATCTTCGTACGTCGGCCTTCTTTACCGATCCGACGCTGCGTCATTTGGCAGAACTGGTCCGCGACGAGGCGCCGCAGAAGGTTGTGGCCCTTGCGATGAACTGGGCATTACCATCTGAGTTACATCAGACGCTGATGGCCAAGCTTGAAAACTGGCCTGGCGAACGCCCGACCCAGGACCTGCTGATGGCCGGGCTGAACACCGCAGGGCGCCTCCCACCCCTGTTCTGGGTCTTTCAGATCGAACAGGAGTTCACGGCCCTGGCGGCGCAACTGGGTCCGGATCAACCGCTTTACGGTTTCAGGTCTGGCCATGGTGTCTACAGCTATGACGAAGACATCCTGCAACTCGTGGCACTGCGCTATGTACAGGACGTGCTGGCAGTCTGCCCGGATGGCCCCCTGTTTATCGGGGGCAACTGCCCGGGGGGTCGCGTCGCCCTGGTGATGGCCCAGCATCTGCTGCGCCGCCAGATTCAACTACCCTTGCTGATCCTCATGGAGTGGGGCTTTGAACTGACAGCCTATGTCGGCGATGTCCTGTTCCTCCACGGCCACAGCAGCCTTGAAGGCAACCCGTGGCTGCGCCATGCAGAGCCGGAGCAAGCCTGGCGGCGCCTGCTGCGACGGGTTGAGACCGCAGCCATTCCCGGTAGCCATGGCATGTACTTCCTGCCTGCCAACGCCCCTGGCCTGGCGACAGTCCTGGCCAAGAACATGGCCGAGGCCGGGGCAAGGCCGCCAGTTATGCTGCCGGAGTTGGCACGACGGGCCGATATCCAAGTACGGGCAGCGCCGGAGAGAATGACAGGGGGTCAGCGGCAGAGCCTCCAGGTCACGGTGCGTAATCTGGGCAGGATGACCTGGCCCTGCGGCCTGTCGCTGGGCAATTACTGGCTGAACGCAGGTGGCGGCACGGTGCAATGGCGGGACGGTCGCGTGACCGCACCGGCCCTCAAGCCTGATGAGGCCGTGGAGTTGCTGCTGGATGTGACCGCGCCAGAAGCGCCAGGTGACTACCAGCTGAAGATTGACATGGTCGAGGAAGGCGGGAGCTGGTTCGACCGAAAGCACCAAATTCTCCCGACACTGCGGATCCGCGTCAGCTGAGCACGGCCTGGGCCACCGGGCCTTGCCCTCCCCCCCCTGCGGGCTGATATGGTTGGGGCTGCGCTATGGCCACAGTAAGGGAGCTCTGCCGAGACCATGAGTGAACTGGACCTCGGCCTGACGCCAGCACCCGATGTCCTCCCGCCAGCGGGAGGCGCGGCGGCCGTGCCTGCCCCCACGGCGGATGCGGGCGCTTATCGCGTCTTGGCGCGCAAGTACCGGCCGCAGAATTTTGCCGAGTTGATCGGGCAGGAGGCGATGGTTCGCACCCTGTCCAATGCCATTGCGGCAGGGCGGCTGGCCCATGCGTTTATCCTCACCGGCGTGCGCGGGGTGGGCAAGACGACGACGGCGCGCATCATCGCGCGCGGCCTGAACTGCATTGGCGCTGATGGCACCAGCGGCCCCACGGTGTCGCCCTGCGGGGTCTGCGCCAATTGCGTGTCCATTGCAGAATCCCGCCATGTGGATGTGCTGGAAATGGATGCCGCCAGCCGCACCGGCGTGGGCGATATCCGCGACCTGACCGACGGCGTGCGCTATCTGCCGGTACAGGCCCGCTACAAGGTCTATGTGCTGGACGAGGTGCACATGCTGAGCACGGCGGCCTTCAACGCTTTGTTGAAGACGCTGGAAGAACCGCCGGCCCATGTGAAGTTCATCTTTGCCACCACGGAAATCCGCAAGGTGCCCGTCACCGTGCTGTCGCGCTGCCAGCGCTTCGACCTGAAGCGGGTGGAGGCCGACCGGCTGATCGACCACCTCGGCGGCATCATCACCCGGGAAGGGCTGCAGGCCTCGGCCGGTGCCCTTGCCCTGATCGCGCGGGCCGCCGAAGGCTCGGTGCGCGACAGCCTCTCCTTGCTGGACCAGGCCATCGCCCATGGCGGCGGCGAGGTGACCGACACCGTGGTGCGCGACATGCTGGGCCTGGCCGACCGGGCGCGCGTGTTCGACCTCTATGAGGCGGTGATGCGCGGCGATGTGCCCGGCGCCATTGCCGAACTGCGCGCCCAATACGAGGTGGGCGCCGACCCCCTGGTGGTGCTGCAGGACATGCTGGAGTTGACCCACTGGCTGACCCGCCTGAAGCTGGTGCCCGAGGCCGCGTCCGAACCACTCGCCAGCGAGTTGGAAGTCACCCGTGGTCGCCAGATGGCCGACCGCCTGGCCGTACCCCAGTTGACGCGCAACTGGCAGATGATTCTCAAGGGCCTCGGCGAGGTGCGCGCTGCCCCCTCGCCTTTGCCGGCGACCGAGATGGTTCTGGTGCGCCTGGCTTTTGCTGCCGACCTGCCGACACCGGGCGAGTTGATCCGCCAGATCCAGGATGGCCGGCCGGTGGAAACCGGTGGCCGCCCCTCTGGCGGCGGGGGTGGTGGCGCGCGTGGCTCCACAGCTCTCGCCGGACGCCCGGCCGAGGCGATTGCCCGGGGCCATACGGCGGCCGAGCCCGGCACGCGCCCCAGCGCCGAGGTGGTGCAACTGCGCCCCGAACCGGCACTCGCCCCCATGCCGCAGGATTTTGCGGCGGTGGCGGCCCTGTTTGCCGCCCGGCGCGAGGCCCTGCTGCATGCGGCCCTGACGGACGATGTGGTACCGCTTGAGGCCCGCCCGGGCTTCCTCGCGCTCGCCCTGAAACCCCGTGCCTCCAAGAACCTGACGCGACAGATCGCCGAAAAGCTGAAGGCCTGGACCGGCGCTGACTGGATTGTTGAGACGCGCAGCGGCACGGGTGGTGGCGCCGAGACCCTGGGCGAACAGCAAAAGACGGCCGAATTGGCAGAACGCGAGGCCGCCTTGGCCGACCCTGCCGTGCAGGCCGTGCTGAACGCCTTTCCCGGCGCGCGCATTTCAGTTCGGCCAAAGGGTCTGCTGGCGGATGCGGTGGACGATGTCCCCCTGGCACCTGCACCGGATGATGAGTTCGGTGACGATGCCGATTACGACACCCTGATACCTGACTTTACCGACGACGGGGACATGTGATGAAGAACCTCGGCCAGATGATGAAACAGGCCCAGGCCATGCAGGAACGCATGGCCGAAATGCAGGCCGGGCTGGAACGGGTGGAAATCACCGGCCAGTCGGGCGGCGGCATGGTGCAGGCCACGCTGTCGGGCAAGGGCGACCTCAAGAGGCTGAAGATCGACCCCAGCCTGATGGACCCGGCTGAGGCCGAGGTGGTGGAGGACCTGATCGTGGCCGCCCATGCCGATGCCAAGGCCAAGGTCGAGGCCCATACCGCCGAGGAAATGGCAAAGCTGACCGGCGGCCTGAACCTGCCCGCCGGCCTGAAGCTGCCATTCTGAACGGCAAGACCGATCCGGAACCCAGACCTTGGCCCATGAAACCCGCCGTGGCGCCGCCGGCACCACCGGCGCCGAGATCGACCGGCTGATCCAGTTGCTGGCGCGCCTGCCGGGCCTGGGGCCACGTTCGGCCAGGCGCGCCGCCCTCTATCTGATCGACCGCAAGGAAAGCCTGATGGCGCCGCTGGCCTCAGCCCTGGCCAATGCGGCGGAGCGGGTGGGGCCATGCCCCGTCTGCGGCAATCTGGATACGGTGGACCCCTGCACCATCTGCCGTGACGAGCGCCGCGACCCCGCCCTTGTCTGCGTGGTGGAGACCGTGGGCGACCTGTGGGCCATCGAGCGCTCCGGCGCCTTCCGGGGGCGCTATCATGTGCTGGGCGGCACCCTGTCGGCGCTGGATGGCGTCGGCCCCGACGACCTCAGGATCACGGATCTGGTGGCGCGGGTGCGCGAAGGCCTGCTGAGCGAGGTGATTCTGGCCACCAATGCCACCGTGGATGGCCAGACCACGGCGCATTACCTGACCGACATGCTGGCGCCCACGGGCGTGGCCGTCTCGCGGCTGGCCCATGGCGTGCCGGTGGGCGGCGAACTGGACTATCTCGACGATGGCACCCTCTCGGCCGCCCTCAAGGCCCGCAGGCCTTTTGGCTGAGAGGCTCTGGGGCTCTCTGGGGCGCTCTGAAGCCCACCTGCCCGCTTGACCTCGGCCAGCGACGGTCTTAGCTAAGGGCATGGCCATTCGTCAGATCCTTACCGCGCCCGATCCGCGCCTGAAGCAGAAATCCAAGACGGTCGACGCCGTTGATGACGGCCTGCGCCGCCTGATGGATGACATGCTGGACACCATGTATGACGCGCCGGGCATTGGCCTGGCGGCGGTGCAGCTGGGCGTGCCCAAGCGCGTGGTGGTGATGGACGTCTCCCGCGAGGGGGAACCGGCGGCGCCACAACACTTCGTCAATCCGGAGATCCTGTGGGCCTCAGACGAACTCGCCACCTATGAGGAAGGCTGCCTTTCGGTGCCGGAGCATTATGCCGATGTGGCCCGCCCGGCCCGCTGCCGCGTGCGCTTCCTCGACTACCAGGGCGAAATCCGCGAGCTTGAGGCCGATGGCCTGATGGCCACCTGCCTGCAGCACGAGATCGACCATCTGGAAGGCGTGCTGTTCGTCGACCATCTCAGCACGGTCAAGCGCAGCATGATCCTGCGCAAGCTGACCAAGCAGAAGCGCCTTACCGGCGTCTGAGGCGGGGGGGATTTACGCCCCCTCTTCCCTGCATCGGGGCATGGGGCTAAAACTGCGCCATGACGACACCCTTGCGCCTTGCCTTCATGGGCACGCCCGACTTCTCGGTGCCGACCCTGGCCGCCCTGATCGCCGCCGGGCACGAGATTGCCGCCGTCTATTGCCAGCCGCCCCGCCCCGCCGGGCGCGGCATGGCGGACCGCCCCTCGCCGGTGCAGGCCTTTGCCGAGGCACGGGGCCTTGCGGTGCGCCACCCCATCAGCCTGAAGGGCGCGGAAGCGCAGGCCGAGTTCGCCGCCCTTGGCCTTGATGCCGCCGTGGTGGTGGCCTATGGCCTGATCCTGCCCCAAGTGGTGCTGGATGCGCCGCGCCTTGGCTGTTTCAATGTCCATGCCTCGCTGTTGCCGCGCTGGCGGGGCGCCGCACCAATCCACCGGGCCGTGCTGGCAGGCGATGCCGAAACGGGTGTCACCATCATGGAGATGGAGGCGGGGCTGGATACCGGTCCCATGCTGCTGGTAGGCCGCCTGCCCATCACCGCCACCACCACAACAGCCGACCTGCACGACAGCCTGGCCGACCTTGGCGCCCGCCTGATGGTGGAGGCCCTGGCGGCGGTGGACGCGGGTCGCCTGCAGGCGATGGCCCAGTCCGACGACGGCACCACCTATGCCGCCAAGATCGCCAAGGACGAGGGCCAGATTGATTGGTCCCTGCCCGCCGGCCAGATCGACCGCCTGGTGCGCGCCCTTGGCGCCAGCCCCGGCACCTGGACCACCCTTGGTGGCGAACGCTTCAAGATCCAGGCCGTGGCGCCCGCCGACCTGGCGGTGCCCGTGGGCACGGCACCCGGCACGGTGCTGGACAGCCAGCTGGGCATTGCCTGTGGCGAGGGAACCTTGCGCATTACCCGCGCCCAACGGCCGGGCAAGGCGCCGCAGGACGCCGAGGTGCTGTTGCGCGGCTGGCCCGTGGCGCCGGGCACCGTGCTGGGCCGGACAGAGCCGTGACACGTTACCGCATTGTCGTGGAATACGACGGCACAGATTTTGTCGGCTGGCAGCGGCAGGAGGCCGGGCGCGCCTCCATCCAGGGTGCCATCGAAGACGCCATCTTTGCCTTTTCGGGTGAGCGCATCAGCATGATGGCGGCCGGCCGCACCGATGCCGGCGTCCATGCCCGTGGCCAGGTGGCGCATTTCGATCTGGTGCGGTCCCACGTGCCCCGCAAGGTGCTGACGGCCATCAACTTCTTTCTGCGCCCGGCCCCCATTTCCATCCTGGAGGTGGAAGAGGTGACGGAGCAGTTCCACGCCCGCTTTGATGCCACCTGGCGGGCCTATCGCTATCGCATCCTCAACCGCATTGCCCCGCCCGCCCTTGACCGCGCCCAGGTCTGGCATGTGGTGGCGCCGCTGGATGTGGACCTGATGAACGCCGGTGCCGCCCATCTGGTGGGCCATCACGACTTCACCACTTTCCGCGCCACCCACTGCCAGGCGCGCTCGCCCGAGCGGACCCTGGGTATTCTGAAGGTGGTGCGGGACGGCGACGTGATTGATGTCTTTGCCGAGGCACGCTCGTTCCTGCACAACCAGGTGCGTTCCATGGTGGGCACGCTGAAAGCCGTGGGCGAGGGGCGCTGGCAGCCAGACGACGTGGCGCGGGTACTTGCCGCCCGCGACCGCACACGCTGCGGCATGACGGCACCGGCGGCGGGCCTCACCCTGATGTCGGTGGACTATCGGCCACGCGCCTTTGACGGCAGCTTCGTGTAATCAGCTGGGTTAATCAGCCAGATTCAGGCAGCCAGAAAACCCCGGATCACCTCGGCATAGATCCGCGTCAGGGCCTCGATATCGGCCACCGCCGCATTCTCGTCCACCTTGTGCATGGTCTGGCCAACAAGGCCAAACTCCGCCACCGGACAGACACTGTGGATGAAGCGCGCGTCCGAGGTGCCGCCCGTGGTGGAAAATTCCGGGCGGCGGCCCAGCACCGCCTCGCAGGCGTCTGCAATCAGGCCGTTGAAGGCGCCGGGCGGTGTGAGGAACGCCTCACCCGTTACCTGCGCCTTCAGGGTCCAGCTGCCCACCTCACCACAGACCCCGGTGGCGATGGCCCGCACCCGCTCCTCAAGCGATCGCGCCGTGTGCAGATCATTGAAGCGCACGTTGAAGGCGGCACTGGCGCGGGCCGGGATCACATTGGTGGCAGGGTTGCCCACGTCCACGCTGGTGACCACCAGGCTGGAGGGCTGGAAATGCGCCGTGCCCGTATCAAGCACCCAGGCATCCAGCGCCGCCAATATCCGCACCAGACGGGGAATGGGATTGTCGGCCAGATGGGGATAGGCCACATGGCCCTGGGCGCCCGTGACCTCAAGCCGGAAATTCACGCTGCCGCGCCGGCCGATCTTGATCATTTCGCCAAGCGCCATGGGATTGGTCGGCTCCCCCACGAGGCAGGCATCGGGGCGCTCGCCCCGGGCGGCCATCCAGTCGAGGACCTTCACCGTGCCATTGATCGCCGGGCCTTCCTCGTCGCCGGTGATCAGCAGGCTGATGGAACCGTTCAGCGGTCCGCCAGAGGTGACCTGCGCCACCGCTGCCACAAAGGCGGCAATCGCCCCCTTCATATCGGAGGCACCCCGCCCGAACAGGCGGCCACCCTCGATGACGGCGGCAAACGGGTCCACCGTCCACGCTGCCGTATCACCCACCGGCACCACATCCGTATGGCCGGCAAAGCACAGGTGGCGGCCACCCGTGCCAAGGCGGGCATAGAGATTGTCGATGTCGGGCGTGCCCGGCGCCTGAAACGGCAGGCGCCAGCAGGCAAAGCCCAAAGCCTCCAGCGCCCGCTGCAGCACGTCCAGCGCCCCCGCATCCTCTGGCGTTACACTGGGCCGTGCGATCAGGGCACGCGCCAGAGCGACGGGATCAAGGACGAAGGGCGTGGCGGCGGCAGTCATGGGCGTGCCTCAGTCGCGCAGCAGTTCGTTGATCGAGGTCTTGGAGCGGGTCTGTTCATCCACCCGCTTGACGATGACGGCGCAATAAAGCCCCGGCACATGGGTGCCGTCGGGGCGCGTGCCACCACCCAGCGTGCCCGGCACCACCACGGAATAGGCCGGCACCCGGCCCCGGAAAACCTCGCCCGTGGCGCGGTCGACGATCTTGGTGGAGGCGCCGATATAGACACCCATGGACAGGACGGAACCGGTTTCCACCACCACGCCTTCCGCCACTTCCGAGCGGGCGCCGATGAAGCAGTTGTCCTCGATGATCACGGGGCCGGCCTGGATGGGCTCCAGCACGCCGCCGATGCCCGCACCGCCAGAGATGTGGCAGTTCTTGCCGATCTGCGCGCACGAGCCAACGGTTGCCCAGGTATCCACCATGGTACCCGTGTCCACATAGGCGCCCAGATTGACGAACGAGGGCATCAGCACCACGCCCGGCGCGATGAAGGCCGAACGCCGCACCACGGCACCAGGCACAGCGCGAAAGCCCGCCTGGCGGAAACGCGCCGCGTCCCAGCCGGCAAATTTCGAGGGCACCTTGTCGAACCAGCCGGTATCGGTGCCGGGGCCGCCGGGGATCAGTTCCATGTCGTTGAGGCGGAAGGACAGCAGCACCGCCTTCTTCAGCCACTGGTTTACGGTCCAGCCCCCATTCCCCTTCTCGGCCACGCGCAGGGTGCCGGCATCAAGGCCGGCGAGCGCCGCCTCCACCGCCTCGCGCACGGCGCCGGTGGTGGCAAGGTTGATGCCGTCGCGGGCTTCCCAGGCGGCGTCGATGGTCTGTTCGAGGTTGGCGGTCATGGCGCTCTTCCGGTCTGGATCATAAGGAAACAAGGGGGCAGGCCCCGCATCATGAGAAGCCGCCCGCCCCTGTCAATGCGGATGGGGCAATGCGGATGGAGCAATGCGGATGGGGCAATGCGGATGGGGCAATGCAGACAGCTCAGGCGGGGTCGGCCAGATGGGCCGTGAGGCCATCAAGCCAGATGGCAAGGTCATCCACCACATGATGGACGAAATCCGGCGCTTCCCCATTTTCCGGCAGGCGCGACCACTCGGTCTGGCCGGGGATCCACACCGTGGTCATACCAAGGGCGGCGGCGGGCGCCAGGTTGGCGACGATGTCTTCCACCATGATGGCGGTATGGGGCTTCACCCCCAGGGCCTCCAGCATGGTGCCATAGGGGACGGGATCGGGTTTGGGCACGAAATCGGCGGCCACAATGTCGAAGATCCCCTCGAAATGATGGTCGATGCCAAGGGCCTGGGTCACCCGCTCGGCATGGCGGACAGAGCCGTTGGTATAGACCAGCTTGCGCCCCGGCAGGCGGCCCAGCGCCCTGTCCAGCACCTTGTCGTGCGAAACGGTCGCCAGATCGATGTCGTGAACATAGTCGAGGAAAGCATGCGGGTTGATCCCATGCTCCACCATCAGGCCGCGCATGGTGGTGCCATAGGTGCGGAACAGGCCCTTTTGCACCGTACGGGCCTCGTCGTGCGGCACCTTCAGCAGGTCGGCGACAAAGGTCCGCATCTTGATGTCGATGAGGGCAAAGAGGTCGAGGCGGGCGGGATAGAGCGTGTTATCGAGATCGAAAATCCACGCCTCGGCCGCGACGATGGGGTCGAGGGGTCTGGTCATGACCCCAAGATGGCGCGCTCAGGCCCGCCGGGCAAGCCGCGCGGCACATTAAGCAGACGTTAAAGACCTTGGCTGAATTATAGGAAAGATCACCTGGGGGGTGGGCGGTTCCAGTTGCTTGGATGCGGGGAAAGATGGGCGACGACCCGAAAACATCACGCCGCAGCATTCTGGGCAGGCTGCTTGAGCGGCTTGGCTTGATGCGACGACTGCCTCCACCCGCAATCCCTGCGGGCCTGCCCGTCTTGCTGCTGGGCAGTGACGGAGCCATGTCCGAGGTGATCGATGTCGTATCCGAGGAGGCGCCAGCGCCCGCGAACAGCCCCGAACCCGAGATCATCCCCGCCCGGCAGGCCCAGGACGGCGATGAAGCCGCGCGCCTGAGCCTGGCGCAGAAAATCGGACGCCTCATCCCGGACCTCAGCCAGGGGGGCGCCGGGCGACTGAATGATGGCGTGCTGCAAACGCTTGATGACCTGGCAAAGGATACGCTGCCCGCCGTGCGCCAGATCCTGGCCGAGGCCATCTGCCGCTCCCCCAGTGTGCCGCCCGAAACAGTGCGGCGGCTGGCGCAGGATCTGGAGGCCACGGTTGCGGTGCCGATCCTGCAGTATTCGCCGCTGCTGTCCGATGCTGATCTGCTGGAACTGATCGCCGCCTCATCAGTCACCGAACGGCTGACGGCCATTGCCAGCCGCGCCGAGGTCTCGGCCCCTGTGGCTGACGCCGTGGTTGCACGCTTTGACGTGCCCGCCATTGCCGCCCTTCTGGCCAACAAGGGGGCAACCCTGCGCGAGGCCACGCTGGACGCGGTGGTGGGCCATGTGGAGGAAAATCTGGCCGAGGGTATCAGCATGCTGCACGCCCCTTTGGCCCTGCGCCCTGATCTCTCGGCGCGGGCTGCCCGCCGCATTGCAGGGCTTGTTGCGGCCTCGCTGGTAAGCGTTCTGGCCGAACGCCACGGCCTTGACCGCAGCGCGGTGCAGGAATTGCGCGCGCAGACCCGCCGCAGCCTTAGCGCCTCGCTGCCAGATCCGCAGAAAGACACGGCCCGCGACCAATCGCGCGATGCCCGCCAGGACTATGCCGACGGCCTGCTGACAGAGGTCAGCGTGAATGCCGCCCTTGATGCCGGGCGACGCGCCTATGTGATGGAAGCCCTTTCCATCCGCAGCCGCCTGCCCGGGCCAACCGTGCGACGTATCGTGGAAAGCCGCAGCAGCAAGCCCATAACGGCCCTGGCGTGGAAGGCGGGTTTTTCCATGCGGACGGCAATGAAGCTGCAGGCAAGCCTTGGCCACATCCCGCCGCTGGCCCGCATCAATGCCCGCAACGGCACCGATTACCCCTTCAGCCCCGACGAGATGATCCTGCAGATCGAGTTCTTCGTCGGGTGATGGTGATCTAGCTGGGGCTGCGCTCGATCAGGGTGCCGGCCCCAAGGGCGGTGAAGATTTCCATCAGGGTGGCATGGGGCACGCGGCCGTCGAGGATGACGGCGGCTTCAACGCCCTTGTCCACGGCATCGAGGCAGGTCTCGATCTTGGGGATCATGCCGCCAGAGATGGTGCCGTCCGCAATCAGGGCGCGGGCGCGGGCGGCGGTCATGCGGGCCACCAGCTGCTTGTCGGCATCCAGCACGCCCGCCACGTCGGTCAGCAGCAGCAGGCGGGCCGCGCCGAGGGCGGCGGCAATAGCACCGGCCGCCGTGTCGGCGTTGATGTTGTAGGTGGCCCCATCGGCACCCATGCCAATGGGCGCAATGACGGGGATGAAATCCGACTGCTCGAACAGGCGGATGGCCGAGGGGTCCACCCGCTCCGGCTCACCCACAAAGCCAAGGTCGAGCACGCGTTCGATGTTTGAATCCGGGTCGCGCTTGGTGCGGGTCAGGCGGCGGGCATGGATCATCGGCCCGTCCTTGCCAGACAGGCCAATGGCGCGGCCACCGGCGGCGTTGATCGCCGTCACCAGCGCCTTATTGATGGAACCGGCCAGAACCATCTCCACCACCTCGACCGCCGCCGCATCGGTCACGCGCAGGCCGTCGACAAAACTGGAGCGGATGTTCAGCCGGTCCAGCATGCGGGCAATCTGCGGCCCGCCGCCGTGCACCACGACCGGGTTGATGCCCACCTGCTTGAGCAGGACGATGTCATGGGCAAAATGCCGCTGCCCCTCTTCGTCACCCATGGCGTGGCCGCCGTATTTCACCACAAAGGTGCGGCCGGCATAGCGCTGCATATAGGGCAGCGCCTCTGTCAGGGTCTGGGCGGTGTCGAGCCAGCGGGTGCGAAGCTGTGCCTCGCCACCGGGAGTGGCCGACGTTTCAGGGCGGATCTCGGTCGTCATGGACGGGGCTTAGCCCAGCGAGGCGTCTGCTGCAAGATCTGAAAGTCCACTGCGGATTTCCGGCAGCCCCCAGCCCTCGGCGGCGCTTGAGGCGATGATATGGGGATGGGCTGCCGGGCGGCCCTTAAGTTCCGCCGCAACCTTGTCGATCATGGGCTGGCGTTCGGCCGTCAGGATCTTGTCCATCTTGGTCAGCACGACCTGATAGGAGACCGCCGAGCGATCCATCAGGGTCATGGCGTCACGGTCGCTGGCCTTAAGGCCATGGCGGCCGTCGATCAGCAGACAGACCCGGCGCAGGGGCTGACGCCCCTTGAGATAACGCTCGATCAGATCGGTCCAGGCATCCACCTGGCCCTTGGGCGCCTGGGCAAAGCCATAGCCCGGCAGATCCACCAGCACGAGGGAATCACCCAGGCGGAAGAAATTGATCTCCTGGGTGCGCCCGGGCGTGTTGGAGGTGCGCGCCAGCCCCTTCCGGTTGGTCAGGGCGTTGATCAGGCTGGACTTGCCAACGTTGGAGCGCCCGGCAAAGGCCACCTCGATCAGCGCGGCCTCAGGCAGATAGGCTTCCTTGGTGACGCCAAGCATGAAGGTACACGGCCCGGCGAAGAGCTTGCGCCCCCGCTCTTCCGAGAGGACGCGTGCAGCTTCGTCCTCGGCATTGCCGGGGGCGGGGCCGCCAGTGCCGGGGGCGATCAGATCTTCACCCCCATGCGGCGCATGATCAGCCACTGCTGTGCAATCGACAGCAGGTTGTTCCACGTCCAATAGATCACCAGGCCGGCCGGGAAGGTCGACAGCATGAAGGTGAAGATCAGCGGCATGAACATGAACACCTTGGCCTGCACCGGATCGGGCGGCGGCGGATTCATGCGCTGCTGCAGGAACATGGTGGCGCCCATGATGATCGGCCAGACGCCAATGCCAAGGAAGCCGGGCGGCGTCCAGGGAATGAGGCCAAACAGGTTCAGGATGTGCGTCGGGTCGGGCGCCGCCAGATCGTGGATCCAGCCAAAGAAGGGCGCGTGACGCATTTCGATGGAGACGAACAGCACCTTGTAGAGGGCGAAGAACACGGGAATCTGCACCACGATGGGCAGGCAGCCGGCCAGCGGATTCACCTTCTCGCGCTTGTAGAGTTCCATCGTCTCCTGCTGCTGGCGGGCGCGATCGTCTTTGAAGCGCTCGCGGATCTCGGCCATCTTTGGCGCCAGCTTCTTCATCTTGCTCATGGACTCGTAGGACTTGTTGGCCAACGGGTACATGATCCCCTTGATGATCACGGTGAGCAGCAGGATGGCGAGGCCGAAATTGCCCAGCACCTTGTTGAAGATGTCGATCACCAGGAAGATCGGCTTGGTCAGGAAATAGAACCAGCCGAAATCGATGGCGAGGTCGAACTTGGCAACCCCAAGCTCGGACGCATAGCGATCGAGCAGATGCACTTCCTTGGCCCCGGCAAACAGCCGGCCTTCGGTTTCCACCGTGGCGCCGACGCCAAGCTCCAGGCCCGGCTTCAGATAGTCAACCTGATAGCGGTCGCCGGTGGCGGCAAGGGCATGGTTGAAGCTGGCGGTAAAGGCCACATCCTGTGACGGCACGATGGCGGTCAGCCAGTACTTGTCCGTAAAGCCGATCCAGCCGCCGGTTGAGGCTTCCGAGAGGTGGGTCTCGTCCTTGATGTCCTTGTACTTGTGTTCCTTCAGGCGGCCGTCGAGCACGCCGACCAGGCCTTCATGCAGGATGAATTCGTCCGCCACCTTCATGTCGCCCAGGCGCTGGAGGCGCGCCCAGGGGAACAGGGTAACGCCAGCCTTGCCGCTGTTCGCCACGCGGTCCACGACGCGGAACATATAGTCCTTGTCGAGGGTGATGACGCGCTGGAACTTCAGGCCCTCGCCATTATCCCAGCTCAGCGTCACCGGCTGGTCGGGGGCGATCACGTCACGGTCGGCGGTCCACAGCGTGTCGGGGCCCGGCAGCTTCAAACCGGTGCCAGCCGCCGTCCAGCCGAAATCGGCGAAATAAGGCTCTGCCGTGCCAAGGGGCGACAGCAGCACGATGTCGGAACTGCCCGGATCCGTGGTGAGGCGATAGTCGGCCAGGGTCACGTCGTCGAAACGGGCGCCAACAAGGTTGATCGACCCATGCACGCGGGCTGAGTCGATGCGCACACGCTTGCCACCGGCAATCAGCTTTGCCCGTTCCGCCGGGGTCTGGCCGTGGGCGACGGGGGCGGCATCCGGCACCGCACTGGCGACCGGGGTCGGCACGCCATCCGGACCCAGAGCAACGGTCGGTGCGGCTGCTGCCGTCGTCTGCTCCACCGGCTTGGCGGGGGGCTTGGCCGGCGGAAAGAAATACTGGAAGCCGAGGAAGATGGCTGCGGCCAGCGCCACCGCCGTGATCAGATTACGTTGGTCCTGCATCTATCGACCTTCCGGTTCCGGGTTGGCGCTGCCAGCCCGTGCCGGTACCCGCTCGGGCACCGGGTCGTAGCCATGGCCGCCCCATGGATGGCAGCGCGCAAGGCGGGCCAGCACAAGGCGGGATCCCTCGATGGCACCATGGCGCGCCAGGGCTTCGAGGGCATATTGCGAGCATGACGGGGCAAAGCGACAGGACGGTGGCAGAAAGGGCGAAATACCCCAGCGCCACACGAGGACCGGCACCGAAAGCAGCCGTGCTGCCAGCCTCGCCGCCAGACCTGGTGTCCCTGCCTGCCCCGTCGGCGTCATTTGCGCCGGCCCGGCGGGCGACCGCTTGAAGGGCGCGCCTTTACCACCCGTGCAACAGCCAGTTCGACATCGCCAACCAGTTCCGCGAAGGGACGGTCGAGGGTCTCGCGCCGCCCGATCAGCACATAATCGGTTCCCGGTCGGCCAGCGCGCGCCATCACCAGCGCCGCTGCTGCCCTCAGGCGGCGGCGGGCACGGTTGCGGGCAACCGAATTGCCAACTTTTTTCGATACGGTAAAACCGACGCCGATCACGCCTTCACCGCCCGGAGAACCGGATGCTTCTGCACCCGGCCGGGGCGCCGCCTGCAAGGTCAGCCCGGGGGCTGTCCAGCGGACCCGCGTGTCGGCCACCGCCAGAAACTCGCGCCGCTTCTTCAGCCGGCGCACAATATGCGCCGACGTGGCAGAGACAGCATCGCTCTGGTCTGGATCGGGCATGGGCGCCGACATGATGCTAACCGGCCGACTGGCCGGGACGGTTTACGCCGAAAGGCGCTTGCGTCCCTTGGCACGCCGACGGGCGAGCACCACACGACCGCCCACAGTGGCGGCACGCGCCCGGAAACCATGGCGACGCTTGCGCACCAGGACGCTTGGTTGATAGGTCCGCTTCACGGCAAATGCTCCTAGTTGGCGGTTGCACGGCAACCACCGAATTCGGCAGGGTGTATAGGGTACGGGGGGCCTATAAGTCAACCACACAGGCACAGAGGTTTGGTGAAAGGTCATCCGGCGGCATCCTTGGCAAGAGGCGCGGCACCACGCATCCTCTTGCCACCATGACCACAAGACGCCCCCCTCAACCGACCCGTCGCAGCCTGCTGGCTGCTGGCCTGCTGGGCTGGCTGCAAAGCGTCGGTGCCGGCCCCGCCGCCGCTGCCCCCTCTGCCCAGCCCTGGGCACGCTGGGCCGCCCATGACAATGCCAATGCCAGCCGCGTGGATCACAGCACATGGTCTGCCTTCCTGACGCGCCATCTCAAGACCGATGCCCATGGCATCAACCGGGTTTCCTATGACCTGGTCAGCCGCGCCGAGCGGGCGCAGCTGGCGACCTACATAAAGCATCTGGAACGCGCCGACGTCGACCATCTGTCCCGCGACGAACAGCGCGCCTTCTGGATCAATCTCTACAATGCCCTGACCGTGGCCACGGTGATGGACCATTACCCCGTCGCCTCGATCCGCGACATTGCGATCTCACCCGGCTGGTTCAGCCGGGGGCCGTGGGGCGCAAAGCTGGTGCAGGTGGCCGGCGAGGCCCTGAGCCTTGACGACATCGAACACCGCATCCTGCGCCCGTTCTGGCGTGATCCGCGTCTGCACTATGCCCTCAACTGTGCCGCCCTTGGCTGCCCCAATCTGGCAAAGGACGCCTATGAGGCCGCCACGAGCGAGGCCATGCTGGATGCGGCGGCCCATGCCTTTGTGAACCACCCGCGCGGGGCGCGGATCGACCGGGGGCGCCTGTTCGTCTCGTCGATCTATGTCTGGTACGCCGACGATTTCGGCACCTCCGACACGGCCATCGTCAACCACATCAAGCATTATGCCGGTCCCGACCTGCTGGGCCGCCTGGCCATGATCGACCAGATCTCGGGCGATGATTACAACTGGGTCCTAAATGACGAGGCCACGGCACATGCCGGCTGAACCCAATGCAACCAGCCGGCTGACCGCCCTGCTGAAACGCACCTGGCCGCTGCTGGCCATTGCGGCCGGGATTGTGCTGGTCTTCTCCCTTGGTCTGCACCGCTATCTCAGCTTCAGCGTACTGCGCGACAATCGGGCCGAACTGGTCGCCTGGGTGGCGGCGGCAGGCCCCCTTGCCGTGCTTGCCTTCATCGCTGTCTATATCGTGGTGGTCACCCTGTCGCTGCCGGGGGGTGCGGTGATGACGATCACTGGCGGCTTCCTGTTTGGCGCCGTCTGGGGCTCGCTCTGGGTGGTGATTGGCGCCACCATCGGGGCCAGCCTGCTGTTCCTTGCGGCCCGCACCAGCCTGGGCGAACCCCTGCGTGCCCGCGCCGGCCCGGCACTTGCCCGCATGGCCGAGGGGTTCCGGGCCAATGCCTTCAGCTATCTGCTGTTCCTGCGGCTGGTGCCGGCCTTTCCGTTCTTTCTGGTGAACCTGGCGCCCGCCTTTCTGGGCGTGCCGCTTGGCACCTATGTGATGGCAACCTTCATCGGCATCCTGCCGGCAACCTTTGTCTTTGCCAGTGTGGGGGCGGGGCTTGGCAGTGTCTTTGATGCCGGTGGCGATTTTACGCCGGCGGGCATCCTCACCCCCCAGGTGCTGCTGGCGCTGGGCGGCCTTGCCCTGCTGGCCCTGCTGCCGATTGCCATGAAGCGGTTCAGCGCCGCCAAGGAAAAATAAGATGCGCCAGATTACAGCCGATATCTGTGTCATCGGCGCCGGTTCAGGCGGGCTTTCGGTGGCGGCAGGCGCGTCGCAGCTTGGCCAGAAGACCGTGCTGATCGAACGCCACCGCATGGGCGGCGATTGCCTGAACGTGGGCTGCGTGCCCTCAAAGGCGCTGATCGCCGCCGCCCATGCCGCTTATGCCCAGCGCCATCCAGGCCCCCTGGGCGTGGCCCCGGTGGTGCCCACTATCGATTTCCAGGCTGTTCACGACCATGTGCACGGCGTGATCGCAGAGATTGCGCCCACCGATTCCGTCGCCCGCTTTCAGGCCCTTGGGGTGGAGGTGATCGAGGCCGAGGGGCGCTTTGTGGACCCGCACACCGTCGTCGCGGGCGATGCCCGCATCACCGCGCGGCGCTTTGTCATCGCCACGGGATCACGCCCCGCCATCCCCCCCCTTCCCGGCCTCGACAGCGTGGCCTATCTGACCAATGAGACGATCTTTGACCTGAGGGTGTGCCCACGCCATCTGGTGATCATCGGCGGTGGCGCCATCGGCCTTGAACTGGCGCAGGCCTTCCGACGCCTGGGGGCAGCGGTCAGCGTGATCGAGCGTATGGACATGCTGGGCCGGGAAGACCCGGAAGCAGCGGGATATGTTACCCGGGCGCTGGCCGTCGAAGGGGTTACCCTGCTGCCCCGGACAGAGATCACGGCGCTTTCCCGCGACGGCGACGACATCGCCATTGCCACACGTGGCGCCGGCGGCGAACAGCGCCTGCTGGCCAGCCATCTGCTGATCGCCGCAGGCCGGCAGCCCAATGTCGAGGGCCTGGGCCTTGAGGCCGCAGGGATCGCCTGCACCCCTGCCGGCATTACGGTCGACAAGCGCCTGCGCACCTCCAATCGCCGTGTCCATGCCATTGGGGATGTGGCGGGTGGCCTGCAGTTCACCCATGTGGCTGGCTGGCATGCCGGCCTTTTCATCCGCAATGCCTTGTTCCGCCTGCCCATCAATGCCGGCGACACCCAGGCCATTCCGCGTGTAACCTATACCGATCCTGAACTTGCCCATGTCGGGCTTTCCGAGGCCGAGGCGACGGCCCGGGGCACTGTCCGCATCCTGCGCTGGCCGCTGGCTGAGAACGACCGCGCCCGCACCGCCCACCGTAGTGATGGCCTCGCCAAGGTCATTACCGACCGGCGCGGCCGCATTCTGGGGGCAACCCTGGTGGGGCCGGGCGCGGGGGAGTTGATCGCGCCCTGGGTCCTGGCGATCTCGCAGGGGCTGGGGATTGCGGCCATGGCCGGTGCCGTTGCGGCCTATCCGACGCTTGGGGAAATCGGCAAGCGGGCGGCGGGCGCCTTCTTTACCCCCGGTCTGTTTTCGGCCCGCACCCGCGCCCTGGTGCGATTTCTGGCCCGCTTTGGCTAGGGCTGATGTTGCAGTGCAAAAGAATGCTCTTTATCTTAGGCTATGTGGTGTTGCATGAATCCGTGCTTCCAGGCTGGAGTTGGCAATGACCGGACGGGTTATCACGATCGCGCAGCAAAAGGGTGGCGCCGGCAAGACCTCGCTTGCGGTGCATCTGGCCGTTGCCTGGGCCGCAGAGGGCCGCTCCGTCGCCCTGATCGACATCGACCCCCAGGAGAGCCTGACCCAATGGTGGCGCCAGCGCCTTGAAGGGGGCCGCGCCAACAGCCGCAATCTCAGCCTCAAGACCCTGGCCGGCTGGCGCGCCTCCAGCGAGGTTGACCGCCTGCGCCGCGAGGTGGATCTGGTGGTGATCGACAGCCCACCCCATGCCGAGACCGCGGCCCGGGTGGGCGTGCGCTCGGCCGATCTGGTGCTGATCCCGGTGCAGCTCTCCCCCATGGATGTCTGGGCTACCCGGCCCACCATCGACATGGCGACGCGCGAACGGGTGCCGGTGCTGGTGGTGGCCAACCGCGTGCCGCCACGGGGCCGCCTGCCCGACGAAATGCGCGCCGAACTGGAACGCGACCGCCTGCCCATGGCAGCCGCCCAGCTGGGCAACCGCACCGCCTTTGCCGCCAGCCTGGCCGATGGCCTGGGCGTGACCGAGGCTGAGCCTTCCAGCAGCGCCGCCGCCGAGATCATGGCGCTTGCCGCCGAAGTCCTGGCCACCGCCAGCCCGCGCAAGCGCTGAGGCACCGGCCGGGACACTCTCTTTTCTGCTACCCCTGTTTCGGCTACCGAGGTTGCTTCCATGGACCTGCCGCGCCCCGGCCCACGCAACCTGATCACCGACGTGACCGGCATTCTTGTGGGCAATGCCGAGGCGCCAGAGGCCCGCACGGGCGTAACGGTGATCCTGCCCGACCAGGGCCTGGTCATGGCGGCCGCCATCACCGGCGGGGCGCCCGGCACCCGCGAGACCGATGCCCTTGACCCCACCTGCCTGGTGCAGGAGTTCCATGGTCTGGTGCTGGCTGGCGGCTCGGTCTTCGGGCTGGCGGCGGCGGATGCGGTGGTTTCCTGGCTGTCGGCACGCGGCCGGGGCCTGGCCATGGGGCCACGGGCCATTCCCGTGGTGCCGGCAGCCATCCTGTTTGACCTGGGCAATGGCGGCGACAAGGACTGGGGCGAGGCCCCGCCCTATGCGGCCCTTGGCCGCGCCGCCGCCGAGGCGGCCGACAGCCACTTCGCCCTCGGCAATGCCGGAGCGGGGCTGGGGGCCAAGGCTGGCCGCATCAAGGGCGGCCTTGGCAGCGCCTCGCTGATCTCGGGCGGCCTGCAGGTGGGGGCGCTGGTGGCGGTCAATCCCGTGGGCGCCGTCACCTTGCCCGGGCAACGGCAGTTCTGGGCCTGGGCGCTGGAGCGCGATGGTGAATTCGGCGGCCTGCCACCCCCCACTGCCGGCGTGGGTGCCGAGCCGGCCCTGCCCGTTGACGGCCGCATCGGCGGCCACACCACGATCTGCGCCATCGCCACCAATGCCCGCCTCGACAAGGCCGGGGCAGAGCGGGTGGCGATCATGGCCCATGATGGGCTGGCCCGCGCCATCCGCCCGGCCCACACACCCTTTGATGGCGACAGCGTCTTCGTGATGGCGACAGGCGCCCTGCCCCTCGACGCCGTGGCCCCCAGCGACCCCCTTGCGATTGCCACCATCGGCCACATGGCTGCCGACTGCCTCGCCCGCGCCATCGCCCGCGGCGTCCATGCCGCGACAAGCCTGGGCGACCTGGTGGCGTGGCGGGATCTGGCCTGAAGCCTTTTTGGCGCACAAAAAACCCCTCGCAGCGGCTGCTGCGAGGGGTTTTTCTTGGGCGGGTGTCAGAGGGGGCGAGAGGCCCCCCTTGATGGGGTCTAGTGCTTGCCGCCGCTCTTGCGGGCGCCGCCATCGGGCTGGGCGGCGGGACGGCGGCCGGTGTCGTTGGCCGGGGTCGCGGGGCGGGCTGCCTGGGCGCGCGGGGCGGCGGGCTTTGCCGTGCTGCTGCGCGCCGGGGTGGCATCGGCCTTGGGCTGGATCGGCTTGTGCATGGGCGTGACCTTTTCAGGGATCACGGCCGAGATCGAAGCCGCACGAAACGGATGGTCGTGGACCACCGGCACGCGCTTCTGGATCAGCTTCTCGATGTCGCGCAGATAGGCCCGCTCCTCGTGGTCGCAGAACGAAATGGCGACCCCGGTGGTGCCCGCACGGGCCGTACGGCCGATGCGATGGACGTAGCTCTCGGGCACATTCGGCAGGTCATAGTTGATGACGTGCGTGATGCCCTCGATGTCGATGCCACGGGCGGCGATGTCGGTTGCCACCAGCACCCGGGTGCGGCCCTTCTTGAAGTTCTCAAGGGCGCGCTGGCGGGCATTCTGGGACTTGTTGCCGTGGATGGCCTCGGCCTTGATCTCGATCCGCTCCAGCTGCTCGGCCACGCGGTTGGCGCCGTGCTTGGTGCAGGTAAAGACAATGGCGCGCGAGATCGTGTCGTCCTTCAGGATTTCGGCGAGCAGGGCCCGCTTGTCCTGACGTTCAACGAACAGGATCCGCTGGTCGATGCCATCGGCGGTGGTGGAGGTGGCGGCAACCGCCACCTTGATGGGATCCGTCAGGATCTGGTCGCTGAGGCGGGCGATTTCTGTCGGCATGGTGGCCGAGAACAGCACCGTCTGGCGCTCCTTCGGCAGGACCGAAAGGATCTTCTTGATGTCGTTGATGAAGCCCATGTCGAGCATGCGGTCGGCTTCGTCGAGGACAAAGATCTCGAGCTTGTCGAGGCGCAGGTGGCCCTGGCCAAGCAGGTCGAGCAGGCGGCCGGGGGTGGCGACCAGAATATCGAGGCCACGGGCAAGGGCCTGGACCTGGGGGGTCTGGCCAACGCCGCCGAAAATCACGGCACGCTCAAGGCTGAGATGCTTGCCATAGACCCGGAAGCTTTCGCCAATCTGCACCGCCAGCTCACGCGTCGGGGTCAGGACCAGCGCACGCACGGCCCGGGGGCCTGCGGGGTGCCGGTCGACTGCCAGATGCTGCAGGATGGGCAGGGCAAAGGCGGCTGTCTTGCCGGTACCCGTCTGGGCAAGGCCCAGCAGATCGCTGCCGTTGAGCAGGTGCGGGATGGCCTTGGCCTGGATCGGCGTCGGGGTGGTATAGCCCTCGCCCTTCAGGGCGCGTTGGATCGGCTCGATCAGGTCGAGCGCGTGGAAGGTGGTGATCGGTGCTTTGCTGTTCGACGTCATTTTATCTACATGTCTGAGCGCCAAGGACGCGCCCTGTGCGTGACGAAACTCCGGGAATGTTTCGGGGAAAATAAGGCGAGAAGACGGCGGCCTCCCGGAGGCCGCCGTATTCGGTGGCGCCGGAACCAGGGTTCCGGCACCGGATCGTCAGGAAATAACCAGATTGACGGCGGCGGTCTTGCCACGCTCGGTCGCCAGCTCGTAGGTCACGGCCTGAC
>CANCOY010000054.1 GCA_947379865.1 Acetobacteraceae bacterium
CCTTATTCGTGGCCAAGGACCGGATGGGGCTTATAGGGTGCCTCCAGCGCGGTCACCTCGTCCGCTGTGAGGCTGAGGGCAAGGCTGGCGACGGCGGCATCGATATGCTCCAGCTTCGAGGCGCCGATGATGGGGGCGGTAAGGCCCGCCTTCTGCAGCAGCCAGGCCAGTGCCACCTGGGTTGGCGCCACGCCGCGTGCCCGGGCGATTTCGGCCACGCGGTCGGCCACTTCGAAGTCTTCCGGCTGGTAATAGAGCCTGCTGGCAAAATCGTCAGAGGTCGAACGGGTGGTGGCGCCGCCGCCCTGGGGCGTGCGGTTGCCCGCAAGGAAGCCACGCGCCAAGGGCGACCAGGGGATAACGCCCACCCCCATGTCCTGGCACATGGGCACCATCTCGCGCTCTTCCTCGCGATAAACCAGGTTCCAGTGGTTCTGCATGGAGACAAAGCGCGTGGTGCCTGCAGCTGCCGCTACGGCCTGCGCCTTGGCAAACTGCCAGGCATGCATGGACGACGCGCCGATATAGCGGGCCTTGCCGGCCTTCACCACGTCGTGCAGGGCCTCCATCGTCTCCTCGATGGGCGTGTGATAGTCCCAGCGGTGGATCTGGTAGAGATCGATGTAATCGGTGCCGAGGCGGCGCAGCGAATCATCCACGGCGTCCATGATGTGCTTGCGCGACAGCCCGCGACCATTGGGATCCTTCATGCCATGGACGGGGTTGAAGACCTTGGTCGCCAGCACGATCTCGCGCCGCGTGGCAAATTTGGCGATGGCCCTGCCTGTAATCTCTTCGGATATGCCAGCCGAATACATGTCGGCGGTATCGACGAAATTGATGCCGGCCTCGAAGGCCTTGCGGAAGAAGGGCAGGCTTGCCTCCTCGTCCAGCAACCACTGGCGCCATTTCGAACTGCCATAGGTCATGCAGCCAAGGCACAGGCGCGAAACCCAGAGGCCGGTGTTGCCGAGCTTCACAAATTTCATGATCGTCTTCTCCCCTTTTGCCCCAGCCTACACGCCCGTTTGCCCCGACGGCAGCCTCGTGAAAGAACTGTTGACAGACGGAATTCCTTACCTATGTTCGGCGGCGGGCCACGCCCCCCCACCGGGGCGCTCTTATCTGGAAGGATAAGATATGACAAAGCCAACCGCACGCCCTGCCGTGCCGAATTTCTCGTCCGGTCCCTGCGCCAAGCGCCCTGGGTGGACCGTTCAAGCCCTCGCAAATGCCCTCCTCGGTCGCTCGCATCGCTCCAAGCCCGGCAAGGCCCGGCTTCAGGAAGCCATCGATCGTACCCGCGCGGTCCTGGGCGTTCCCGCAGACTATCGCATCGGCATCGTGCCGGCGTCCGACACGGGCGCTGTCGAGATGGCCATGTGGTCCTTGCTGGGCCCCCGCGGCGTCGACCTCCTTGCCTGGGAGAGCTTTGGCTCTGGCTGGGTGTCGGACGCGGTCAAGGAACTCAAGCTCAAGGACACCCGCACGATCGAGGCCGGCTATGGCCTGTTGCCCGATCTTGCCACGGTCGACTTCAACCGTGACGTCGTCTTTACCTGGAACGGCACCACCTCTGGCGTGCGCGTGCCTGATGGCAACTGGATCCCGGCGGACCGCCAGGGCCTGACCATCTGTGACGCGACCTCGGCTGCCTTTGCCATGGACCTGCCGTGGGACAAGCTGGATGTCACCACCTATTCCTGGCAGAAAGTACTGGGCGGCGAGGCGGCCCACGGGATGATCATCCTGTCGCCCCGCGCGGTGGAACGGCTTGAGTCCTACACGCCACCCTGGCCGCTACCCAAGATCTTCCGCCTGACGGCCAAGGGCAAGATTGCCGAAGGCATCTTCAAGGGTGAGACGATCAACACGCCCTCCATGCTGTGCGTGGAAGATTATATCGATGCCCTGAAGTGGGCCGAGCAGATCGGCGGCCTGAAGGCCCTGATCGCCCGCTCGGAAGGCAATCTGGCGGCGCTGGCCAACTGGATTGGCAAGAGCAGCTGGGCCGGTTTCCTGGCGGCAGAGGTTTCGACGCGGTCGTGCACGTCGATCTGCCTGTCGATCACCGATCCGTGGTTCCAGGCGCTTCCGGCCGAGGGGCAGGCAGCTGCCGCCAAGGCGCTGGCCGATCGTCTCGAAAAGGAAGGCGTCGCCTTTGACGCTGGCGCCTATCGCGATGCCCCCCCGGGCCTGCGCATCTGGGGCGGTGCCACCATCGACACCGCCGATATCGAGGCGCTGACGCCCTGGCTCGACTGGGCCTGGTCCGAGGTCAAGGCGGCGGCCTGAGGCCGCCGCCCTCCCTTTCACGCCAAAAATCCCGAGATTTCCGCCATTAGGGAACCTCAAAGGTTCCTCATGACAGGATGCTGACCATGACCAAGCCCCGCGTGCTCATTTCTGATGAACTCTCGCCCCGCGCCGCCGAAATCTTCCGCGAGCGCGGCTGTGATGTGGACGAGAAGCCCGGCCTGAAGAAGGACGAGCTGCTTGCCATCATCGACCAGTATGACGGCCTCGCCATCCGCTCCAACACCAAGGTGACGGCCGAAGTTATCGCGGCGGCAACGCGCCTTAAGGTTGTCGGCCGGGCCGGTATCGGTGTTGATAATGTCGACATCCCCGCCGCCACGGCGCGGGGCATCTGCGTGATGAACACGCCCTTTGGCAATTCGATCACCACGGCCGAACATGCCATTGCCATGATGTTTGCGCTGGCCCGCGAGATCCCCGCCGCCGACCGGTCCACCCAGGCTGGCAAGTGGGAAAAATCGCGTTTCATGGGCGTGGAGCTTTATGCCAAGACGCTGGGCCTGATTGGTTGTGGCAACATCGGCTCCATCGTGGCCGACCGTGCCCTTGGCCTGAAGATGCGCGTCGTTGCCTATGACCCCTATCTCTCGGCCGAGCGCGCCGTCGAGATCGGCGTGGAGAAGGTGACGCTGGACGAGCTTTACGAGCGCGCCGACTTCATCACCATGCACACGCCGCTGACAGACGCCACGCGCAACCTGATCAATGCCGAGACCATCTCGCGCATGAAGCATGGCGTGCGGATCATCAACTGCGCCCGTGGCGGCCTCATCGTTGAGGAAGACCTGAAGGTGGCCCTCGATTCGGGCCGCGTCGGCGGCGCCGCCCTTGACGTGTTCGCCGAGGAGCCGGCCAAGACCAATGCCCTCTTTGGTCACGAGCGCCTGATTGCCACCCCCCATCTTGGTGCCTCGACCAGCGAGGCCCAGGAGAATGTGGCGCTGCAGGTAGCCGAGCAGATGGCGGACTATCTGGTGGATGGTGCGGTTACCAACGCCCTGAATATGCCCTCCGTCACGGCCGAGGAAGCGCCGCGCCTGCGTCCCTACATGAAGCTGGCCGAACAGCTGGGTGCCTTTGCTGGCCAGCTGACCGAGAACGACATCAAGGCCATCCGCATCGAGTACGAGGGCCACGCGGCTAGCCTGAACACCCGTCCGCTGACAGCTGTGGCCCTGGCTGGTCTGCTGGGCCCGCTGATGTCTTCGGTGAACATGGTCAATGCCCCCGTGGTCGCTAAGGAGCGCGACATCGAGGTGTCCGAGGTGAAGCACGACCGCGAAGGGGACTATCAGACCCTGATGCGCGTGACGGTGACCACCGAGCGCCATACCCGCGACGTGGCCGGCACGCTTTTTGCCGGCTCAAAGCCCCGCATTGTCGAGATCAAGGGGATTAATGTGGAGGCTGAGCTTGGTCCCCACATGCTTTATGTGACCAACCAGGACAAGCCGGGCTTCATTGGCGGGCTGGGCTCGCTGCTGGGCGCCAACGGTATCAACATCGCCACCTTCCACCTTGGCCGTCATGCGGCCGGGGAGGATGCCATCGCCATGATCGAAGTCGATCAGCCGATTGCAGACGATGTGCTGGCCAAGGTGCGGGCGCTGCCCCATGTGGTGCAGGCAAAAGCCCTGAAGTTCTGAAAAAAAGACCTGGTGACCCGGGGTGTGCCTTGCGCCACCCCGGGCCGCAGGATGCATCACAAAGCTTGAATGGCAGCGAGGCGGGGTTGCCTCAACCCCGGAGGCGCGCACCAGCGCCACGGCCTTCTTCGGCAATGCGCACCAGGCGCACGTCGTCGTCATCGGATTCTGGATCCGGCACGGTGATGGACACCAGTTTGCCGCTCTCCATGTTGAAGTGGCGGTTGCACCATTTGTTCGCAATTTTTGTGTTGTGCGTGGCGAGCACCAGGATCTCGCACTGGTTGATGAGGCCGGTCAGGCGCTCCTCTGCCCTTGTAACGAAACTGGCATCGCCAGCCAGGATCCATTCGTCCATCAACAGGATCTGTGGCGCCACGGCCGTTTTCATGGCGAACGCCAAGCGCAACATCATGCCTGAGGAATAGGTGCGCAGTGGCAGCGACAGGAAATCCCCCAGTTCAGTGAATTCCGCAATCTCTTGCCTCAGGGCCCGCCGCTTCTGGGGCGGCACGCCGCGCATCAGACAGTGAAGCTCGATGTTTTCAAAGGCATTGGCGGACATGTCCATGCCAGCCGATATGTTCAGCAGACCGTCAACCTGCCCCTCGATCTCAAGACGCCCTGCGACCGGCATGTAAATGCCGAGCAGCGTGCTGAGCAGCGTCGACTTGCCCGCGCCATTGCGCCCCTGGAGTGCCACCCGGTCGCCAGATGCTATGTCGAACGTAAGGTTGGAGATGGCGGTAACTTCAAGGCGTGAGGTGTCCTTGTCGCGCCTGAGGCCGGTCCGGTTGAAAACCTGTTTCTTCAGCGATCTGGCGCTGCCGTGATATAGCGGGAAGGCGACCGTGAGGCCTTTTGCCTTGATTGAAGCCATGCCCTTCTCCCTACACCCAGAACGCGACACGCTCACGAAAGCGGACAAACATTGCCCCGGCCAGACCGAGGCCCAGAAGCGTGAAGAGCCCCGCCGCAATCCAGTGTTCGGGATTGATGGTCCCGGTCAGCAAAGGTGTCCGGACAATCTCGATCAAGACAAAGACCGGGTTGAACACGAGAAGGCGCGCCTTTTCACCAAGAGCTGAAGCCTGCCACAGGATGGGGGACAGGAAGAACATCAGCTGCATGACGTTGGCCACCACGGGTGCCAGGTCGCGGAACCGCGCCCCAAGAAAGCCCAGCAGGGTGGCGAGGCTGATGGTGTTGATGAGGATCACCACCACGCCCAGAAGGGCCATTGGAATGCCACTGGCATGGGGCGCAAAGCCGCAGATGAGGAACAGGAAGGGCAGCAGAATGGCATGGTGTCCGGCAACGATCAGGTTACGCAGTGCCGAGCGCAGGATGTGAACAGACATCGGCAGTGGGATCTGCCGGATCATGCTCTCGCCACCCACCATCGCATTGCAGCTTTCCGCTACCGACTGGTTGATCCACGCCCAGGTGATCAGGCTGACGCCCACATGCAACAGGTGCTCCTGCCAGGGAATATTGAATATTCGCCCATAGAGCAGCCCGAAGGCGGCGATTGAGATCGCCGTTGTCAGCGTCAACCAGAAAGGGCCAAGAACGGAGCCACGATAGCGCCCCCGGATGTCGGATCTGGCAAGTGCCAGCACGAACCGCCAAGCGCTCAGGCCGCTGCGGATATCAGTCCATGCCCGTGCCAGCCTGTTATGGTTGGCCGCATCCAGCACGCGCAGGACGTCTCTGTTTCCTAAGGTGTCCTGCAAAGTTGTATAAGCCCTTTGAATGACATCTACGTGTTGATTACTGTATACGCGCTTGCCACCGTCTACACCAGACCCGGTGTGGACCTGTCCGCCTATTCCGATACTTCAGGTCAGATCCAGTCTGTTTGTGGCGCCAGGGCCAAAACAAAGAGAGGGGCGGGGCATGGGGGGCGGCCGTTTTGGTCAACTGACAATGATTCGCGGTGCGGGCCTTGCGCCCGCCCCGGAGTCGAGGCGTGCCGCAACTTCCCCCGCAATGGCCAGATAGGCACGCGCCTCAGGGCCATCGGGATCCTTGATCATGATGGGCACGCCGGCATCGGACTGCACGCGGATGGACAGCTTCAACGGGATTTCGCCGAGGAAATCGCACCCCAGTTCGGCAGCGGTGACACGCGCCCCACCATGGCCAAAGATCTCAGTTGTCTCGCCACAGTGCGGGCAGATGAACGTGCTCATGTTTTCCACGATGCCAAAGACCGGCACATCAACCTTGCGGAACATGTTCAGGCCCTTGCGGGCGTCGATCAGGGCAATGTCCTGTGGGGTCGAGACGATGACGGCGCCGCTGAGGGGCACACGCTGCGCCATGGTCAGCTGCGCATCGCCGGTGCCGGGGGGCAGGTCGATCACCAGCACGTCAAGATCGCCCCATTCCACATCGTTCAACATCTGCTGCAGGGCGCTGATCACCATGGGGCCGCGCCAGATCATGGGCGTGTCTTCCTCCACCAGGAAGCCGATCGACATGGTTACAAGCCCATGATTGCGCATGGGCAGCAGGGTATGGCCATCCTTTGACTGGGGTTTGCCCTTGATGCCGAGCATACGCGGGATCGAGGGGCCATAGATGTCGGCATCCAGCAGCCCGACCCGCTTGCCAAGGCGCACAAGGCCAAGGGCAAGGTTCACCGCCGTGGTGGATTTGCCGACGCCGCCCTTGCCGCTGGCCACCGCAACGATTGAGGCAACACCGGGAATGGCAGGCTTTGCCGCCGGGCGGGCGGCGGCCGCCGGCTTTGCCGGGGCGTGGCTGTGCCCATGCCCATGATCGTGCCCATGCCCATGCCCATGCTCATGGCTGTGGCCCTGGGTGGGCGCCTCCCCGCGATGGGCGGTCAGAACCGCCGTAACCGAGGTGACCCCGGCCAGCGCGAATACGGCAGCCTCGCAAGCCTTGCGCAGGGGTTCGCGCGCCGCACCTGCCCGGGGGTCGACTTCGACCGAGAAACCGACATTGCCATCCTTGACCACAAGGCCTTGGATCAGGCCCTGGCTTACCACGTCGCGTCCCGTCTCGGGGTCGATGACCCGGCCAAGAACTGCAAGCACGCTTTCGCGGTCAATCACGCCCATGATTTTTCCATCCTTGAATTCAGCCGCTTTTTACCCACATTCCGAAGGGTCCGTAAGTGGGCCAGACAAGTGTCGCGTCGCCAGAGGGTGGAGCGAAGGCCTTACAGGTCATATAAGGCGTGGGACAGGCGGCGCCAACGCTGCCAGTCAGAGAATGGAAGGGGCTAGGATGCCGTGGAGCAATCAGAGCGGCGGGGGCGGAGGCTGGCAGGGCGGCGGTGGTAATCGCGGTCCCTGGGGTCAGGGTCCCCGTGGCGGTGGAAATGGCCAGCAACCCCCTGATCTGGAAGAGCTTCTGCGCCGCGGCCAGGACAAGTTCCGCAATCTTCTGCCCGGTGGTGCCGACTGGGGTGGCCGATCGATTCTGCTTGCCATCGGCGCGATCATCCTGCTGTGGCTGGCCAGTGGCTTCTATCGGGTTGAGCCGGATGAACAGGGCGTTGTCCTGCGGTTTGGCAAGTTCACCACGGCGACCCAGCCTGGCTTGAACTATCATCTGCCCTATCCGATCGAGACGGTGCTGACGCCCCGGGTGACCAGCGTCAACCGCGTTGATGTCGGCTTTGTTGCCACGGCCCCGGGCCGCGCGGTGGCAAACCGCGATATCAATGAAGAAAGCCTGATGCTGACGGGCGATGAAAACATCGTCGACATCGATTTCACGGTCTTCTGGGTGATCAAGGACCCGACCAGCTTCCTGTTCTCGACCCAGAACCCCGAGGCGGCCGTCAAGGCGGTTGCCGAAAGCGCCATGCGCGAGATCGTTGGCAAGACACCGATCCAGTCGGCCCTGACCGAGGGCCGTGCGGCCATCGAGCAGGCAACCCAGAAACTGATGCAGGAAACCCTCGACAGCTATGGCACGGGTGTTCTCATCCGCCAGGTGCAGATGCAGAAGGTCGACCCGCCCGCCGCCGTGATCGACGCCTTCCGCGACGTTCAGGCCGCCCGCGCCGACCTTGAGCGCAGCCGCAACGAGGCCGAGGCCTATGCCAATGACATCATCCCGCGCGCCCGCGGCGAGGCGGAGCAGATGATCCAGCAGTCCGAAGCCTATCGCCAGGAAGTGGTCGCCCGTTCCCAGGGTGAGGCGGCGCGCTTTACGTCGGTCTATAACGAGTACACCCGCGCCAAGGATGTCACGGCCCAGCGCATCTATCTTGAGACCATGGAACAGGTCCTCAAGGACATGAACAAGATCGTCATCGACGACAAGGCGGCCGGCGGGGTGATGCCCTATCTGCCGCTGCCTGAACTCCAGCGCCGCCCGAACGGCGGAAACGGAGCCGGCCAATGAACCGCGCCCTTGCCATTGTGATTGCCGTGCTTGTGGGCGGCGTGATCTGCGGCCTGTCCTCGCTCTACACGGTCAACCAGACCCAGCATGCCCTTGTCCTGCAGTTCGGCCAGGTGCGTGATCGTGTCTCGGAGCCCGGCCTGCATCTGAAGCTGCCGTTCATCCAGGACGTCGTCTATATCGACAAGCGCGTCCTCGACCTCGACACGCCGGCCGAAGAAGTCATTGCCTCCGACCAGAAGCGTCTGGTGGTCGATGCCTTTGCCCGCTATCGCATCGTTGATCCCCTGCTGTTCTTCCAGACGGTCCGCGATCAGGCCCGGGCAAGCCAGCAGCTCAATGCCGTGGTGTCGTCCAGCATGCGCCAGATCCTGGGCGGCCAGGCCTTTGCCACGGTGCTGTCGGGCGAGCGTGCCCAGCTGATGCATTCGATCCGCGACGTGGTGAACGTCGAGGCCAAGGCCTATGGGGTGGAAATCATCGACGTGCGCATCCGCCGCGCCGATCTGCCCGAGGCCAACAGCCAGGCGATTTTCCGCCGTATGCAGACCGAGCGTGAACGCGAGGCCAAGGAGGTGCGGGCCCAGGGCGCCGAGGTTGCCCAGCGCATCCGCGCCCGTGCCGACCGTGAAAAGACCGTGCTGATCGCCGACGCCCAGCGCCAGTCACAGGTCAATCGCGGCGAGGGCGATGCCGAGGCCAGCCGGATCTTTGCCGACGCCTTTGGCAAGGACCCTCAGTTCTATGGCTTCTATCGCTCCATGCAGGCCTATCGCGAGAGCCTGGGCAGCAACTCCACCACCATGGTGATGTCGCCGCACAGCCAGTTCTTCCAGTACTTCGACTCAAAGAACGTGCCCTCGCAGGCCAAGCCGTGATGCAGTCTCAGCGCAGGCGGGCCAGACATGTCTGGCCCGGCCAGAGGACGGGTGGGCGGTGAAGGAGTTTCTCACCGCCCTCGCCCTGGTTCTTGTGGTGGAGGGCGTGGCTTATGCCCTCTTCCCCGGGCACTTGAAGCGCCTCATGGCAAGCATGCAGGAGCAACCCGAAGGCGGTTTGCGCGTCGCCGGCGTGGTTGCGGTCGCCGTTGGGGTGGGCCTTGTCTGGATGATCCGTCATCAGATGACGGGCTGAGCAGAGGCGAATTCCGGCAGCCAGGGGGGCTTGCGTACGCAAGTCCCCGGGCCTGTGCCGCAGCATGGCCCCGCCACTGCCACAAAACGCGCACATTTGGCATTTATCCCATACCTATCCGTTGGCGTACTGCCTTGAAAGGCAGATTCGTCCAATCTAACTTTTGATACAGGCCTGCTGGCGTATTCTCGCGGCCGGCCATCCGGAAGTAGGGACACGCATGACGAGTTTGATCCTGAGCGACCTTCGCCACCCGGCAGGTCGCGACTTCACGACTGACGCCCGTGGTCCGGGGGCAGTGGCCCGGGGTGCAAGGCGGGCTGTGCTTGGTCTGGCCATGGCAGCGCTGGTTCTTGGCCTGGCGCCTCACGCACAGGCCTCTGCACCCGACGGCTTTGCCGATCTGGCGGAAAAACTGACGCCTGCGGTGGTCAACATCTCGACCACCCAGCACGTCAAGGGCGGCGCCGGACCCGACCAGGGTGGAGAAGACGGGCCGATGCCCCAGTTCCCCCCGGGCTCCCCGTTTGAAGATTTCTTCAAGGACTTTTACGACAAGCAGCACCGGGGTGACGGCGGCGGTGCGGGCCGCAAGGTGACCTCGCTCGGCTCGGGCTTCATCATCGACGCCTCGGGCCTGATCGTGACCAACAACCACGTCATCAACGAAGCGGAATCGATCACGGTCACCCTGCCCGACGGCACCAAGCTTGAGGCAACGCTCAAGGGCAGGGACGCCAAGACCGACGTCGCCCTGCTGCAGGTCAAATCCTCAAAGCCCTTGCCTCACGTCAGCTTTGGCGACAGCACGAAATCACGGGTTGGTGACTGGGTGCTGGCCATCGGCAATCCCTTTGGGCTTGGTGGAACAGTGACCGCCGGTATCATCTCGGCCCGCAACCGCGACATCAACGCCGGCCCCTATGACGACTTCATCCAGACCGATGCCTCGATCAACCGGGGCAATTCGGGTGGGCCGATGTTCAACATGAATGGCGAAGTGATCGGCATGAACACCGCCATCTACTCGCCCTCGGGCGGCTCGGTGGGTATTGGCTTTGCGGTGCCGTCGGCAATGATCAGCGAAGTCGTTGGCCAGTTGACCCAGTATGGCGAGATCCGCCGCGGCTGGCTGGGCGTCCGCATCCAGTCTGTAACTGATGAGATTGCAGATGGTCTTGGCCTTGACCGAGCCAAGGGCGCGCTGGTTGCCGGCGTTTCCGACAATGGCCCTGCCGCCAAGGCAGGTGTTGAGGCGGGTGATGTCATCATCAGCTTCAATGGCCAGGATGTTCCCGATCAGCGCTCGCTGCCGCGCATGGTGGCCGAGACGGGCATCGACAAGGTCGTGAAGCTGGTTGTCTGGCGCAAGGGCAAGGAAAAGCAGCTGGACGTGAAGGTCGGCCGCCTTGACGAGACGGAAACCGCAGCCGCCGAGGATACGCCCAAGTCTGGCCCGGCAACGGCGCCTGCCAAGGGTGTGCAGGTTCTGGGCATGCGGCTGTCGCCCCTGACCCCGGAATCGCGTCGCAAGTTCGAGATCCGCGACGATGTGAAGGGCGTGCTGGTCACCGACGTCAGCCCCGATGGCCCCGCCGCCGAAAAGGGCGTGCGCCCCGGTGATGTGATCGTCGAGGTGGCCCAGGCCGAAGTCGGCTCGCCCGACGACGTTGCCGCCAAGGTCAAGGGCATGCAGACGGCCAAGCGCAAGTCGGTGCTGCTCTACCTGGTCAACGGCGGCGGCGAGGCCCGCTTCGTCACGGTACGCATCGACTGAGCTCAGCGAACAGACAGAGTGTGAAAGGGCGGCTTCGGCCGCCCTTTTTATAGGGCGAAACCTCTGCCCAAACAAAAACGGCGCCCCCGAAGGGACGCCGTTTCTGTGGGCCGCAATCGAGGGGTCAGAGACGCTCGATGATGGTCACATTGGCGAGGCCGCCGCCTTCGCACATGGTCTGCAGGCCATAGCGCTTCTTGTGGTGGCGCAGGCCGTGGACGAGGGTTGCCATCAGCTTGGTGCCGGAGCCGCCCAGCGGGTGGCCCAGCGCAATGGCGCCGCCATTGACATTCAGGCGGGCCGGATCGGCCTTCAGGGTCTGCAGCCAGGCGGTGGGGACCGAGGCGAAGGCCTCGTTCACTTCAAAGAGATCGATGTCGTCGATCTTCATGCCGGCCTTCTTCAGGGCACGCTCGGTGGCCGGAATCGGGGCTTCCAGCATGATCACCGGGTCATGGCCGATAACGGTCATGTGGTGGATGCGGGCCAGCGGCTCGACGCCCAGGGCCTTGAGGCCGCGCTCGTTCACGATCATCACGGCCGAGGCGCCGTCGCAGATCTGGCTGGAGGTGGCGGCGGTGAGTGCGCCGCCTTCGGCCAGCAGCTTCACGCCCTTGATGCCATCGAGGCTGGCGTCAAAGCGGATGCCTTCGTCGACCGTGTGCTGCACCTTGGTGCCGTCCTCGAGGGTGATCTCGATGGCAACGATCTCGTTGTTGAACAAGCCGGCCTTGGTGGCTGCAATCGCCTTCTGGTGGCTGTTGTAGGCGAATTCGTCCAGCAGGTCCTTGGTCAGGCCATACTTCTTGGCGATCATCTCCGCGCCGGTGAACTGGCTGAACTGCACGCCGGGATAGCGCTCTTCCATGTTCGGGCTCTTGTAGGTGCCGAAACCGTTCTTGAAAGGCAGCACGGCGGGCAGGCCCATGGGCACGCGGGTCATGCTCTCGACACCGCCGGCGATCACCACATCCATGGAGCCCGACATCACGGCCTGGGCCGCAAAGTGCAAGGCCTGCTGCGAGGAGCCGCACTGGCGGTCAACCGAGGTGGCAGGAACGCTTTCCGGCAGCTTTGAGGCGAGCACGACATTGCGCGCCACATTGACCGACTGCTCGCCGGCCTGGCCGACGCAACCGAAAATCACGTCCTCGACGAGGGCCGGGTCGGCGCCCGTGCGCTCGATCACGGCGTCCAGAACCTTGGCGCCCAGATCAGCCGGGTGCCAATCCTTCACGCGACCGCCCTTGCGGCCGCCGGCGGTGCGCACTGCCGCTACGATAAATGCTTCAGCCATTTGCTTGTCCTTCCCTGCGAAATTCGGGGCGGGCCGTACCCGCCGGGGCCCTGTGCCGCGCCCTTTTTTCCGGGGCCGACATATCGGGCTGGTGCGCTATAGATCACGTCAGGCGGCACTTGTGAATGCCCTCAAAGCCCCGTGACAGGACGGGGCCGTGTGCCATCAAGAAAACGCCCGTGGCGAAAGGGGGCGGGATCCACCAGGGGCGTCGCCCCGGTGATCAGGTCCGCCGCCAGACGCCCGCCGGCTGGCCCCACGCCAAAGCCATGGCCCGAAAAGCCGGTGGCAACGAACAGGCCCGGCACGGCATCAATGGGGGAGATGACCGGCACGGTATCGGGCGTAGCGTCAATCAGGCCGGCCCAGCGCTCCACCACGGGCACGCCGGCAAAGGCCGGGAAGGCGCGCGCCAGTTCGTCGCTGGCGGCCTCCAGATATTTCTGCACCGGCGCCGGGTCGAGGACGCGCACCGTCTCGAACGGGGAGACCTCGTCCAGCGCCCAGCGACGCTTCAGCCGCGCCTCGTCGATGAAGCGCTGGCCAAGGCGCAGGCGGATCCCCTGCCAGTCCAGCCTGAAGACCGGCAGGAAGGACGCCATCAGGCGAAACGAGTCCGGCACAATATCGGCAACCGAGATGTGATTGTGGGCAATGGTATAGCCGCCATCCAGGCGCTTGCGCGCGGCAAACTGGCCGCCTGCCAGGGTGCGCTCGTGCCCCAGATCCACGGGCGCCGTGCGCTGCACGGAACTGACCACACCCAGTTGCGGCAGATGGACGCCCATGTTGAACAGGAAGCGCCGCGACCAGGCGCCACCGGCCAGCAGCACGGTGGAACAGGCAACCCGACCGCGTTCCGTGACCACGCCGCTGATGCGCCCGGCTTCCTTCTCCACCCCGCGCACGGCGGTGCCCGTCAGGATGGTGGCGCCGGCCCGCCGGGCTGCCTCGGCAATGGCGGGCGCGGCCATGGTCGGCTCGGCCCGGCCATCGGACGGGGTGTAGAGGCCGGCCAGCCACTGCCGCCGGGCGCCGGGTGCCAGCTCTGCCACCTCGTCTGCGGTGAGCAGGCGGGAGTCGAGGCCGTGGGGGCGGGCATGCTGTTCCAGCCAGGCGGTGTAACTGGCCACCTCGGCCTGGGTGTTGAGCAGATAGAGGATGCCGCTTGCCCTGAAGCCGGTCTCGGCCCCCACACGGGCGTTCATCTCGCCCCAGAGGCGCAGGGATTCAACGGCCAGCGGAATCTCGCGCGGGTCGCGGCCCATCTTGCGGCACCAGCCCCAGTTGCGGCTGGATTGCTCGCCCCCGATCAGGCCCTTTTCGCACAGCAGCACAGAGATCCCGCGCTCGGCGAGTTCAAGGGCGGCCACAACGCCGATGATGCCGCCACCAATGATCACCACATCGGCGCGGGCCGGCAGGTCTGGGTCGGAGTCGAAGGGGTCTGGCTTGGGCGCCATGTGTCACCTGATGGGTTGATCCCAACCTAAGAGCCATTTTCTCCGGGGCCGGGCGATACCTTAGTGATATTCGTTTGCAATCATTTTAGCCATGTAGAGAGAGCCAGCACCTGTTGAATGGCCATAATCCCAGGCTATTAGCTCCCACCCGTCGCCTGAGGGTGCCGTGATCTGGCACAGGTCGCCATCACACAAGTGCTCTGTCATGGAGAAAAAAGAAATGCCCTGCCGATCGGCAATAACCTTCAATTTATTGTCTAGAATCCTAATACTATCGATATCAGGGTTCAAAAGCTTGAGAGATTTATTAACAATCACGCCACTGTGCCACGCAAAAGTTGGTAAATCAGGCGCCCATTGTGGCACGCCTCCCACAAGGATAATTTTTGTATTAGGAGATATCTTTTTGACAAATTCTATTGTCCGTTCAAGATGATCAGAGAAATTGCGATGCCTGTTCCAAACTGCGTGCATGATCAGCCTGGCTGGTTGTTTTTCTGATACAATTTTCAAAACATAATCGTTTATATCGCGGCAGTTCAGATTTCTTTCAAATATTTCATCTTTAATTGGTGGGCATCCACCTGCCGTCAGCTGGTAAACATTCGCCATTGTACTGCGCAGGCCAAAGGAGAGAGCTGCGGCATGGCTATCGCCCCAAATAAAGGTGAGGTCTGAATTGGAGTCAGGGGCGCATGTCGGGCTGAAGTCAATGTATGTTTGCTCTGGTTGAATAAAACATATGCCTTCTCGAAAAATGGTCTTTTTATCATAATTCGTATAATCGAGGCCTGAATTTGAGAGTCGTTCCGGAAATCCTTTGTTAATGTATCCAGCTGCACCAACTGCTATGAATACTGCAGTGAAAAGACCCAATATTGATAGCACCGTGTGCCTGCTTGCCATAGACCCGGCGCTGCCCCTGCGTGCGGGAACTTCAAGGAATCTCCAACTCAGATAGGCAAGAACCAGCGACGCCAAGGCAAGCGACAGCATCAGTTGCCAGGTGGGTTTGGCCAGCGAATGGATGCGCGCAAAGGCAAACAGAGGCTGATGCCAGAGGTAGGCGCTGTAGCTGATGAGGCCAATGCCAACAACCGGTTTGAGCGATAGAAACGAGGCCGCCAGCGTCCCTTGCCGCGCGAAGAGCACGGTGGCGCAGGTTCCCAGCACGGGTAGCAGCGCGTAAAGAGACGGGAATGCTATGGTCTTGTCATAGGCGAAAACCGAAACAGCAATCGCAGCCAGGCCAGCGCATGCAAGCAGATTATCTCGCAAGATGCTTTGGCGGATAATGGCGAACGCGCAAAGCGCTCCGGCCATCAACTCCCATGCCCTTGTTGGCAACATGTAGAAATTGGCGGACGGGTCGTGGCGAGATGCGTACTCGCTCAAAGCCATGCTCAGAAGCGACACAAGCGCAATCGCCCAGATTACCTTTCGGCGCCCCAATCGCCAGGCCAACAGAAGGGCCATGGGGAAGATGATGTAATACTGCTCCTCGACCGCGAGGCTCCATGTATGGAGCAGGGGTTTGAGTTCCGCCGCCGTATCAAAGTAACCGCTTTGCTGCCAGAAAATGAAGTTTGATGCAAAGAGGCATACTGATACGACGCTGGCAGAGAATGTGGCCAGGTCCTTTGGCATCGCCCACAACCACGCGAACGGAATGCAACAGGCCAGAACAAGGAAGAGTGCCGGAAGTATGCGCCGTGCGCGCCGCGCGTAGAAATCCCGGAAGCTGAAGGTGCCAGCCTCCAGGTCTTTGACGATGATGGAGGTGATGAGGTAACCGCTGATCACGAAGAACACGTCAACGCCCACGAAGCCGCCGCTGAAGGTGCTGAAGCCTGCGTGGAAGAGGATGACGGGAAGCACTGCGAGGGCGCGGAGACCGTCTATCTCGGACCGGTACTTGAGTTCCATTCTATCGGCTCAATACAGCGTTAAGGTTTCTCAATTCAGACCTTGGCCGGGGGTGTGTTCCCAGGCAGGGTGCCGCCAATCAGCGAGCGGCGGGCGGAGAGTTCGATCCAGTTGCCATCGGGATCGCGCACAAAGGCGATGCGGGCCACGTCGCCCAGCGTAATGGGGTCGCGCCCCGGTCGCCCGCCAGCGGCAAGGGCGGCCGCATAGGTTTCGTCGGCATCAAAGATCTGGGCGGTGAGATAGCGAAAGCCCGGGCCGACAAAGTCATCCCCGTCCTCGCCAGACTGGCCATCCACAAAGAACAGCCGGGTGTCGCCCGCCACCAGTACTGCCTCTCCCTCGGGCGTGAAGCCAAGCGCATCGCGGTAAAAGGCCAGCATGGCGGCCCTCGCTGAGGTGCGGATCACAATGCCAATGCCCGTCACGCCCTGGGTGCCGTTTGGCACCAGACGCACGGTGTCGCCGCCGGGATGGGCCAGCACGCGCTCTGCCCCGCCGTGGGCGATCATCAGTTCAACAAAACCTGACGGCGCGCGGACGGGCAAGGCGCCCTTTGCCTCATTCACCTTGATCACAGAACCATGAGCATCATAGCGGTGTTGTGTAAGGTTGGCGTCGATCTTCAGCTTGAAGTCGAGGGCAAGGGCGGCGTCTTCGCTCCAGAAGGCTGTCTGCCGGGCGATGTCATTGGTGAACAGACCAATGTCGAGATGGGGCTTGGCGAGGCGCATGGCGATTCCTTGGGCGTGGCACGGCTGGGGCCGTGATGCAGTCTAATCGCGACGGGCCGTGGGGCGAAAGAGAGGGGGCCGACGGACCAGAGAGAGAGGGGGGCGTCCTTGCCAATCACGGCATGCAATGCATTGTGCGACCGGCCCCCGCGAAAGGGTGGCGAGGATGTGATTTTCCGAAGGGTGGTAGAGCGTGGTTTCAATTACCAGTACCGGGCCGGCGTCAGCCGCCCGGGAGACGACCATCAGGTGGGTATTTGTTGCGGCCTTCGTCATCCTTGCTGTGGCGATAGCCATCCCTGTGGCCTCGGTGCACATCCCGCCGCTGGCAGACTATGTCAACCATCTGGCGCGCATGCATGCCATTGTCGCCCTCGACGACGACCCCATCCTGGCCCGCTTTTATGTGATCCACTGGCACCTGTTGCCCAATCTGATGATGGATCTGGTGATCCCACCGCTGACCCGGCTGGTTGATCTGTTCACGGCGGGGCGGATCTTCATCATTGGTACCCTGCTGTTGCAGGCAGGCGGCGTTGTGGCGCTCAGCCATGCCCTGTTTCGCAGGCTGACACCGGCACCCTTGCTGGCCTTTGCCTTTCTCTACAACTACGTGCTGCTGCTGGGCCTGCTGAACTATGAGATGGGCATTGCGCTGGCCCTGTGGGGTGCCGCCGCGTGGATCTGGTTGCGCGACGGCAATCCCCTGCGCCGTGGGCTGGTGTCGGCCGCTTTCATCCTTGTGCTGTTTGTCTGCCACCTGTTTGGCCTTGGCCTCTATGGCTTTGCCCTGCTGTGCTTCGAGTGCTGGCGCCTGCAGGAGACGCGAGGCTGGCGGGGCAACCGGCGCGCGCTGATGCGGGATCTGGCGGCCTTTGTCCTGCCCTTCGTGCTGGCGCTGGGCCTGCTGCTGGTCAGCCCCACCAGCAAGCTGGCGGGCTGGTATGCCTTTGGCCAGGCTGAAAAGCTTGAGGGCCTTGGCTGGATGGTGAAGACCTATTTCGACCATGCCGAATATGCCCTGGGTGCTGGCCTGATTGCCGTGGCGCTGATTGCGGCACGGCTTGGGGCGCTGCGCATGCATCCGGTTGGCTGGTGGGTGCTGGGCCTGGGGCTGGTGCTTTATATGGCCATGCCGCGGGTGCTGTTTGGCTCGTGGGGGGCGGATTTCCGGCTTACCATCGGCCTGCTGTTCATCCTGCTTGGCTGCTTCAGCTTCGAGCCACGGCGCCTGGCCAGTGTGGTCACCTGCCTGTGTGCCATTGGCGCGCTGGTGGCGGGACGGCTGGTGGCTGTGGAGGGCGTCTGGCAGGCGGAAAACCGCGATCTGGCCGCCTTCAGCCAGTCGGTGGACCTGCTGGCGCCCGGCAGCCGCGTGCTGGTGGTGGCAGCCGATCATGAAACCGGCACCGAGGCGCTGCACATGGGTCTGAACCATGCTGCCTGCCTTGCCATGATCCAGCGTTCCAGCTTTGTCTCCGACGCTTTCAGCCGGGCTGGCATGCAGACGCTGGAGGTGCGGCCGGCCTTCGAGGACTTCACCAACGAGCGCGACGACGATCCGCCCACCGTGGGCCAGCTGCGTGCGGCCCTTGATGATCCGGCCTCAGCCGTGGATTTCTTCTGGAGCCACTGGTGGGAGCACTATGACCATGTCTATGTGCTGTTCGGAGACGGGCTGCCCACACCGCCCGTCCCCAAGCTGACGCCCCTCGTCACGGGCGCGCGCTTCGTCCTCTTTGCCGTGACGCCGCCGGTCGGGGGGCTTACGCCCCCTTGACCACAGCCTCTGTCGCCGGTTTGCGGGGGAACAGAACCTCGAGCGCTGAAATCAGGGCCGGCAACAGGGTGACGGCGCCGATCATGTTGATCATGAACATGAAGGTCAGCAAAAGCCCCATGTCGGCCTGGAACTTCAGGGCCGAGAAGCTCCAGGTGGAGACACCAACCGCCAGGGTGAAACCCGTGAACATGGTGGCCGAGCCGACATCGCGCAGCGCCTGCAGATAGGCCCCATGGGCATTGCGGCCGGCGGCCATATAGCGCTGGATGCGGTTGTACTCATAGATCCCGTAATCAATGCCGATGCCCACCGCGATGGCGAGCACGGGCAGGGTCGAGATCTTGAGGCCGATGCCGGCCAGCGTCATGAAGGCATTGCCGATGATGGTCGACAGTACCAGCGGCAGCACGCAGCACACCGCACCGCGCCATTCGCGATAGGTGGCGATGACCAGCAGGATCACCACCGCATAGACATAGAGCAGCATGGGCAGTTCGGCGGCCTTCACAACCTCATTGGTTGCAGCAGTGATGCCGACATTGCCTGTGGCCAGACGGATACGCAGGCCCGCCACCTGGTTTTCAGGCCGTGCACGGAAGTCTTTCACGGCGGCGACAACCCGGTTGATGGTGGCGGCCTTGGTATCGGTGGTGAAGACGTTGATCGCCATGGTGGCGCAGGTGAAATCCAGCAGGCCCGACTGTGGCTCGATCGGCGTGACCGACTGCACCAGCACCAGCCGGTTATGGGGCATCTGCCGCCACTTCAGATTGCCTTCGCGGAACAGGACCGAGAGGTTCTTGGCCACGCCCGGCAGGCCGATGACGGTGCGCACGCCCTCCACATTGACCATGTGCCACTGAAAGCGGTCGAGCACATTCATGACGCGGGCGTCGATGCAGGCCGCCTCCTTGGCCTCGATCATCACCGTCATCAGGTTCATGCCGAGGGCAAAGTTGTCGGCAATGAAGCGGGTGTCGACATTGTAACGTGCGTCGGGGCGCAGTTCAGCGGCGCCCGCATGCACGTCGCCAATCTGCAGGCCGCGCGAGATATAGCTGCCGGTAACCCCCAGGACGATGCAAAAGCCGATCAGCATGAAGGCATTGCGCGGCAGGGCGATCTTGGCCAGCACCGGCCAGAAGCGCTCGCGCCGCTCCATGGAGGCACGCACCGTCTCGCCATAGCTGCCACCCGGCGCCACATAGGAGGCCATCAGCGGCAGCATGACGAGGTTGGAGATGATCTTCAGGCCCACCCCGATGCTGGCCGTGATGGCCAGTTCACGGATCATGCCGATGGGAATGATGTAGAGGGTGCCAAAGCCAGCGAGGCAGGTGGCCAGCGCCACCATGCCGGGGATCAGCAGAAAGCTGAAGGTGGCCCGGGCGGCATCCACACGGTTACGGCCGGCGGCGATTTCCGCCCCGATCATGTTGAGCTGCTGCACCCCGTGGGACACACCAATGGCAAAGACCAGGAAGGGCACCAGGATCGCCAGCGGGTCCAGCCCATAGCCCAGAATGTTCAGCAGGCCAAACTGCCAGATCAGCGAGCAGAGTGAGGCCGCCAGGGTCACGCCCGTCAGCCGCCAGGAGCGCGAGTAGAGATAGACCATCAGCACGGTCAGCAGGAACGCCACGATGAAGAATTCAACCACGCCTGCCGCGCCATCGGCAATGTCGCCCACCAGCTTGGCAAAGCCGACGATCTTCACCGAGACATCGTCGTTCTCATACTTGGCGCGGATGTCGGTCTCAAGCGTTTTGGCCACGGCGAAATAGTCGAGGCGGTTGCGTGTGGTGGGATCGATGTCCTGCACTTCCGCCTGGATCATGGTGGAGTGGAAATCTTTGGAAATCAGCCTGCCCACCAGATTGGCCTTCAGTGCATTCTGGCGCACCATGTCCATGCTCTCGGCCGTGGCCGTGAACGTGGCGGGGATCACGTCGCCGGCGTCAAAGCCGGTTTCCGTTACCTCCAGAAAGCGGGTGTTGCCGGTCCACAGCGAGGTGACGGTGCCGCGCGCAATGCCCCGGATGAAGAACACGTCATTGGTGGCGTTCTTGACCGTGTTCAGGAATTCGGGTGTGAAGATGTCGCCCTTGCGGTTCTCCAGCACAATCAGGATGCGGTTGGCACCGGCAAAGCGCGTGTCCTGATACTTCAGGAAGGTATCCACATATTCGTGGCCGATGGGCAGGGTCTTTTCCAGCCCGGCATCAAGCCGCAGGTGAGAGGCGTGAAAGCCCATCACCACCGTCAGCGCAAAGAGGAGCAGCAGGATCGGCGCCCTCAGGCCAAAGACAATGCCTTCGATGCGCCGCATGACGGGGCCGGTGACAAGCGCGGCAGAGCCGCCGGGAAGTGGACCAGCCATGGACTCTCACTTTGCCGCAAGCGCGCGGTCAGGAAGTCGCCGTAAAGGCGCTTCCACAGGGGTTATGGATCAGAAGCGTTGAGATGACAGTCACCTGACAGATTGTCAATGTGCGTGACCTGCAGCCCCTGTGCCGGGCGGGCCGCCTGCGCCCAAAATTCAGCCGATGATGGGGAAAAATACGACGCTCCGGGATTCCTGTGTTTTTCAGGCTCATCTGACGGTCTGTCTGCAGAAGAACTTTCACGTTCCGAATTCTGATCTGCCCGGCCGGTGCGGCGGCCATGCCGGTGGTGCCCCCTCGCGCCGACCTTGGTCCCAGGGGCCAGACCGGCACCGTCGGCGCTGGGGCCAATAAAAGGGAAATAAGAAGAGTATTTACATGATTTGGGAGAATTGATAATTTCCCCAATCAGGTGAAACCACGCCTGCAAGATCTCCTTATAATTGGGGTTTTCTCATGCTGCCTGTTGCGTCAAAAGATGCTGCCCCCCTCACGGGGCGCGGAACCGGCGTCCGTCTGGCCACCCTGCTCGGCACCGCCAGCGCCACGGCATTGCTGCTGGCGGCAGCGGCATCACCCGCAGCGGCGGCACCACCGCCGCCCCTGCACCTCACCGCGCCGGCCTCAGGCACGGGTGCGTGCAATTTCTCCAAGGAGACCTTCATCGATTCAGGCGTGACGCTGACGGCCCCCACGGGGTTGGCGATCTACCTCAACAAGTCTGACTGCACGATTACAAACAATGGCACGATCAACGCCCAGAACCCCGCAGGTGCCGGGGGTATCACTTCGCGCTATTCAACTACGAATGGTCTGTATTTTTTTGGCAATAACATCCTGCAAAACAACGCAGGCGCCGTGATCACCAGCGGCGGCTCTGCAATCAAGATGTCCAATGGAACATTCACGAATTATGGTCGGGTTGAAGCCGTAAACAATGGTGTCAGAAACACGCCAACTATCTACAACAAGTCTGGTGGCACGATCACTGGTCGAACTGGCATTTTGGCAGGTAGTGTTGTTCTCATTGAAAATGCAGGTCGGATCTCGGGAACAGAATACGGTATAGACGCCCAAGGCCAAGCCAATATCACGAACAGCGCGGGTGGATTGATCATCCAGAGCGGCAGTTCCGGTGGCAAAGCTGCCATTAGAGTCAACAACCAGACGGGAGCCGACAGCACTGCGACAATCACCAACTACGGCACCATTCGCGCCGAGACCTCAGGCGTCCCGGCCATCGTGTTCAAGGAGCAGGCCGCCACCGTGATCCTTGGCGCGGGCTCGCGCATTTTCGGGGCGGTCAAGAATCTTAACGAATTCAACGACCCGTCAAACACAAGCGGCACGGTCATCATGCGGGGAGCGAATGGCGCCCAGCAGGATCTGACCAATTTTATTGGCTTCAAGGATCTCAAGATCGAGAATGGCGCCAAATGGGAAGTGGTGGGCACGGCCGGCTTTGGGACCGTTACCAACGATGGCACCCTGACGCCTGGCTCCACCGCTGCGCCCCAGACCCTGAACATAAACGGCAATTTCGTGCAGACCAGCAACGGCGTGCTGCGCGTGGGCTTCACGGATTCATCCGTCGGCAAACTGAACATTACCGGCACGGCGCGCCTGGCCGGCAAGGTGGATCTGGTCTCGGCCGTCAATCTCACAAACCTGGCAGCCCGCCAGATCCTGAGCGCAGGCGGCGGCCTTGGGGGCACCAAATTCGACAGCATGACCGAGAACCTCGCCTTCGTGGCGCCGACACTCCGCTACACGGCGAACGAGGTGTATGTCGATTTGGTGAGTGACACCGACAACACCCCGCCGGCCGACAACACCCCGCCCGTCGACAATACCCCGCCCGTCGACAACACCCCGCCGGCCGACAACACCCCGCCCGCTGACAACACCCCGCCGGCCGACAATACCCCGCCGGCCAACAACACCCCCGCCAACAACACTTCAAACATCTCCCCCCGGGCCTATCAGACGGAGTCGTTTGCCAGTGCGGCTGTGACCGGCAACCAGCGGGCGGTGGCAGAGGTGCTGGACAAGGTCCCCACGGGCACCGCCCTTGAGACCTTCATCAATGGCCTGATTGGCCAGACGACGGACGGCGCGCAAAGCACTTTTGCCCAGCTGTCGGGCGCTGGCGGCTTGCAGGGAGGTATTGGGTCATCAACAGGGTTGTCCGCACGGATGATCACCGGCGAGACCTTTGTGGCCCTGAAAGTGATGGCCCCCGAATCCATAACCGGCACTGCCGATGCGCCGGGCCTCACCCGCGTCCAGTTTGCCGATGCCGGGCTCTATGCCGCCACGCCCACGGCCAATGATGCCAGCGCCCTGTCGGCCCGCTTTGGTGACCTCAACGGGCTCGGCGCCTGGATGAGCGGCTTTGGCACGTTTGGCCGGATGGCTGGCGATGCCGACAGCGGCAAGGCCGATTTAACCACCGGCGGCGGTGCTGTTGGCCTCGACAAGCGGATCCGCCCGGACCTGACCCTGGGCGTCTCCCTTGCTTTTGCCCGCAGCGACTTCAATCAGAAGCGGCTGGCCAACGAGGCCTCAATCGATACTTCCGCCCTCACGCTCTATGGCGGTTGGCGGGCGAACCGGGTCTATGTGAACGGCACCCTTGGCTATGGCTACAGCAGCATCGAAACCAGCCGCGCCCTGAACATCCAGAGCGCGCCCGTCATCACTGCCGAGGCCAAGGGCCAGACCCATGGCAACCAGCTGATGGGCGAGCTTGAAACCGGCTATGACATGGCCATGGGCGCCGCCACGCTGACCCCCTTTGTCGGCCTGCAATCCTCGGTCCTGTGGCAGAGCGCCTATACCGAAGACGGCGCCGATAGCCTGAACATGAAGGTGGGCGCCAGCCGCACGCCGTCCATCCGCACGGTGCTGGGCGCCGATGCGCGCCACAGCCTTGAGGTGGGCACAAAGGGCAAGCTGGATGTAACCCTGCGCGCCGGTTGGGCACATGAGCTGAAGAACGGCGCGCAAGGGGTGGACCTTGCCTTTGCAGCCGTGCCCACGGCCGCCTTCCGGGCAGAGGGCATTGCCCCGCAAAAGGACTCCGCCCTGATCGGCCTGGGCCTTGGCACGGCCCTGTCGGGTAATGTGTCAGGTTTCGTCCGCTATGACGGCGACCTGGGCCGGAAGGACCAGATCAACACCATCAGCGCCGGCCTGCGCTTCGGCTGGTAGGCTCTTCACACAAGAACGACCGCCCTTCCGGTGGGAGGGGCGGCCGTTTTTATTTGGGCCAGAGAGCGGCTGAGCGCTTAGCCCTTGGCCTTGCGGATCGCCTGCCAGATCTTCAGCGGCGTGGCCGGCATGTCGATATGGCTGATACCAAGCGGCGCCAGCGCATCCACCACGGCGTTCATGGCGGCACCCAGCGCGCCTACGGTGCCCGCCTCACCGGCGCCCTTGATGCCCAGCACATTGGTGGCGCACGGCGTGTTGTTATAGGTGATGTCGATCACCTTGGCGGCGTCGCTGGCGCGCGGCATGGCATAGTCCATGAAGGAGCCCGACAGCAGCTGGCCGCTTTCCGCATCAAACACCGCATCTTCCAGCAGCGCCTGGCCCAGGCCCTGCATCAGGCCACCATGGATCTGGCCGTCGAGGATCAGCGGGTTCATCACCAGGCCAAAATCGTCTACCAGGGTGTAACGCTTTACGTCCACCGCGCCCGTCAGCTCATCCACCTCGATCTCGCAGATGTGGCAGCCATTGGGATAGGTGTTGATGGCCGACGTCGAAAAGCCCGTCTCGTCGAGGCCATTTGCCAGCTCTTCCGGCAGGCCCTGCATGCCGCGCGCCTGGCGGGCCAGTTCCATGATGCCGATGCGCCGGTCGGTACCGGCAATGGCAAAGGTGCCGTCGTTGAACTCGATATCGGCCTCGGACGCCTCCATGATGTGCCCGGCCAGGCGCTTGCCCTTGGCGATGATCTTGTCCGACACATCGGCAAGGGCCGTGCCTGCCAGCATCAGGGTCTTGGCGCCGCCGGTGCCGCCGCCCTGCTTCAGGTCGTCGGAATCACCAAAGATGAAGTCGACGGCGTCAAAGGGCACGCCCAGCCGGTCTTCCAGGATCTGGGCAAAGGCTGTCTCGTGCCCCTGGCCAGAGGGGCCGCAGCCAATCCGCATGCTGATGCGGCCATCAGCCTCAAAGCGGATGTCGGCCGCCTCCTGCGGGCCATTGGCCGTCACCTCGACATAATAGGACATGCCGATACCGGCCAGCTTGCCCTTTGCCTTGGCCGCCGCACGGCGGGCGGGGAAACCGGCCCAGTCGGCCCGCTCAATCGCAATGTCCATGTTGCGTACGAAATTGCCGGAGTCATAAACCGCCAGGCACGGCGTCTTCCACGGCATGGCCTCGGTCGGCACAAGATTGCGCCGGCGGATCTCCACCGGCCCGAGGCCGGTTTCCCGCGCCGCCGCATCCACCAGCCGCTCCACAATGTACGAGACTTCCGGCCGGCCGGCGCCGCGATAGGCATCCAGCCAGTTGGTGTGGGTCAGCACGCACTTCACGTTCACATAGGCCGCCGGAATGGCATAGGCACCAGTCAGCAGGCGGAAGCCCGCCACCGTGGCAATCAGCGGCGCATAGAACGAGAGATAGGCGCCCATATTGGCTTCGGTGTTGCAGCGGATGGCGAGGAAGCGCGCATTGGCATCCAGCGCCAGTTCGGCACGCACATGCTGCTCGCGGCCCTGGGTATCGCTCTGGAAGGCTTCGCTGCGGCTGCTCGTCCACTTCACCGGCCGGCCCAGCAGCTTTGCCGCCCAGGGGATCAGGCCATATTCGGGATAATCAAACCCCTTCATGCCAAAGCTGCCGCCCACATCGGGGGTGATCACCCGCACGCGGTCTTCGGCAACATTCAGGTTCTTGGCGATGGTGCGGCGCATGCCGAACACGCCCTGGGTGCCCATGTGCACCACATAGCGGTCCACCGCCGTGTCATATTCCGCCACCATGCCGCGCGGCTCGATGGAGGCCACCAC